>SCSU01000073.1 GCA_004299275.1 Patescibacteria group bacterium
TTTCATCATTCTCTTTCGGCTGTGGTGGCGGCGCGGCCGCGACCCGAAGATTAAAACGATTATGGCGGAATACGAACCGCCGAAATCGCCCCGCTCCCCACTCGCTCCCGGACGAGGCCCGAGAGCACTGCAGGACCGAGCTCATCCGGCGGTTCGTATTCCGCCATAATCGTTTTAATCTTCGGGTCGCGGCCGCGCCGCCACCACAGCCGAAAGAGAATGATGAAAACCAAAACAGGAACAGCCAGCGCGGCATTGTCCAGCAAAAAATCGCGGGCTCTCTCCGCCTTGGTCGGCGCCCGCACAAAACCCTTAGGCCAGCCAATGGCAATAGTCAGCTCGCCGTCACTGGTGAATTGGTAAAAGCCGTCAGCCGCGCTCTTGGCACAATCCTGGGCGGTTGAACCGTAAGACCCGGTGTAGCAGGAAGAGCTCACCGCCGCCGCCGGAACTCCGACAGGGAGTGTTACCGCCGCCTCGGCGCGGGAAAGTGGCAGTCGCCAGCGGTTGCCGGTGACGTTCCAGTAGAGTTCGTCATGGTCGCTGAAAAAAAGCAACACGCGCGCGACGCGGTAAGTGATGCGGTAGACTTGCTCGCCCGCGACCGTCCGGTTCGGGTCGCCGATGCGGATTCTTAAATCACCACCGAGCCGCGAGAGCGCATAGGGGAGGGGCGAGCCGTTCTGGTCGGTAACACTTTCTACCGTCAGCCGAATCGTCTGCCGATTGCCGAAACGAGCGCGGTAGCGCACCGGGATTTCGCGGTCAATCCCGTGCCGCGGCGCGGGGAAGTAAACCGTAATTTTTTCGGTGACCTCAATCGTCGCGTCGGGGTTGACCGCGATGGCCGCGTCAAAATCGCTAATCTGCTCGACGAGCGGCACCTCTTCCCCCATCATCGGGTCCGCGTGCGCGTCCGCCGGCAACGGCCAAAATGCGGCAGAGGAAGTGGAGAGCAGGGCCGCCGCAACAAAATAAAAAAATTTATTTTGGGTAAACATTTAAAACGCCTGTCTAATTAGCGAGCTCAAGACTAGATACGGCGGATACAAGGCCGGGAAAGCGAAGAGTACGGAAACCACGAGCCGCGCCCGGCGATTCCAAGGGGCGATGGTCCAAACCGCGATGAGCCCCACAAGCGGAATAGAAACGAGGAATAATACGGTCAGGATATTGGCGGCAAGAGCGGAGCGCGGGGCGGGTGCGGCGGCAGGAGAAAGAGCGGCAGTGTTATGTCTCATAAATTTTTTTTGTTCAAAACATGCTCTTCCAAAGTCCGGGCGTAATAGACCTTGCCGTCCGGCGCGGTCAGAAAGTACCAAAAAACGTTGGGCTTCCTCTCGAGCACGGCGCGAATTGCCGCTGACCCCGGATTCCCGATCGGGCCGGGCGGCAGACCGCGGTATTTATAAGTATTCCAAGGGTTATCCGCGGCGCGAGCAGCGGCCGAGGTAAAAACCGACTTTTTCCCGCTCACATAGTTTACCGTGGAATCGGCTTGGAGCGGTATCCCCGCCTTGAGCCGGCGGCTGAAGATGTCGGCCACGAGGCGGCGGTCCTCGTCCGAACGAACTTCGGATTCCACAATTGAAGCCAAGGTGAGAATCTCGTGAAAGGTGAAACCGGAGCGTCCGGCCGTCTCTCGGAAGTCCGCATTTTTTTTCTCGAAAGTGGCGAGGAGTTTGCGCGCAATCTCCTCGGGACGCGCGTCGGCGAAAAACCGATAGGTGTCCGGAAAAAGATAACCTTCGAGCGAGATTGAACCGGGTTTTTCTTTGAGGAACGGAAAGTCGTCGGGTGAAATTTTAGGCGGCGATGAAAGTTGAGCCGGCTGGCCGGTAATCGCCAAAAAACTCTCGGCGTTCTCGATTAAACCGGCTTTGAGCAGAATCACGGCGACCTCGCGGAGACTGCTGCCCTCGGGGATGGTCGCTGTAACCTCCACCCGTCCTTTTGCCGAAAGTATCCTTATAATCTGCCGGACGCTCGCGCGCCGGGGGATAAGAAAGATACCGGGGTGGAAGGAACGCGCCGCGCCGCCCGCGCCGGAGACGATGGCAAAGACAAATGATTTCCATGGTGTGAGCACGCGCGCGTCACGGAGAACGCGCCCGACTTCATCCACGCTGTCATTTTTTATCTCTACTCTGACCGTTTCCCCGCCCGCGCCGACAAAATAACTCACAGCTCCCGCGCCAAAAAAAACAAGAGCCAATATGACGAGCGCTAAACCGGCGCGGCCGATTCTCATAACTTTTTAATGAAAGCCAAAGCGGCGTAGGCGCCGCCGACGTGGACAATCGAGTTGAGTTTGCCGGCGGCGAGCAACTTTCCAAAATCGCGGAGCGGCATGGCTATGACTTCAGTTATCTCTTTGGGCGTATTTTTCGGCCGGCCGACCAACCGGCAGCCGAGCGCCGCGTAAAGCCAAAACTTGCCGGTGGAGGAAGTGGAAAATATTTGAAACGAACGGACAAATTTCATCAGCCGCGGCTCATAACCAGTTTCTTCCCTAAGTTCGCGGCGCGCGGCCGCGAGCGGGCTCGGGTCGCGCTTTTCAATCCGCCCCACTGGCAGTTCCAGCAAAATCCGACGCGCGCCATGCTTGTATTGTCTGACCAAAAGCACTTCGCCCTTGGCCGTAACCGGGAAAACCATTACCCCGCCCAAATTGTGATTGACAAAAAAATGCGCAGTTCCGCCCGAGGGCAGGAGCACGGTTTCATCAACAATATCCCACCAGCGGTTCTTAAACGCGGTTTTGGTTTTTAGAATTTTCCACTTGCTCACCTTTTTCATGTTACAATAATTCGTACATTTACCGCCGAGCGGAATCCCGGCTTTACGTCGGAACGCATTGATTCGCAATTCGTAATTTCGTATTGTATTCGTACTTTCGTAGCCATGAAGCAACAATCTCAAACACTCGTCGGGCTCCTCGCTATTTATTTCGGCCTCGCTGGTCTGGTTTTTGTCGGTACGCGCGTGGAAGAAGTCATTGAGCCGCCACGGCAACCGATTTGGGGAGCGACTTTTATGCCGAGCTACGCGGCGTTTATGGGGAACGACCCCCGCGCGGTGCTCGTAGCTCTGCTTGACGAACTCGGCGTCAAACATTTTCGGTTGACCATCCCCTGGGACCGGCTCGAGGCAAACCGTGGTCAGTTTACCTTTGCAGAAATCGAGTGGCAACTGGATGAAATCAAAAAACGCGGCGGCGACGCTATTCTCGCCATCGGCCGCCGCACGCCGCGCTGGCCGGAATGTCACGACCCGGCCTGGCTTAAGGCCATCTCGCCCGCCGAACAAGATGCCGCTACTCTTAATTTAATTAAAACCGAAGTCGAAAAACTCAAAGAGCGGCGCGAAATTATCGCCTGGCAGGTGGAAAATGAACCGTTGCTGCGCGTTTTCGGCCGTTGTGAGCGCCACAGCCGCAAACTTTGGCAGAGCGAAGTGGCGCTCGCGCGCCAGCTTGACGGTTCGCGGCCGGTCGTGACCACGGAGTCCGGCGAACTCTCTACCTGGTTCGGCACGGCGCCGTCCGTGGACGCTCTCGGCATCTCTATTTATCACCAGACTTGGAATAATTGGCTGGGAAAAATTATTTATCCCCTCTCGCCGGCTTTTTACCGCCGGCGGACGGAGTTCACGAGAGCTCTCTTCAATAAACCGGTCTTCGTCTCCGAACTCCAAGCCGAACCCTGGGCCGGCGCGGCGCTCACGGAGCTCTCCATCGACGACCAGCTCCGGCTCGAGGACGCCCCCTCGCTCCGGCGCATGGCCGACTTTGCCGCGTCCACGCGCTTATCGCCCGTCTACTTTTGGGGCGCGGAGTGGTGGTACACGCTCCGCGAACAGGGGCAACCGGATGTCTGGGAAACCGCTAAGGAAATCTTTAAAAACCGCTCTTGACGAAAAAACACCAAACCGGTGAACTGACGCCGGAGGTCAACGTGGAGAGAGTAAACCAAACCGCCGAGGAGGCTACGCTCACGAACTGGCTCGCCGGCTATCTGCGGGCAAAAGGCAAACGCGGACGAACCGAGGAGCTGATGGCGCCGCTCTTCGCCCTCGTTCGTCCGTTCGCCGAGATCACGCGGACCGGCCGCTACCCGCTTGCCGAGTGGACGGCCCTAAACTCCCTCGAGGTTGCCGCGGCAATCGAGGCGGCAACCGGCGAGAGCGTGAAGGAACTCGTGCCGCTTTCGGTCGGCCGCGGCTGTACCACGGACTGGCGCGAGACCGTTTCGCTCCAAGCCCGGCTCGCTGACAGTGACTACCAGATGCGCGCCGGCAACTGGACGCAGGAGGTCAGCTATCTCCGCGACCAGCTCACTATGCTCCTTTTCGAGGCCCTGCGACGCGCCATCGCTAAGACCGCCGGTCCGGCGCTCCGCGCCGCCATGAGCAAAGAGCGCTGGCACAAAGGTCCGGGACTGACCCTCACCCGCTCGGTCGAAAAGGTCGTGCTCCTCGAGGTCGGTTTTGCCAAAAATGGCGATCGCGAAGGTTTTGACCGCGTCGCCCCGCTCGCCAGAGTGCTCCCCCGCCTGCTCATCCTCGGCGCGGCCGTCGGCGAACCGCGCACCTGGCTCGTCGTCGTCGCCTAGAGTCATGCCGTGGCGGCCCGCCGCGGTTTTTTTATTGATTACGAATTACGAATCAATACGAATTTACGAATAATGGTCTGATGTTGTTTTAATAACTTGTTTTTCTGTTTCCGTTGCTGTTGCTGTTTCTGTTTCCCTTTTATTGTTTTCTACAGATATTTCTTGAGTTTCCTCTTGACCATCACTTCCACCAATTTTTTAACCTCTTGCGAGCGAGACTTTGGGCAGACCAAAACCGCGTCTTCGGTCTCGACCACCACCATATCGTGCACGCCGACCGTGGCGATGAGCTTGCCCGCCGCGGAGACGAGGAGATTGCCGCCGGAGTCAATCGCGAGGTGCGGACCGCGCGCGACTGTCGCTTGGGGACTCGCGGCAAGAATCTCGTGCACCGCCCGCCAGCTTCCGACATCAGTCCAGCCGAAGTCCGCCGGAATGACCGCCATCCCTTTTTCTTTTTCCAGAATGCCGTAGTCAATGGTCGTGGGCGCGATGGCCGCAAATTCGCGGTTAATCACCGCGTTCTCGCGCACCGTGCCCAAAGCGTTTTTTATCTTCACGAGCCGCTCATGCATCGCCGGCAGATGCCGGGCGTATTTCTGGAACAATGTACTGGCTTTGGCCACGATGAGCGTCGGGTTCCAAAGATACTCCCAGGACTGGACGTAACGCTCCGCGGTTTTCTGATTCGGTTTTTCCACAAAAGCCCGGACCGAAAAAATTTCATCCTCGCCGCGCCGACGGCGAACCCGCGCCAGCAGGTCGCCCATCCGGATATAGCCCAAGCCGGTATCCGGATAAGCCGGCCGGATGCCGACGAGCACCAGTCGGTCCGGCTCGGCGCGCGCCAGCGACTCCGCGACTTTGAGGATGCGCAAAAATTCGCCGACGTCGCGGACAAAATTATCGGCATTGGCGTAAACAATAAAGGCCTCGGGGTCTTTGTGAAGAATCCGGACGAGCGCCAGGCCCAAAGCCGGCGCGGTTTCTTTTTTCATCGGCTCGACCGAGATATGCGCGCGGGGAATCTGCGGCAATTCGCGGCGCACGCGGTCCAGATACTCGCGGGTGGTCGCGACCCAGAGCCGCTTGGCGCCAAAACCGCGGCTGAGCCGCGCGGCGGATTTCTGGAGCATGGTCTCTTGGTCAAAAAGCGCCTGCAGCTGTTTGGGCGCGCCGGCGCGGGAAAGCGGCCAGAGCCGCGTGCCGGCTCCGCCGGCCATGAGAATCGGGGTCAACATAAATATGAGAAGTTAGAAATTGGGAGTTGGGGGTTGAGTGTCGGACGCAAAGCTATTTGCTGCTCACAATGATGATGACAACAAGTGCCGCTAAAACCAGCCGATACCAGACAAACGGCCGGTAACTGGCACGGGCAACATACCGCAAAAGAAAACGGATGGCCAAAAGTCCGGCAAGAGCCGCTACAACAATACCCACAAAAAAAGCCGGCGTAATGTCAGCTGAGTTCAATGAACGCAAGGCGTAAAACGCGGCGCCGGCGGTAATCGGCGTCGCCAAGAGGAACGAGAGCCGCGCCGCCGCCTCGCGGTTAAACCCGAGCGCGCGCGCCGCGGTGATGGTTGCGCCGGAGCGGGAGACGCCGGGGACAATCGCCGCGGCCTGAGCCAGACCGATAAAAATCGCGCTTGAAACCGAGAATCCGGTTGCCTCTTTCGCTCTCCGGCCCCAAAGGTCGGCGAGATAGAGCAACACACCGGCAACAGCCAGAGCAACGGCCACGAGCAGCGGCGAGCGAAAAAAACCTTCAGCCTGTTTTTCAAACAGCACGCCGGCTAACGCCCCCGGGAGCGAACCAAGCGCCAGGAGCCATAAAGTTTTTTGGGGTGACTTGCCCGCGCCGCCCAAGCCGGTCCGGAAAATATCCAGCCAGTCGCGGAAAAAATAAATCAAAAGCGCGAGCAGCGTGCCCAAGTGCAGGGCCACGTCAAAGGCGAGCCCGGGGTCGCGCCAGCCGAAAAACCAAGGCAGGAGCACTAAATGCGCCGAAGAGGAAACCGGCAAAAATTCCGTCAGCCCCTGGACCAGCCCGAGCGCCATCGCTTGAAAGATTGAAATCATATCAGCGAATAGATTTTTACCGCTTCCACTACGGCTAAGGAAACAACTCCGGCGAGCAGGGCGCCGGCCAAAACATCCGAGGGATAGTGGACGCCGGCCGAGATTCGCGCCAAGCCGACCAGGACCGCCATGGCCAAAAACAGCGGGCCAAGCGGATGCGCCAAGAGGAGGAAGGTCAGGGCCACCGTAAACCCGATCGTCGTGTGGTCCGAGGGAAAAGATTTCCAGCGCGGCGGCATCCAGACCAGCGGCTCGAATTTAAGATGGGTAAAAGGCCGTTCGCGGTAAAGTAAAAGCCCCAAAGTCCAGGAAATGATTTCGGCAATGATAACGGCCGCGACCGCGGTCAAAAAAATGCGGAGCGTCTGGGTAAAATGCGCCGGCCCGCCTTCGGTGAGCGAGGTCACGGCAACAAGGAGCAGGAGATAAAAAAGCCAGGTGGCAAAAAATTTAATCAGCGCGTCAAGCGCCGGCGACTTGCCGACGGGTGACCTCATGACACGGAGAATTTTGAGATCCAGGTCCATATAAATCCCTCCCCCTTGCGGGGACTCCCTTTAGAAAAGGGAGAATTTGGCACTTATTAAATTTTCGCCGTCTTGGGCCGGGCCAAAAATGAAAGGCCGAAGACGGCGGCGGAAACCAAAACGACGGTCGGGCCGGAGGCGGTGTTCGCGTAGTAGGAAATGATGAGGCCGGCGAGGGAGGAAAAAATTCCGACCAGGGTGGAGACGGCCACGAGACTCCGCATGCTCCAGCCGATATTTTTGGCCGTCGCCGCGGGGATAATCAGGAGCGGCCCGATGAGCACCGCGCCGACGAGCCGGATCCCGAGGGCGATGGTCAAAGCCAGAATGACCAAAAAAAGACGGTCCTGAAAACTGACGTTAACGCCCTCCACCCGGGCCAGGTCGGCGTGAAAAGCGATTTTCGTCCAGACCCGGAAAAAAATCAAAAGCAGGATGACGGTCGCGGCGGTCAGAACGGCAATCAAAATATTGTCCAAAGCCGAAACGCCGAGAATATCGCCGAAAAGATAACCAAAAAGGTCAACCCGGTAGCCCTTGAGCGCGCCGATGACGATTACGCCGAGCGCGAGGGCGGTGGAAAAGAAAACACCGATAATCGTATCCAGCGAAAGCGAGCGGCGCTCGCCGAGTTTAGAAATAAGCAGGGCAATCAAGACGGCAAAACCGGCGGCACCCGCAAGCGGGTGGATACCGAGCAGTAACCCCAGCGCCACGCCGGTAAACGAGGCGTGGGCGATGGCGTCGGAGAAAAAAGACATTTTCCTGACTATCACGAAAACGCCGAGGTTGGCGGCCAAAATCCCGATTAAAACGCCAGCGATGAGCGCTCGCACAAAAAAGTCGTATTGGAGAAAATCGGGCATAAGATTCATTCGTGAGAATTCGGGTAAATTCGGAGATTTAAGAGCTAACCGTGGTGGCGGTGGTTCCCGCGCTCGCCGGGCGCGTGCAGATAGCGCGCCGGCGTGGCGTACGCGCGGGAAAGCGTTTCGGCGGTAAGCACCTTGGACGGCGCTCCCTGACAAATCAGCTTGCGGTTGACGCAAACAACTTTGCTGGCGTAGCGGAAGACGATATCCAGGTCGTGTGAGACGAGGAGCACAGTCATATGCCGCTCTTCGGCCAAGCGGTGAATCAAGCCGTAAATCGTTTCTTCCCCCTCAATATCAATGCCTGAGGCGGGCTCATCAAGCACTAGCAGGGTAGGATTGGCAATCAGGGCATTCGCGATAAGCACGCGCTGGAGTTCGCCGCCGGAGAGCACGCCGATTGGTTTGTCCACGAGCTTCGCGGCGCCGACATCCTTCAGCGCGTGGGTAATCGCCTCATGCGCTTGCTCATCATGGCGCCAAAAACGATGGCGGACGAGCCGGAGCAAAAGCAGTTCCTCCACGGTCAGGGGAAAAGAGGGGTCAAAGTCCACTCGCTGGGGAACGTAGCCCGTGGTTGGCGGCTTTTCCCAGAGCACCTCGCCCGCCGCCGGCGCGAGACCGAGGATGGCGCGAATCAGCGTGGTTTTGCCCGAACCGTTCGGGCCGATAATGGCCACGAGCTCTCCCTGCTCTACCTCAAAAGACACTCGCTCCAAAACGCGGGTTTCGCCGTAACGGACGCTCAACTCATGGACTGCGAGGAAAGGCATAAAAGCGGGGGAACGAGATTGGATCTCCAGCGGAGATCCAATCTCGCCCTACTCTGAGAGTGCTTCAATCAACGTTTCTAAATTCTTCCGCATAATTAGCTCGTAAGTGTCCGGCAGTAATGGGCCGGTTTCCGCCGTATCGAGCTGGCGAACCCTGAGCCCGGTTTCTTTGGCCACGGTTTCGAGCACCTTAGGTGAAAATTGCGGCTCGGAGAAAAGCGCCCTGACCTTTTCGCGACGAATCAAGTCAACGACCCCCGCGAGATATTTAGCCCCGGGTTCTTTACCCGGAAACTCCTCTATCACCGCCCGCTCTATTAACCCGAAACGTTCGGCAAAGTAACCGAAGGCCGCGTGAAAGGCAATAAAGTCGGTGCGCTTGATTGCCGGCGACTCCAGATAGAAATCATAGTCATCAGCCAATTTCTGTATTTTTTTGAGGTAAACTTCCGCGTTGCTCTGGTAGCCGGCGGCGTTCTTGGGGTCAGCGGCCGCCAAGCCCGCGGCGATGTTGGCCACCATCATTTGAACTAAAGTCGGAGAAAGCCAGATGTGCGGGTCGGGCGTTCCTTTGCGGAGACGGACTGGAACCGAAACGCTGGCGTCAATAATTTTGGCCATGGTCCCCGATTCTTTAATCACTCCCGCCGCCCACGCCTCCGCGCCCAAACCGTTCATCACCAAAACATCGGCGCGGCTGATTTTTTGCACATCGCCGGGAGTAAAAGAGTACTCGTGCGGGCCGGCTCCTGGCGGCAGCAAGTTTTCCACCTCCGCTAAGTCGCCGGTAACGTTTTTGGTAAAGACGTAAATCGGGAGAAAGGTCGTCACCACCCGGATTTTTTCACCCTTAACGGTTTTTTCTCCGCGGCCGACGAAAAGGAAGGCGGCCAAAACCAAGACAAAAATTGTCGCGAGAAAAAAAATTACTTGACGGCGCTGTGGCATATTAGTGTCTACGCGATTTTGTTTTGACCCGGCGGCGTCCGCCGTTTTTTTGATGCTGCGCTCCGGTCTCGAGCAGTCCGGCGACAGGCACGGCGTGCAGGGCGCAGAAATCATGGTGCGTCGAGAGGTCAAGATAAGCCGAAGTGGCCGCAATCGCCCCTTGGGCCGCACTGGTTACAATCTGCTTAAAAGAACCGGAAGCGTTCGTCACATCGCCGCAGGCAAAAACGCCGTCCACCGAGGTCTTCATCGTCCGCGGGTCAACATCAATCTGGCCCTGCTTGTCCAGTTTAACCCCTAACTGCGCCGGGAGCTCACTGCGCGGCACGGCGCCGATGGCCACAAAGACGCCGTCCAAAGCCAGCTCCCGCTCCTTGCCCTTTTTTACCTTATAGCGCACGGCTTTAAGCGGCGGCCCGCCCACGAACGCGGTTAAAACCGTCTCGAGCAGAACGTTAATGTTTGAATATTTTTTCAGCCGTTCGCGATTTATCGGCTCGGCGCGGTTCAAGTTCGGCTCGCGCACGAACAAAGTTACCGCGGCCGCTCCCATATCCGAGAGCTGGCTCGCCCATTTGACGGCCGAGTCCCCGCCGCCGACGACCCCGGCGCGCTTGCCTTTGAACAATGGTCCGTCGCAGGTCGCGCAATAATGGACGCCGCGGCCTTTAAGTTCGCTCTCGCGGCCGAGTCCGAGCTTCCGGTGTTCCATGCCGGTCGCAAGAATCACCGACTGGCTCTGGTAATTCTCCCTGCCGACCCGCACCTCAAAACAATGAGCGAAATTTTTTACGAGCTCCGCTTTTCCGGAGAGCGTCTCGGCGCCGAGGCCAACGGCTTGGTTTTTCATCCGCTGAATCAGTTCAAAGCCGTCAATGCTCAGAATGCCCGGATAATTTTCAATCGCTCCGGCCAGCGCCGTCTCCCCGCCCAACTCGCCTTCTACCACCAAAACCGAAAGATTATAGCGTTTGGCGTAAAGCGCCGCGGCCCAGGCCGCCGCCCCGCCGCCGATGATAATGGTGTCAAAAAATTTCATAGAAGAAAGTGAGTTGTGACTGATTTTATTCCTCCCTGCCTGCCGCCTGCCTGCCTGCCGGTGGGCAGGGCAGGCAGGCTTTCCTAAAGGAGGTGGCGAGCTTCGGAGCCGTACTCCGCCATAGCGGCTACGCGACGGCGAGCCGGAGGATTTTAAAATTTTTCCTTTGCCTATCCTTTATACCCTACCCGCTGCACAGGCCACACGGCCAGTGCAGGCGGGCCCGCCTGTCCTGCGCAAAGCGCTGGACGGCGGGTCCACTATTCCCTGCTCCCGATAAATCCCTCCCCCTGCGGGGACTCCCTTTAGGAAAGGGAGAGTTGGTTTCCATTCTACTTACTGCTCACTATCCCGCCTTTGGCGGGACCCCGCCGGAGGCGGTGGCTCTCTACTAACTATTTTTGATGCTTCAGGCACCAATGCGTGCCGCGGCCGCCGAGTTTCGTTTTTTTGATTATACCGCCGTCGCCCCTCTTGCAGCGAGTCCCCGCTTGGCCATAGGCGTTGAGGCGCGGGAAGTTTGTTCCCTCCCGGCCAAAAGCATCGAGGTAGGAGTCAGCCGAAGTGCCGCGATTACGGATGGCTTTCTCTAGCGCCCGGCGCACCGCGCCGTGGAGTTTTATTATTTCTTGGTCAGTTAAATCGGCTACCCGGCGCGTGGGGAGAATTCCGGCGTCCCAGAGCGACTCGTCGGCGTAGATGTTCCCCACCCCGGCAATGCAGGTCTGGTCCATGAGGAGCGGTTTGATTCGTTTGCCGCTGTGCGCCCGGAGGCAAGCGATGAGCGTCTTGGGAGTAAAAGAAGCGGCGAGCGGCTCCGGGCCATAGCCCTGTTTTTCAAAATAAGCGCCGAGCTCGGCCGTTTTAATAACCCTAATCCAGCCGAAGCGGCGCAGGTCATCGTAGAAAAGAGCGCGCCGGCCGCTCAATTCAAAAATCGCTTCAGTTTCTTTTCGCGGAGCCGCGCCGCGTTTTTGAAGCAGCAGGCGCCCGGTCATTTTTAAATGGACCAGCATGGTCCGGCCGTTCGCGAGCTCCAGTCGGAGTACCTTGGCGCGGCGGCTGATTTTAACAAACTTCGCGCCCTTCACCATTTTGGCGAACCGCGAGGGAGTGAGTGGTTTGATGGCTTTCGAATACAGCACTTGGACGTTCAAAATTCGCTTCCCGGGAAGCTCGCGGGAAAGCTGCCGGCGAATAGTTTCAACTTCCGGTAATTCAGGCATATAGTACTCCCTAATATCCGAATTATTCCGGATTCTCCCGAATCCGGCCAGGATACATTGGATTCAGAATTCGCCGAAAAATTAATGACTGAGAGCGGAAGTTAGCGATAATCCCGAGTTCCTTCTTCATGGCTTTAAGATACGCATCAACTTGGCGATAATGCTGTACCGTTAGTCTCGGAACAACTTTAATTTCCAAAATTATTTTTCCGTCTATCAGAAAATCAACAAAATATCTCCCAATAGAAGCGCTTTTAAAATGTAATTCTATTGGCACTTGTTCACTGTAGGGAACTCCAATTTTATCGAAAGCCGGCACAACGGCTCTCTGATAATACTTTTCTTGATACGTGTTGCCTAAATCTTTGTGTACCGCGAACAAGGCTCCGACTATCTTGTAACTTAATTCCGGATAAAGAAGTTTGCTCGCAGACTTTTCAGTCATAACATTCGTGAGAATCCGGGTGAATTCGGAAATTCGGGAGTTAAACCAACGCTCTCCCCGTCATCTCTGCCGGCTGGTCAATGTCCATCACGGAGAGGACTGTCGGCGCCACGTCGGCGAGCATACCCACCGGCGGCAGCAGAGCCAAATCACCCTCCACCGCGACCAGTTCCGGCGTCGCCTGGCCTTCAAAGCTCTTGCCGACAACAATGAGCGGCACCGGGTTGGTGGAGTGTTCCTTGTCAATCTCGCCGGTCTGCAAATTGATTACTTCCTCGCTGTTGCCGTGGTCGGCGGTGATGAGCACGACGCCATCGCTCCTGAGCGCGGCGGCGGCAATCTTTCCCAGACATTCATCCACCACTTCCGCGGCCTGGATGGTCGCCGCTAGATTGCCGGTATGGCCGACCATGTCGCTGTTCGCGAAATTTACCGCGATAAAGTCGTATTTTTTTCCATCAATCTCTTTGACCACCCGCTCGGTGAGCTCGCGCGCGCTCATCTCCGGCTTCTGAGCGTAAGAGGAGACGCGCGGCGAAGGGATAATCACGCGGTCCTCGCCCGGGAACGGCTCCTCAATCGTGCCGTTCAAAAAAAATGTCACGTGGGCGTATTTTTCCGTCTCGGCGATATGGAGCTGGCGGAGTCCCGCATCGGCGATGACCTTGGCGAGCGGCAGCCGGACTACCTCGGGCGGATAAGCCGTGAGCACCGGTAAATTTTTTTCATACTCGGTCATGGTCACGACCAAAAGTTCGGCGGGGATATTCCTTTTGAACCTTTCAAACGCCGGCAGAGCAAAGGCACGGGTGAGCTGGCGCAGGCGGTCCGGCCGAAAGTTAAAAAAAAGAACCGCGTCGCCCGCCCCGAGCGTCGCCCGCGGTTTGCCTCGGCTTTTAATCACCGTGGGAGCGAATTCCTCGTCATAGACCTTGCGGCCGTAAGAATCTTTGATCGCGGCAAGCGGGTCGTCGGCGGAAAACTCGGCCGTCCCCTCGGCCATGGCGCGCCAGGCCTGCTCCGTCCGGTCCCAGCGGTTATCGCGGTCCATCGCGAAAAATCGCCCCGAGAGCGAAGCGACCTCACTCACGTGGAGTCGTTTCATCTCCGCCTGAAGCTGGGTGACAAAATCCAAACCGGAGTTGAACAGAGAATCCCGGCCATCCAGAATCGCCTGGACGAAAACACTTTTTAGTTTTTCCCGCCGGCAAAACTCCAGCAGCGCAAAAAGATGTTCAAGCGAACTGTGCACGTTGCCCCTGGAAACCAAACCGACCAAGTGCAGTTTGGATTTGTGTTTCAGAACATGCTGCGCGGTCTTTTTGAAAACCGCGTTCTCGTAAAATGTTCCGTCCTCGATGGACTTGGCGATGCGGGGCAGAGTTTGGTAGTAGACGCGCCCGGCGCCGATATTTAAATGTCCGACTTCGGAATTGCCCATCTCGCCCCAGGAAAGACCGACCTCGGAGCTCGAGGCCGTGATATTCATGGCCGGATAAGTTTGGAGAAAACGCCGCCAGTTCGGGAGGTTGGCGCGCGACAGGGCGTTGCCCTCGGTCGCGGGCGCCGTACCCCAGCCGTCAAGAATCACGAGCACCACCGGTTTTGGGCGTTTCTGAACGCGAGGCATAATTTTAACCAAGCAATTCTTCCTCAATTTCCATCAAGCGGTTGTACTTGGCCACGCGTTCGGAGCGCGAGAGCGAACCGGTTTTGATGTAATCAGCGTTTACCGCCACCGCTAAATCGGCAATGGTCGTGTCGCAGGTCTCGCCCGAGCGATGCGACACCGCCACAGCGTAACCGCTCTTCTGCGCCATCCTGATGGCGTCAATTGTCTCGCTGAGCGTGCCGATTTGATTAACTTTGATAAGAATCGCGTTGGCCGCGCCGAGAGCGATGCCTTTTTTAAGCCGCTCCGCCTTAGTCACAAAGAGGTCGTCGCCCACCAGTTTCAACCGGCGGCCGAGCCGTTTAGTAATTAGCCGCCAATTTTCCCAGTCGTCCTCGGCCAGCGGGTCTTCGAGCGTCATCAGCGGATATTTTTTGGCCCAGCTTTCAAAAAGCCGCACCAGGTCCCGGGCTTTCCGCGACTGCCCGTCGCGGCGCAAGCGGTAAATTTTATTTTTCGCGTCGTAGAACTCCGTTGCCGCGGCGTCCAGCCCAAGCGCGACCTCGCGCCCGGGGACATAGCCGGCGGCGCGAATCGCCTTGACGGCAAACTGCAGGGCCTCCTCGTTCCGAGTGAGCCGCGGCGCGTAACCGCCCTCGTCGCCGACGAGCGTTTGATGGCCGGCTTTTTTAAGCAGTCCGCCCAGAACGTGGAAAATTTCCGCTCCCGCCCGCACCCGCTCGCGGAAAGTTTTTTGCCGCGGGATAATCAGGCACTCCTGCAGGTCAATAGCCCAGCCAGCGTGGACGCCGCCGTTTAACACGTTCATCATTGGTAATGGCAGAACGTAGGACGTAGAACGTAGAACGTAGACGCGACGTAGCCAGCGGTAAAGCGGAACGCGCGCCGCGGCGGCGGCGGCGTGAGCTGCGGCGAGCGACACGCCCAAAATCGCATTGGCGCCCAGCCGCGATTTGTTTGGCGTGCCGTCCTTTTTAATCATCACGGCGTCCAGCTGTCGGAGATCGCGCGCGTCGCGGCCAATAGCTAGTCGGCGCAAAACCTTATTGACGTTGGCGACGGCTCGGAGCACTCCCTTGCCGCCGTAACGTTTTTTTTCGCCGTCGCGGAGCTCCAGCGCTTCGTGCGAACCAGTGGAGGCGCCGGAAGGCACGCTGGCAACACCAATCACGCCGGAACGCAAAGTCACCGCGACTCCCACCGTCGGATTCCCCCGCGAATCCAAAATTTCCCGGGCTTTTACTTCCTTAATCCTAAAATCAGCCATAACGTTCGCATTTATTTGCTCTAATTCGCTTTCATTAGCGTTCTCATTTTATCTCATACGTCACGCTGACGTTTGCGCTCACGTCCAGCGAGCCGGTCTCAATCTGCGGCGCCGCGCCGCCCATGTCCCCCTTTAGCGCAAACTCCGGGGTCGGGAAGCCGCCGCCAACCGATTCGTTAAATGAAACCACGCGCACGATTCTGACGCCTAGCGCCTTGGCGATGTCCGCGG
This sequence comes from Patescibacteria group bacterium, assembly GCA_004299275.1. GTDB lineage: Bacteria > Patescibacteriota > Patescibacteriia > 2-12-FULL-57-11 > 2-12-FULL-57-11 > SCSU01. The sequence goes on from SCSU01000073.1 coordinate 15,657, forward strand.
CTTTTGCCGTCGCGTTGCTGATGGCTTTGTCGCGCGCCTCAGCCCGGAGCGACTCCGGGTCGTCAATGGTAAAGTCCGGACCGCTCACCTGATTGGCGCCGAGTTCGCCCGCTTTTTGGAAGACAGCCGAAACCTTGGTGAGATCGCGAACCTTGACATTCACGTTCTGGCTCACGGTATAGCCGACCAAGATGCTTTTGCCGTTGGTGTAATCGTAACGAGGATAGATGGAATAATTAGTGGTCTGCAAGTCAGCCTGGGCAATGCCCATGGCTTTGAGCGCCGCGACGAGCGCGTTCATCTTCTCCGTGTTCTGTTTTTGGGCGGCGGCGATGTCGGTCTCGCCTTCGGTCAGCACGCCGACCTGAATTCGGGCGATTGTCGGCGTGGCGGAAACTTTGCCGGTGCCGTCAATCATAATTGTGCGTTTTTCTTCTGGCGCTTTGCCAATGGCCTCAAACTGCTTGGCGTTATTTTTTATCGCGGTCAAAAGCCAAACACTGGCGTAGACCAAAAAAATCGCGACGAGCACGGTGAACAGACGATTTTCATCCCAGCGCGGCCAAAAGGAGCGCGGCTCGGGAGCGGAAGGATTGGGCATATTTATAAAATTAAAAAATTATTTTGGAAGTGAAGCACTGGAGACAAGCGCCTTGAGCCGACTCGCCACGCGCGACAGACGGGTAGTCAGTACAACGACAACCACGGTGATAAAGGCGGCATAAACAAATTTGGCGACCAAGGTGTTGGCCGTGCCGAAAATCACGCGGAAGAGTTCTTGAATGGCGTCATTCCAGGCCAGCGCGGCCACGAGCCCAAAGCCGGTCGAGGAGAGCGCGGACATGTTCTCAATGATGGTCAGCCGGAGAGAATCATTTTTCCCCATAATGGCTACGAAAGTACGAATACAATACGAAATTACGAATTGTGAATCAACGGGAAGGTACGAGTGAGTTAGTGAATTGCGAGTTGACGCGTCAACAGTGCCTCTATTCCCGGCAGTTGCTTGCCTTCCAAAAACTCCAGCATCGCCCCGCCGCCGGTTGATACCCAATCAATATAGCCGAGCACGCCCGCGAGCGCGAGAGCGTCAATCGTCTCGCCGCCGCCGACAACCCCGTAAGCTCTCCCTTGGGCTCGGGCGCCGAAAACGAGCGCGAGCGCCCGCGTGCCGTGCGAAAACCGCCGCTCTTCGTAAAGTCCGAGCGGGCCGTTCCAAACAATGGTCTCGGCTTTTTTTACTTCGGCGGCGAAGGCCCGAATGGTTTGAGGACCGATATCATAGATAATCTCCTTGGGCCCAACTTCGTCCACTCGCCGAACGAACGCTTTGCTTTTCGGTGAAGCCGCGACGACAACGTCGGTGGGGAGCATAATACTCTTTCGGCTACGGAGAATCCGGCGCGCCAAGGAGACATCGGATTTTTTAAGCGGCGAGGCGCCGACAGAAAATCCTTTGGCTTTAAGGAACGGCACGGCCAGCGCGCCGCCAATCGCGAGCCGGGTCGCCCGCCGCGCGAGTGCGCTGATGACCCCGATTTTCGTCTCAATTTTTACGCCGCCAATCAGCACCAAGAAGGGCTTCTTCGGGTTACTGAGGAGCCGCGAGAGAACCTGAATCTCTTCCGCCAAAAGCAGTCCGGCGGCGGAGGGGAGATATTTTTGCACGCCGACAATGGAAGCCGCAGAACGGTGGCTCGCGGCAAAAGCGTCATTGACGTAAAAATCCGCAAGGTCGGCGAGCGCGCGCGCAAAACGCGGCGAATTTTTTCCCTCCCCCGCCTCAAAACGCAAATTTTCCAAAAGCAGGATGTCGCCGGAGCGTAGGGAGCGAACCGCCCGGACGACTTTTGAGCCGCTCGCGGCGGCAACAAAACGAGTCGGTTTCCCCAAAAGCTGCTGTAGGTGTCGCGCCACCGGACGGAGAGAGAGCGCCGGCGAGCGGCGGCCGCTTGGCCGCCCGAGGTGAGAAGCGAGGATAATTTTGGCGCCAGCGGCGGAAAGATGCCGGATTGTCGGCAACGCCGCCTTAATGCGCCAGTCCTCCCCCACCTTTCCTTTGTTCATCGGGACATTAAAATCCGCGCGCACCAGCACTCGCTTGCCGCGCAATCTCTCCGCCGGCCAATCTTTGACAGTCTTTAATTTCATACCCGGTATTAGCACGGACCTTGAAGGTCCGTTTTTACAGACCTTCAAGGTCCGTGTCCGATTAATCATTCCTGGTGTAAAGCCAGGCCCCGTGGAAAAAGGCCGTGATGGCCCGGCGCCAGGGCAGAATGGAAAGGAAGTATCTAAAGTCAGCGGCCTGACGGACAAGCCAGCCAAAAAAACCGGGGAAAGATAGCTGACCGATAACGGCCAGGGCCTGCTTGCCGCCCAAAGGGATTACCGCTGGATAGACGGGGAAGTCATAGCTCCGCCGGCTGACCGGAACTCCGAGGTCGGCGAGGATTTGCGTCGCCGCCACCTCGGCCTGTCTCGTGGCCGACTGCGCCAGCATCGGCGCGGTTTCTTTGGTGACTGGGTTCGTCACCGCGGCCGAGTCGCCGATGACGAAGATGTCCGGATTTCCCGCCAGCCGCTGGTCGCCGCCGACAATCACCCGGCCCTTGCGGTCGAGCGGCAGGCCGAACTTTTCCAAGATCGCGGCGCCGCGCACCCCGCCGGTCCAGACGATAATGTCGGTTTCAAACTTTTTCTCAAACTCGGCGCGGAACTCGCAAACCAGCTCTTCTATCGTTTCTCCGGCACGGAGCGGCCGAGGCGCGAGCACAACGTGATTCCCCTCCACCCGCTTGATGCAGGTATCCAGGTGAACTTTGACTCCCAATTTCACGAGGCGCTCCTTGACCCGGGCTGAGTACTCCGTCTTGAGAGAACCGAGGAGCCGCGGAGTCGCCTCGACCAAAGTAATTGACCAATCGCTTCGGTCGAGCGCGCCGCGCCGCTCCATCTGCCTAAAACAGCCGGCAATCTCCGCGGCGAATTCCACGCCGGTCGCGCCGCCGCCGCCAACAAAAATGTTCAGCAGAACTTCTTTCCCCTCTCGCTTCTTTTTTAGACAGGCAGCAATCCGCTCGCGTAGAACCAGCGCGTCCCGGCGAGTTTTGAGCGTCAGGGCTTTTTCCCGCAGCCCGGGGATGTTGAAAAAATCCGTCTCCGCGCCGACGGCCAGCGCCAGTTTTTCGTAAGCCAAGACGACGCCGCTTTTAGTCGTCACGGTTTTGGCCGCCGCGTCTAACGCGACAACTTCCTCGTGCAAAAAATTAACTTCGCAGCAGGTCTTAATCACCTCGGTGAAACGGAAAGTCGCGCCGCGGATGAGCGCCGGCGCGAGCTCGCTCGGCGTCGTGCAGCCGCTCGCGACCTCGTAGAGGAGCGGTGTGTAGACGTGATGAGTGTGCCGGTCAAGCAAGAGCGCGGGGTTGTCGGGGATTCTCCGGCGGTAACGCGAAAGAATCCGCGCGAGACGGAGGCCGGCAAACCCCCCGCCGACAATGATGATTGGTTTTTTTGTCACTGCCATAACGCAGACAGTATAGCATAACATCCTTGACGAACGGGGTGTCTTTAGTTATCATACCGTCTTTCCCAAAATGGAGGCACTAAATGGCACGGGGAAAGAAGGAAACAAAAGAAAAAAAGGACTCGCCCTTTAAATTGGTTCTCATCCTCCTCGCGATCATCGGTCTCGCGATCTGGATGTATGTCGACGACAACGCGCGCCGACAGACGGAACCGCCCGCGACCTCTCGCCCGCCGGCAGCAGCGGCATCGGTCGAAGAGAGACCAAGGGAGTTCTTGGAAAAAAGTCTGTCCCGGCTCGAAAAAATAGAGCAAGACGGCGCTCTGCTCGGCCGCGCTCTGGAGGCGGTCGCCGCGGGAGATCCGCGCGGCGATCTGCTGATTGCCTTCCATCGCGAGCATGCCTACTACTCGGTGCTCGTGGGCAATGGAGTCACCATTCAACACGCCGCAGGTAATCAGTCAAAATCCCTAAGGGATCCGTTGGCTTTCGAGGTGACGCTCGCGACCAAACGCGAACGAGCGCTGAACGGCCTGCCGGTCAACTCGGGATTCGAGTGGAACAGCCAAAGGAACCAGTTGTTCGCACTGCCGGTTCACGTGACGACGGTGGAGTGGGGCGGCATTCTCTTTGCCCACGAGCTCAGTCATGCCTATGACGTCGTGACCGGCGTTGAGCCGCGGCAAACCAAGCCGAGCGATCGCGCCTACCTTGAGGGTGAACTCCGCGCCTACGAGATGGAGTTTCGTCTAGCCGATCGTCTGGCCAAGGGCGCCTATCGGAAAACCATCTTGACGACGCTCGAACTAAGGGGATATCTGAAAAAAGAACTCCCCAACTGGATCGAAACCCTGGACGATGACTTCAGGCGGATTGACGCTGTTTTCCCGTCGCCGGCGAAGGACAGGGACGAACAATCGGCGAGGAACGCGATGGCCCAGATCGCCTTGAACTTCGTCCGCATCGAAAAGCAGAAGGGCGGGAGAGAAGACCGTCTCGCCTACATCTCCTACCTCTACGGCAAATACTTCGGCCGTTAGACGTCACGCATTCCGTGACGTTATTTTTTCAGAAAACCGCGGCTTGCGCCGCGGCTTCCCTCAAGCCATTTGCCCTTTGCTATCCGCCATTTGCTACCGCAAGGTTTCCCCCACTCTGACCGCCATCTCCACCAAGCGCATGGAGTAACCCCATTCGTTGTCGTACCAGGCGAGCACTTTGAGCAGGTCGCCGTCAATGACTTTGGTGAACTCCAGGTCCACCACCGCCGAATAGGTCGAGCCGATGTAGTCCGTGGAGACGAGCGGCGCTTCGGAGACGCCAAGCACGCCTTTGAGCCGCGGCGAATTAGCCGCTTTGCGGAAGATATCGTTAACCTCTTTGACCGTCGTTTTCTTTTTGAGCAAAAAAGTGAAATCGGAAAGGGAGACGTCAATTATCGGCGCCCGGATGGCAAAACCGTCAAAGAGCCCGCGGAGCTCGGGGATGGCCTCGGTCGTCGCGACCGCCGCGCCGGTCGTCGTCGGCACCAAATTCATGAGCGCCGAGCGCGCGCGGCGGAGGTCACGGTGGAGCGCCGGCGGCGGGCCGTCCACCAAGTTCTGCTCGGCGGTCACGGCGTGAATGGTGGTCATGGCCGCCTTTTTGACTCCAAAAACTGATTCAATCACCGCGGTTACCGGCCCGACGCAATTGGTGGTGCAGGAAGCGTTGTTGATGACGGCTTCCTTTCCCTCTTTTTTGCCGTCGGCGTTGACACCGATTAAAAATGTCGGCACCCCGCCCTTGGCCGGCGCGGAGACAATCACCCTTTTCGCGCCCGCCTTGGTCACGTGCAACTCTGCCAATTCTTTTTTGGTGAACCGGCCGGTGCACTCGAGCACCACGTCCACCCCCATCTTTTTCCACGGGAGCAAGGCCGGGTCTTTCTCCGCCGTGACCGCAATTCTCATCCCGTCAACGACCAGCGTATTGCCCGCGGCGGAAATCTCGTGCGCAGTGGTGCGAAAAACCGTGTCGTATTTGAGCATGTGCGCGAGCGTCGGCGCGTCCATCAGGTCGTTCACCGCCACAAACTCGAGCTTTTTCATCAAATCCGGCCGCTCCAACGCCGCCTTAAAAGTCGTGCGTCCGATCCGGCCAAAACCGTTGATGGCGACACGTATTTTTTTTCCAACTGGCATAAATTACGGCGCGAACTGAAGTGTTTTAAGTGCCTCGTCCCAAGCCGCGATGAGAGCGCTTTGGGTTTCGGGAGTAGACGCACTAAAGACAATCACCGTCCCTCCGTCTCGGACAAAGGTTAGACGGCTCCAAACTCCCGGCTTGCCGCCCGGACAATCGTCACATAACCCCGAAAATGTCTCATCAATCGCCAGCTTGCCGCCGAGAAGCACTTGATTCGGCCCGACAGTTATTCGCTCGCTGGGCAAACCCGGTTTAAACGAATCTCCATTTTTTTTAAACCAGGCCTGAAAATCTTCTTGGCTGATGGCGGCAGTCTTGATGCGGACAGTTAATCCCTGACTGCTCACAAACATCATCGAACTATCCACAGCCGTACTCACCTGCCAATCGCCCGGAATGGTAATCGTGGCGCGAGTGCCTTTAAGATTAACCGAGTTGGCTGGTTTCGGCGCTGACGGCGCGGGGAGTGTTCCTTCACCAGTCGGTTCAACCAGCTTGCGCGTGAGCATAGCGATTGCCTGATTATTGGACTCGATTGAACGGGCAATTCGTTTGTTCAAACTGTCAATGTAGATTTGTTGGAGAACTAAGGCGGTAAGGAAAAAAATGACACCACCGGCAATGGCCACCCACTGCAGACGCTCGGACAAACTCATTTGTGGTTTAGACATAAATATATTGGGTTATTTTTGTTGTTAGCCATAGAAAAAGAGTTTACTGAAGCTTAATTGAACTCCAGTATACACCTTTTTTGCTCACATAACCAAAATCCCCTACCGGCAGGCAGGGGGCACAGTTCCGTTTAGTTTTTATTAGCTTATTTCCCGCAGAGCGGGATCCTGACTTTACGTCGGGAATCTTTAATTCGCTATCCTCCCAGCGCAAACCGCGCGAACCGCCGCACTTGGATATTTTCGCCGAGCTGGGCGATGGCGTGTTGCACCCTTTCGCCGACCGTGATGTCTTCATCTTTGACAAAAGTTTGGCGGAGCAGGCAGACCTCGGAATAATACTTCTCCAGCTTGCCGGCAACGATTTTTTCCACGATTTCCGGCGACTTGCCGCTGCCGGCAATCTCAGCCGCGTAAATTTCCTTCTCTTTGGCCGCGACCTCGGCCGGCACGTCTTCGGGTTTTAAATAAAGAGGGTTCGCGGCCGCGATGTGCATGGCCAAATCATGCGCCAATTCTTTAAACTGCTCGGTGCGCGCCACAAAATCCGTCTCGCAAAGGAGTTCAACCATGGCGCCGACTTTTCCATTGGAATGGATGTAGGCGTGGACCAGCCCCTCGGCTGTGGCGCGGCCGCTTTTGCCGGCCGCTTTGGCCAAACCCTTGGCGCGGAGCGCGTCCGCCGCGGCGGCCAAGTCGCCGCCGGAATCTTCTAACGCTTTTTTCGCGTCCACAATACCGGCGCCGGTCATCTCGCGGAGCTGCATGATAATTTTGGGGTCAATGGTCATATTATTCTTGGTTCTCCGCGCTCACGGCCTCTTCAGCCGCGTTCGTTACCGCCGGCGCGGCAGGGGCAACAACACCAGCCGCGCGTCTGGCCTTGCCCTCAAGCACCGCGTCAGCGACCAGTTTGGTAATCAGGTCGATGGTTCCAACCGCGTCGTCATTAGCCGGGATGGGATAAGCAATTTCGGTCGGGTCAACATTGGTGTCGCAAATCGCGACCAACGGCACTCGCTTGGCGACCGCTTCGTTCACCGCCGTTTTTTCCTTTTTGATATCCACGACAAAAATCGTATCCGGTATTTTGTCTAAAGAAAGAATGCCGCCGGCCTTGGCCTCTATCTCCGCCATCTTGCGCCGGAACATCAGCTGTTCCTTTTTGGTGTACTTGACGGCAAATTCGCCGGACTCAAACCCGCGCGCCAGATCGCGGTGGGTCTTGATTAAGGCGTGGATGACCGAAAAGTTGGTGAGCGTGCCGCCGAGCCAGCGGACGTTCACGTAAGGCACGCCGGCCCGCATGGCCTCGCGCTCAACGATTGCTTGCGCCTGGCGCTTGGTGCCGACAAAGAGTGCCGTGCCGCCGCGCTCGGCCACGCTGGCAAGAAACTCCAGCGCCTCGGCCAATTTCTTTTGAGTAATCTCCAAATCAACAATGTGCACCCCGTTCCTAACGCCGAAAATGTAGGACGCCATCTTAGGATGCCATTTGGACTTCTGGTGCCCAAAGTGGAAGCCCGCCTTGAGCATCTCCATGAGTGTTGGAATTTGAGGCATACGATTTGTCCTTTTGCCGCCACCTCGTTCGCGCGGCGCCGTCAACCCGTTGCTTGCCCGGCGGGTCAGGACTTGGCGCCAATCCCGAGATGTGTGTGATGAATTAATGTGGGCGGCGTTGAGTATAGTCCGAAGACAAAAAGGAGTCAACAATATTGACGCACACCGGGAAGCAAAGCTACAGTGCGCGGCGAGGAGAAAAATGGAACTGGTAATTATCGCGGTTTGCAACGTTCCGGACTGCCTCTGGGCGCGTTACCGGACAAACGGCGACGTTGTTGAGGGAGAAATCAAACGCGACCGCGCCGCGGACAGCGCCGCGGCCGCCGGCGTCATTTGCCCGGCGCACCGGCCGCAAATCACGGCGCGCTGTGAGTGCCGGCGGCGGCTGATTGACGGGGTATGGGAAAAGGAGCCCCTACCGCCCTTGATTCCCATTTCGGCCACGCTCCCCTTCTTCGTCTGCCCCGAGTGCGCGCCGCCCACCACGACCCCCTAAGGGTCGTTTTTTTATAAACCGCGTACACCTTGCCCTATGTTCTACGTTCTATGTTCTATACAACAAGCATCGCGTCACCGAAAGAATAAAAACGATATTTTTTGCGAATCGCGGCGCGGTAAGCGCGCAAAACTTTTTCCCGCCCGGCAAAAGCCGAAACCAGCGCGAGCAGTGTCGACCGCGGCAGATGGAAATTGGTGATGAGCGCGTCCACGACACGAAAACGATACCCGGGAGTGATAAAAAGTTTGACCCACCCGCGCCGGGCACGGGACGCGTTTCGAGATTGGATCTCCCGCAGGAGATCCAATCTCGTCTGGCTTCTGCCATGCGAACCGGGACCCAGCAGTCCCTCCAAAGCGCGCACGGTCGTGGTGCCGACGGCAATCACCCGGCCGCCGCGCTTTTTTGTTTCGCGAATAACACGGCTGGTCGCTGTCGGAATTTCTCCCCACTCGGCGTGAATCGCATGCTCCGCGAGCCGTTCGGCCCTGATCGGTTGGAAAGTTCCGAGCCCCACGTGCAGAGTTACAAAAACTATTTTTACTCCGCGGCGGCGAATCTGCCCGAGCAGTCGCGGCGTAAAATGGAATCCGGCCGTCGGCGCGGCGACCGAGCCGACCGCGCGGGCATAGACGGTCTGGTACTCCTCGAGCTTCCGCGGCAGGCGTTTGATATACGGCGGCACCGGAATCTCGCCGATACGGTTAGCCGCGGCTATGACCGGCGCGGGCGGCGCGTTAAAAATAACAGAAAGCGTCCCATCAGAATTTTTCGCGCGGACAATGCCGCGGAGCGAACGCGAAAAAACTATCGCTCGGCCGCGGGCGAGCTTTTTACCCGGCCGCGCCAGCACGCTCCAAACGCGGCCGCGCGTCGGATGGAGCAAAAAAATTTCAACTCTGCCGCGTTCCGTCTGGCCATAGAGGCGCGCTCGAAAAACCTTAGTGTCATTCATAACCAAGACGTCCCCCCGCCGCAAATAATCGGCAATGTCGCGGAATACCCGATGTTCAATCCGCCCAGTCTGCCGATTGAGCAGCATTAGACGCGAGGAGTCCCGCGGCCGCGCCGAACGCTCGGCAATGCGCCCGGGCGGCAGATGATAATCCAAGAGCGAAGTCTTCATACCGCAATGCCCATCAACGAATGTTGACATGTCAGTCCTCTTATACTACACTCCAGCCAAGTTTATGAAACCCAGCATCCACCCCGAATATTTCCCCCAAGCCAAAGTGATTTGCGCCTGCGGGGAGGAATACGAAGTCGGCTCAACGAAGGAAGAGGTCCACGTTGAGCTCTGTTCGCATTGCCATCCGTTTTTTACCGGCAAACAAAAACTGGTGGACACCGCTCGCCGGGTGGAAAAGTTCCACGAGCGCGCGGCCAAAAAAGAAACGACCGCCCACCGCGGCGGCAAAAAGCGCAAACTGCAAAAGCGGGCGGCGCGCAAAGAAGCCGCGCGGGCGACTAAGGAAGAGGCCGCCGAAAAAAAATCAGAAAAGTAAGCTCATCAAACCGGCAGGCGTTCGACCATCTTTTCTGTTACGATGGTCGGGTCCGCTGGTTTTTGATTGTCTTTAAAATATGGACATCATTCACGAAATCAATAAACGCCGCGCCCGCGCCGCGGAAGTAGAAAAAGAACTCGCCGCTAACCCCGCCGGTGAGCGGGCGCGCGCGCTCGGCCGCGAATACGCCGAGCTGGAAAAAACTCTGCGTCTGGCCGACGAGTTTGACGCGCTGAGCAAAAATTTGGAAGAAACGCGCCGCATCGCCGAGTCCGAAAAGGACCCAGAGCTCCGAGCTCTGGCCGCGGGCGAACTCCCCGGGCTTAAAGCGCGCCGGGTGGCGCTCGAGGCCGCCATAAACGACGCCTTGAGCCCGCCCGACCCGTTGGACGAAAAATCAATCATCGTGGAGGTCCGCGCCGGCACCGGCGGCGAGGAGGCGGCGCTCTTCGCCAGCGAACTTTTTCGGCTCTACGCGCGCTTCGCCGAACGGAAAAAATGGAAAACGACATTAGTTTCGGCTAACCGCACGGATTTGGGCGGCTTTAAAGAAGTGATTTTCGAAATCGCCGGAGAGGGCGCTTACCGCGAACTCAAATACGAAAGCGGCGTGCACCGCGTCCAGCGCGTGCCGGCGACGGAAAAGACCGGCCGGGTGCACACTTCCACCGTAACGGTGGCGGTACTGCCGGAGGTGGAAGAAGTGGATGTGCGCATTGACCCCAAAGACGTCCGCCTCGACACCATGACCGCCGGCGGCCACGGCGGCCAGAGCGTCAACACCACCTACAGCGCCGTCCGCCTCACTCATCTGCCGACGGGACTCGTGGTCTCCTGCCAGGATGAACGCAGTCAGCGCCAAAACCGCGAGCGCGCCTTTCAAATTCTGCGGGCGCGATTATTCGCCATGGAAGAGGAAAAACGGCGAACCGAACGAAGAGAGGAACGGCGGGCGCAAATCGGCACCGGCGAACGCGCCGAAAAAATCCGCACCTATAACTTCCCCCAAGACCGCCTGACTGACCATCGTCTTAAAGAAAGCTGGCACAACCTACCCACAATCATGGACGGCGATATCGCGCCAATCGTGTCTGCCCTGCGCCGCGCCGACCGCGAAGGGACGATGGGGCAAGGCGAAGAGTAAAGAGCAAGGTCAGACCTCTAATGGCGGTCTGACCTCTAACCTTTTTATGCTTATCCGCGAGGCGCTTTTCGCCGGAACAAAAAAACTTAGCCGGCATCGCGAGGAGTGGAGCTCCAACGCGCTCGACGCCGAGCTCCTCCTCGCCTTCGCCCTAAAAAAACCGCGCGAATTTCTCTACAGCCATAACGAAAGACCGCTGCCGCCAGCGGCAGCAAAGCGCTACCGCGCGTATCTGGCGCGGCGGCTCCGCCACGAGCCGGTCGCTTACATCCTTGGCGCGAAAGAATTTTTCGGCCTCAAAATCGAGGTAAAAAAACGCTGCACGCTCATCCCCCGGCCGGAAACCGAAATTCTCGTCGAAAAAGCGCTTGAGCTGCTAAAATCTCCAAATACCAAATTCCAAATACCAAATTCCAAATACCAAATTATTGATGTTGGCACCGGTTCCGGCGCGATTGCCGTCGCTGTCGCCCAAAATATGCCGCAAGTCCGCGTGATTGCGACGGACAACTCCGCCTGCGCCTTAAGAGTCGCCCGCCAAAACGCCCGCCTGCATGGCGTCGCTTCTCTGGTCAAATTCACCAAGGCCGACATCCTGCAGCCAACCTTATCCCCTATACCCTATTCACTATCCACTATTCACTACCCCCTATCCCCTTCGCCGCTCATCCTCGCCAACCTCCCCTACGTCCCCACTCGCGAGTGGCAAAAACTCCCGCCGGAAATTCGCCGCTATGAGCCGCGGGCGGCGCTTGACGGCGGCCGCGACGGCCTCACGCTCTATCGCCGGCTCCTAGCCCAAATCAACCAGCGCAGCATCAAATCATTCACGCTCCTCGCCGAAATCCATCCCGAACAAAAAACCGCCTTCCGGCGGTTGATCAAAAAATATTGGCCCAAGGCGCAAATTGCTTTCCACCAAGACCTGGCTGGAAAAATCCGGGTGGTCGAGACTATGGTTTGATAAAATAAAAGACTGGACCCCGACGTTACGTTGGGGTCCAGTCTTTATTTCCTAAATCGGCCCGACCGTGTGGTTGCCCTTGGCGCCGACCTGGGAGTCAATCTCTAAAGTATAACGGAGCGAATAAGCCGTCCCGTCGGAGGAGTAGAAAAAACAGCAATTTGAGTCGCTGACACAGCTCGCGAGCGGGTCCACCGGCACTTTGGCGATAGCGCTTTCCTGTTTTAACGCTTGAGAGACGCTGTCGGAGTTGGTCAGGCAGAGGTTGCTCGCCGCGGGATAAGAATTTTTAGTGGTGAAATACAGCGCCAAACTTTTCTGCATTGTCCGGATGTCGGTCACGCGCCGCGAATCACGAGCGCGCTGGCGGACGTAGTTCGTGCCCGTAATGGCGATAGTCGCGAGCAAACCGACGATAGCGACCACCACCAAAAGCTCAATTAAAGTGAACCCCCCTTTGCGTTTTTTAATTCTGAAGTTTCTCGCCATAGCCGGAAAAATTTTCTGACGCGCCGTAACTCACGCTGATTCCTTCCGGCACCACCTCAACCCAGGTCGCCCCGGGACGGAAGCGAATCTCCTCGCCTGACTGATTTTTAAACCGCAGCCGCTCACTGGTAGAATCTTTCGACCAACTGCCTTCCTCGGCCTGGCTGTCTTTAAAAATTATAGCACGACCGGCGCCAAGCGCGCCAAGCGCGAGCCGGCCGACCTCGTCAAGCACCCGAGTCCGGACAAAAATTATCGCGACATTCGCGGCCCTGAGCTCATCGCCGAGCGCGTCGCGGTCCGGAGAGTCGGCCAAAAAACGCCGATAAGCGCGCAACTGCGGTTCCCAGCGCCATTTAACTTTGTAATCGCGGGTGGAAAAAGGAACAACGACCTCCTCGGCGGCGCTCCCGACCAAGGGGGTGGAAGTCGCGGCAAACTGCCAAGAACTTAAATTAACCGTCTGGTCCGCGCCGCGTTTTTGCTCCGCGCGTCGGAGCAAGTCGGAAGAGGTGTAGACATTATGTGGCGCCGAGCGCGAGCTCGCCCGCCAAAAATACGCCCCCCAAAAATATTCATCCAAATCGCGGACAACGCCGGCTTTGATTGCCGAGAGCGCCGCGGGCGAACCGCCGACGTGGGCGTAAAGCGCGTCAAGCTCCCCAGTCCAGTCCAAAAAATACGGCCTAGCGCTCCGGACCGGCCCGATTTCGGGCACTTCGCTCTCGGCTTCGTAAAAGGCGAGCAAGCGGGTGATGCCGCCCTCAACCGGCGCCTCAAAAACCAGCGAGGCCCGGCTGATTCCCGAGAGCGGCCGGGCGTCCACGTGATTTTCCACAGTCACGGCAAAAGGACGCCTGGTCTCAGTCGAGCTCGCCGGCAGTCCGTCCAATAACCGGCGCCGGACTTCCAGGTAAACCGGCGGCAGCGTCTGCGCGCTTCCGAACGTTGCCGCTCCGCTCACGGCCGTTGTTTGCCAGTACAAAATCAGCCCCGTGCCGCCGATGAGTCCGCCCGGCACTGCCACCAAAAAGGCCAGAAAAATTCTGGCCGAAAACTTCATCTTTAAATATTTTTTCCACATTCTGCCCGCTCTCTCGAGCGCGGCGCGCATCGTCATATTACTCCGTCGCTTTTTCTGCCGCCGGTTCGGCTTCCTCCTCTTCTTTCTTCTTAGTGACGACTTCAATGCCCTCAACCGAAACTTCGGTTTTGCCTTCAAGCGCCTTGAGTTCCTCTTCGCTCCGCGGCGCTTCTACATAAGTCACCACCTCATCCGGCTGGTCCAAAAAAGAAATCCCGTGCGGGGCCGCGATGTCGCGGACGCGAATGGCGTCGGCAAAGGCGGCGAGTCGCCCCAGGTCAACCGGAATTTCGTGCACCAAGTCGGCCGGCAGACACTCCACGGCGAGCGCGCTCAAATTTTTGACCAAAGTCCCGCCCAGACCCTTGACCGCCGGCGCCTCGCCGAAAAACTTCAAAGGTATCTCCGTCTTCAATTTTTCCTGCATATTGACCGCCAGGAAATCGATGTGATTAACCGTGTCCTTGAGCGGGTCAAAACTCACCTCGCTGATCAGCACCTTAACCGGCTTCTCCTCGTCCATTTTGAGGTCAACGAGCGTGGAGCCGCCGGCGGCGCGATAAACTTTATCAAAAACCGCGCGCTCAACCTGGACCGGACTGCTCGTTACGCCATGACCGTAAATCACCGCGGGGATTTTGCCCTCGGTCAGGAGATGTTTGGCGGCTTTTCCGGTTTTCTCGCGGCGCGAGACGGCGAGCAAAAGTGAGTCCATAAGACAAAATCTGGAGATACAAAAAGGGGTTTTAACCCCCGACTATTTATCATTTTCTTTTTATTCTTGCAAGACCCGGACAAACTCTTGGCCATCGGCCAGCAGTTCGTGGGTGGCAATCACGTCGTCAGTGTGGATCGGCCGCGAACCCTGAAAGCGCAGCGCGTCCTCCGAGGTGCAGTCAGTCACGAGCCCCAGGGAAGAAATTCCGCCGCGCGAGACAACCACGAGCGCCAGTAGGGCGTGGCCGCACTTCCGGCAATGGATGTGCAGGAGATGGCTCTGGTCATTTTCCCCCAGCACTTTGGCTTCAAGCGGGTCAAAAACCGATTCGCAAAGCGGACAGCGCGAAACCAGGTTAAGGCCGTTCCAGAATGAATTGGGAGAAAGCGGCGCTTTCATAGAGGTCATCTAAGACCTACCCACTACTCACTACAACGTAATTGTAGCTCCGGCGTCCCCCTCGGTCAACATTTCCGGACGCGCGCGCTCGGCCCGGACCGCAATGCTCTGGAGAATCCCGACAGCGAGCCAACTCGCGACAAGCGATGAGCCCCCTAAAGAAAGGAAGGGCAGGGCAATGCCAGCGACCGGCGCGACGCCGAGATTCATCCCGATGTTGACCGTGGCGGACAGCGCGAAATTAGCCATCAGCCCCAGCGTTAAAAAAAGGGTGAAATTGTCCCGACAGAGGGCGGCTAAACGCGCCGCTCGACGAAAAAAAATAAAAAAGAGGACGAGCACGGCCGCCACGCCGAGAAAACCCAACTCCTCGCCGATCACGGCAAAAATAAAGTCCGACTGCGCCTCGGGGATAAAACGCAGCTGGCTTTGGGAACCAAACCCGAGGCCGCGGCCATAGAGCCCGCCGGCGCCAATCGCGATTTTCGCCTGCAGGCTGTTCCAGCCGCGCGAGAGCGGCGCGCGCGAAGGATTGACGAAGGTGTACAGCCGGTCCTTTTGATAATCCTTGAGCAAAAAAAACCAGGCAAAAAGCAGAATGGCGATTGCCCCGAAAACCAGCAGGGCCAGGTGCGAGCGCTTGGCGCCGGAGAGCAGCAGCAGGATGACCCAAAGCCCGACTAAAATAGCTGCGCCGCCGAAATCCGGCTGGAGCAGGACTAGCGCTGCCGGCGCGGCGACCAGGAACGCCGAGGAAAAAAATAATTTTTTGTCACGCAGGTCGGCATGCTTGCTCATCAGACGAGCCAAGAGAATGATGAGAGCGATTTTGACGAATTCCACCGGCTGAAAACCCCAGCCAATCGCCGTAAACCAGCCGCGGGTGCCGTGCAGGGTGGTGCCGAAGACAAGCACGATTAAAAGCAATGCCAGGGCGCCGAGATAAACTGCCCGACCATAATTTTCCAAAATCCGAAAGTTGACGGAACTCATAACCAAAAAACCGAGCAGTCCCGCCGCGAGCGACACTATCTGCTTAATCAAGCCGTTAAAGGAAGGCGGCTCTTGCGCAAAACCGACCGAGGCGATGGCCGCGAGCCCCAGCGCCGACAGCAAGAACGCCGAAAAAAACATCGGCCAGTCCATTTTGGAAAGTAAGCCAAGCGGGCGGGACATGGTGTTTGAACTCTAGAACGATTTTCTGCTTTTTGTCTAATTGTTGGAGTTAAAAACGCTCCGATCTAGTGTCGGAGCGATTTTCTATCTCGCTTTCCTAGTCCTGCCGCCCTACCTACTGCGTACTACGTTCTACCTACTCACTGCCTACTGCACTTGGCGGCATAATTGCCTTGGGGTCAAGGATGTTGACCGACGGCGTGATTTCCACTTTGGAGATGGCCGCGAGGTCCTGCACCCAAATTAAATCAACGTTTCTGACCTCACCCGTCTCCAATTGCTGAAGTTCCACCGAGTTAACCGCGACGAGCGCGGTACCCCGATAGAGCTTGGCCAAAAAATTGACGGTCCAGTAACCGTAAGCCGAGTGGTTAGTCACGGTAAAGGAAACCCGCGACACCACACCCTTGCCGTCGGCTGAGGCGGTTGAAGCAAACTGAGCGTCGGAGACCTCAAACTTGAGGTGGTCGTCGCGGTAACGGGGGTAATCGGGTACGAGGTGCGGATTGACTTTGTGCCAGGCAAAATCGGAAATTTCGTAACGGGCGCCAGCCATACGGCTCGGACTCTCCAACCCAAGGTCAATCACGGATTTGGTCTCACCGGGGAGAACGTACTCCGTCTTTTTAGTGGTGGTCGTGTTTTCTCCGACAAACTGGCCGGTCCAAGTCGCCCAATAGTTCAGGTTGGGATTGCTAATCTCGGCGTAAACGTCAACCAGCCCCTTGCCACCGTCTAACACCTGAACCTCTTTGCGGAGCAAGGGCTTGGCCAGCGCGGCGGCAATCGCCGCCGGATTGACCAGGTTCCGGCCAAGTTCGCGCTCTAGGCGCACGTCGCGGACATAGTCAATCAGGTAGAGCTTAACCGCGAACCCGACGGAAAAAAGCAGGAGCCCGGCATCAATTATTAATAAAATCAAAATTAAAACCCGGCGCAGCTTAAGTTTGTGCGTAATATACCAGTAGCCGAATTTAAGCTGTTTTTCAGTCAAGTCGTTTGGCGGCAGAGAGTTCGGGTCCATACCAGCAAATAGTATATCAAAGAAAGCGCCTCTCCGGCGCCTTCTTTAATACTATGTTCTACGTTCTATGTTCTATTTACTTCACCACTGCCCGCCAGACCTGAATCTTGCCGTCGCCGGTGCGCACACCGTAAGCAAAGGAACTGCCCACGCCGTATTCCGCCGGCGCGCCGTAAACTCGCGGCGCGTTAACCGAATCATTGGTCGCCGCCGTGTGAATCCGGATCGCCGATTCATACGCCGGGCTCGTCCCGCTCTCTGATGCAATCAATTTCTGAAAATATAGACCGTCGCCTTTGACCATCAACTGTCCGCGCCGGCTAGAGTCGAGCCAAGAATAAGGCGGAGAACCGCTGCCGATTACCCGCCAGACATTTTCCGCATCGCCGCGGCCGTAAATGCCCGCTGTATTTTTGACGCCAATCTGGGAAGTGCTCTGCTCGCTTATAAGCCACTTGCCTGAAACACGGTTAAAACTGACTTCGTAAAGCGCGAGCGCGCTCATGTTAACGGCTTTCAGGTCCTGGAACCACGGCGCGAACTGGGCATAAGCGCGGCCGTCCACAGCGAGAATAAAATTAGCCGAACTGCCGTAAACGCTGTTCGCGGTTTTCCAAATCGTGCCGTTGATGTAGGTCTCCCCTCTTTCAATTTTTAGCGTATGCAAACGGGGCGGACCGAGCACGCCGCCGGCAACATTAATCGCCGCGAAATCTTTGCCGTCGCTTTTATACCAGTGATAAATCGTCCGGCCGTCCGGCTTCCACAGCGGACCGTAGGTCTCTTCGCCATTCACCGAAGTGGCCATATCGCCGCCGGTCTGATGCAGCGGGTCCTCCCAGTGGTTGGTAATCACCGCCCGCTCCCCGACGCAAGTGCCGGTAAAACGCACCAGCGAGCTCGGGGAGTCCTCGGCCATAACCTGCCAGTATTTGGTGAGCTTGGCGCCGTTGGCCTTTAAAGCGAAAAGTTTGGAAATTTTTTGCCCTTTGTAGCCATTCTCTTTCTGTACCTGCCAAACCAAATAAACGCGCTCGCCGCATTGGAACGCTTTAAAATCCTCTGGCTTGGGAACATTCGAGCTCCACGGCGCCGGAATTTCCGCCACCAAATTTTTGGCAACGGGCAAATTGTCCGCGGCGATACCCGGAACCGGAAAAAAAGCGAAATTGACGGCAAAAACGGCTGAAAGTAATTTTTTCATAATGTTCCTCCCTTAGTGGAGTAACGGGAAAGGATAGCAAAAAACTGCCGCTTTGTCAATGCCTTGGGCAGGATTTCCCGCAAAAAAATGGCTAAAATAAGCAATATTCGAATTTTGAAAATCCGACAAATAAAAAAACCGGTTGGGTGCTCCAACGCGGCGTAAACTCGCGGGTTATCGGTCTCAGGCCATCGGCACGCCGGCCGCGACGAGCGGCGGCGAGTCCTCAACGATGTCCAGAGCGAGCGCTTCGAACTCGGGATGCCGGTCGAACTGGCAGAAGGCGAAGTACTCCTTGAGCTCCAGCCGGTAGCCGTCGGCCGAGTCGGCCTCGCCGTAGCCTCGCACCAGCACGACGGCGAGCCTCTCCCTGATGATCTCCTCGAGCAGAGCGTGAAGCTCGCGCGGCAGCTCGGAAAAACGCCGGTCGTACCAGCGGCCGAGCGCCAGCCCGCGGCGTCCGCCTTCGATGAAACGCTTGAAGACGAAACACAGCCCGCGAGTCACGGCCTCGACGTTCTCCTTGGTCTGCGCCAGACCTTCCGGAATGGTGAATACGCGAACCGCGAGGAACCCCCCGACTGTCGAAAGTTTGTCCATGGCAGGCCTCCGCGCCGATTTTTACTCCACAATTTACCGCCTGTCAAAAATTGGCTTCCTATGCTAGAATAATGGCCAAGGTGGCTGCTCACCGCCTCTTTTTTACTGCGAGTTTTGTCATATGGCTAAAAGCAAAAAAACCGGCTCGGAATACACCGCCAAACAAATCACCGTGCTCGAGGGGCTCGAACCGGTCAGGAAGCGCCCGGGGATGTATATTGGCACGACCGGTCCCGAAGGCCTCCATCACCTGGTTTGGGAAGTCGTGGACAACTCTTTTGACGAGGCCATGGCCGGCCACGCCACGGAAATCACCGTCCGCCTGCTCCCTAAAAACCGCGTCTCGGTCGAGGACAACGGCCGCGGCGTGCCGGTGGACATCCACCCGCAGTTCAAGGTCTCGGCGCTCGAGCTCGTGATGACCAAGCTCCACGCCGGCGGCAAGTTCGGCGAAGGCGGCTACAAAATCTCCGGCGGGCTCCACGGCGTCGGCGTCTCGGTGGTGAACGCCCTTTCCACCTGGATGAAGGCCGAGGTACACCGCGACGGCGAGGTCTGGGAGCAAGAGTATAAAATCGGCAAACCGCTCTACAAGGCCAAGCGCACCGGCAAAGCCCGCGACCATGGCACGACTGTCACTTTCGAGCCGGACCAGTCAATTTTCACCACCACGGAATTCAATTTAAAAACCATCCTGGACCATCTCCGTCAGCAGGCCTACCTGACCAAAGGAGTGCTCGTGACCGTCGCCGACGAACGGGAGGCCGGCGCGCCGCCCGTTGTCTACTCTTTTTATTTTGAAGGCGGTGTGGCCTCTTATGTCCGGCACTTGAACCGCGTCAAAGAACCGAAACACGAGAACGTTTTCTACTTGAGCAAAGAACTCGACGGCATTGGCGTGGAAATCGGACTTCAATATACCAACGATTACAAAGAAACGGTTTTTGCCTTTGCCAACAATATTTTTAACCCCGAGGGCGGCACCCATGTGGTCGGCTTCCGCGGCGCGCTGACCCGCGTTTTGAACAGCTACGCCCGCACCAAAGGGTATCTAAAAGAGAAAGACGAAAATCTCTCCGGCGACGACGTGCGCGAGGGGCTCACCGCAGTCGTCTCGGTCAAAGTGCGCGAACCGCAATTTGAAGGACAGACCAAGGCCAAGCTCGGCAATCCCGAGGTTAAAGGCGCGGTGGAGTCCAGTTTCGGCGACGCGCTGGCCGCGTTTTTAGAAGAGCATCCGCGCGACGCCGAAAAAATCCTGGAAAAATGCGTGCTGGCGGCGCGGGCGCGGCTCGCCGCGCGGGCGGCGCGCGATACCGTGCTCCGCAAAGGCGCGCTCGAGGGACTGATGCTCCCGGGCAAGCTCGCCGACTGCTCCTCGCGCGACTCCAAGGCCACGGAGCTCTTTATCGTCGAGGGCGACTCGGCCGGCGGCTCGGCCAAGCAAGGGCGCAACCGCGAATTCCAGGCAGTGCTCCCCCTGCGCGGAAAAATTTTGAATGTGGAACGCGCGCGGCTCGACAAAATGCTCGGCAATAACGAAGTCAAAACCTTGGTGGTGGCGCTCGGCACCTCCATCGGCGAGAGCTTTAGCTTGGCGGGCTTGCGCTACGGACGGGTAATTATCATGACCGACGCCGACGTTGACGGCGCGCACATCCGCACCCTGCTTTTGACTCTCTTTTACCGCTACTTCCCCGAGATTATCAAAAACGGCCATCTGTTTATCGCCCAGCCGCCGCTCTACCGAATTGCCAAGGGAAAAACTATTCTCTACGCCTACTCTGACGCGGAAAAAGAAAAAATCCTGAAACAACTCTTGGCCGAAAAAGGCGGCGGCGCGGCGACGGGTAAATCAAAAGAGAAACCCGCGGCAAAAATTGTTGAGGAGACCAAAGAAGCCGAAGGTGAGGAGGTCACCACTGTCGGCGGCGTCAGCATCCAGCGCTATAAAGGTCTGGGCGAGATGAACCCGGGACAGCTCTCGGAGACGACTATGGACCCGGCCTCACGGACGCTCAAGGTCGTGACCATCGACGACGCGGAAAAGGCCGACCAAATTTTTGACGTGCTGATGGGCTCGGAGGTTGAACCGCGCAAGCGCTTTATCCAAACCAACGCCAAAACGGTGAAGAATTTGGATATATAATGGTAGTCCCTCGACTGCGGTCCGACGTGACGTCGGACCTCCGCTCGGGAACTAGAATCAAAAAGTCCCGAGTGTAACGTACCTGCCGGCAGGTAGGTCAATGGGCTACGAAATACAGCTCCTGAATTCACCCCCTCTTGTCAGCTATTTAAACACCTGCTACACTTCCACTTGATTTCCTCCCGACCCCCGCCAAGGGGGTTTTTAGAAACCGCAAAAAATCGAAAAACCCTATGTCATGGAAAGACAACCCCATCGGCAAATATCTCTCGGATTCACGGGACGAACTCGCTAAGGTCGTCTGGCCGTCGCGTCAGCAAATCATCAATCACTCCCTTTTAGTCATCGGCATTTCGCTCGGCGTCGCCATCTATTTCGGCCTGATTGATGTCGGCCTCTCCCGCGCGATGGAAATGCTGATTGCCAAATTCCGTTAATATAATATGCCCAAACAAGTCGCCCAACACGGCCGCCGCTGGTACGCCATCCACACCTACTCCGGCTACGAGGAGAATGTTTCGAGCAACCTCCGCGCCAGGATTGACTCCATGGGCATGCAGGACAAAATTTTCAACATTCTGATTCCCAAAGAGAAAAAAATTAAAATCAAAAACGGCAAACGCAAGGTGGTGGAAGAAAAAATTTTTCCGGGCTACGTGCTGGTGGAGATGGTCGTCACCGACGACTCTTGGTACGTCGTCCGCAACACCCCGAACGTCACCGGCTTTATCGGCACGGGCACGAACCCCACGCCCGTCGCGGAGGAAGAAATCAAAACGCTCCAAAAACGCATGGGTGTGGAAGAGCCGCAATATAAAATTGACGTTGAGGTCGGCGATCCGGTGCGCATCAACGACGGGCCTTTTAAAGGTTTTGAGGGCAAGGTCTCCGACGTGGACGAGGAACGCGGCAAGATTAAAGTGCTGGTCAACATGTTCGGCCGCGAAACGCCGGTGGAACTGGATTTCTTGCAAATTAAAAAGATGTAAGGTAAAACGCTCGAACCTAGGGCTTTATGTCCGCACCCGCGGCGCGGGTTACACAATAAATATGGCCGCACCAAAGAAAAAAGTGAAAACTCAAATCAAGCTCCAGATCCCGGCGGGCAAAGCCAACCCCGCGCCGCCGGTCGGTCCGGCTTTGGGTCAGCACGGTTTGAACATCGCCGAGTTCTGCCAAAAGTTTAACGCCGCGACGTCCAAGCTCGGAGGTGACATCATTCCGGTGGTCATCACGGTCTATGAAGACCGCAGCTATAATTTTATTCTCAAAACCCCGCCGGCCGCGGAGCTGTTAAAGAAGGCCGCGGGTATTGAAAAAGGTTCCGGCAAACCATTGGCCGAGAAAATCGGCAAAGTCACGCGAGCGCAAATTCTGGAGATTGCGCAAAAGAAACTGCCGGACTTAAACACCACCGACATCGAGGCCGCCAAACGCACCATCGAGGGCACGGCGCGGCAGATGGGTTTAGAAGTGGTCTAACCTTATGCCTCACTCCCAACGTTTTCAGGAACTCAAAAAACTGATTGACCCGAAAAAGGCTTATCCCCTCGCCGAGGCGGTCGAGCTCGTAAAAAAAACCTCTGCCGCAAAATTTGACGCGACGGTGGAACTGCACTGCAAACTGGGCATCAACCCGACCAAGGGCGAAGAGCAGGTCCGCGGCACGGTCTCCCTCCCCCACGGCACGGGTAAAACAAAAAAAGTGGCGGCCTTCGTCGGCGGCGAAAAGGTTAAAGACGCCAGAGAGGCCGGCGCCGATTTAGTCGGCGGCGAGGACCTGATCGCCGAAATCGCCAAAACGGAAAAAATTGACTTTGACGTCGCCGTGGCCGCGCCGGAGATGATGCCCAAACTGGCCAAGCTGGCCAAGATTCTCGGCCCCCGGGGCCTCATGCCCAATCCCAAAACCGAAACCGTCGGTCCCAACGTGAAAAAAATGGTGGAGGAGTTAAAGAAAGGTAAAATCGCTTTTAAAAACGACGCCACCGGCAATCTTCACCTCGCCATCGGCAAAGTTTCTTTTGCGGCGGAAAAACTCGCCGCGAACGCCGCCGCGGCGCTCGAGGCAATCAAAAAAGCCAAACCCGCTTCCTCCAAGGGCGACTATTTTCAAAACATCACCCTGACCTCTTCCATGGGCCCGGGCGTCAAAGCGCAGGCGGCGTAAATCAAAAAAATCCTTATGGTGCCGGCGAGCCGTCCCAGTTGGGACCAATATTTCATGAACATCGCGCACGAGGTCGCGCGGCGCAGCAACTGCCTCAGCCGGCAGGTGGCGGCGATTATCGTCCGCGATCGGCGGATTATCTCCACCGGCTACAACGGCACGCCGCGCAACACCAAAAATTGTTTTGATGGCGGCTGCGGGCGTTGTGCCGAGCGGACTTTGGGTGCCAGCACGGCCGGTGCGCGTCTCGAGGAGTGCACCTGCTCGCACGGGGAGGAAAATGCCATCGTCCAGGCGGCCTATCACGGCATCTCGCTCAAGGACTCCACGCTCTACACCACTTACTCGCCCTGCCTCATCTGCGCCAAGATGATTATCAACGCCGGCATCCGCGAGGTCATCTTCGGCGCCGAATATCCGCTCGCCGACCGCGCCCGCGAACTTTTGGCTGAGGCCGGCGTCCTCCTCCGCCGCCCGGATATTGCCGGCGTGTCGCCGACGCCATCAATAATTGGATTAACTGGAGGTGTCAACGCGTTAACTCGGTAACTCGTAACCCCTCTTAATCTCCCATTATCCTAAGGGGAGAAATCTAAATTCGTATTTTCGTATTGTATTCGTACTTTCGTAGGCCATAAGTATTCGTAAATTCGTATTTGATTCGCAATTCGTTTCCCATGAAAATTACCATCGGCCTTGTTGGCGCGCCGGCCGCCGGCAAAGGCACTATCGCCGCTTACTTAGAAAAAACTCGCGGAGCGAAAAAATTCCGATTCTCCGATCCCCTCTTTGATATTCTCGTCCGGCTGGGCATCGTCTCAACCCGCGACAACATGATCAAGCTCTCGGAAATCCTCCGGGCGACCTTCGGCGAAACGCTTCTCGCCGAGGCCCTGCTCGCCGATGCCCAACGGTGCGACGCGGAGCTCATCGTCGTTGATGGCGTCCGACGGGAGGGGGACGTCGCGGCCTTGCGCCGCTTGCCCGGCTTCCATCTGGCGGCGATTAGCACCCAGCCGGAACTGCGTTTTGAGCGCTCCAAAATACGGGCGGAAAAATCGGGCGAGGCGACCCAAAGCTACAAAGAATTTTTAGCGTTGGAACAACGTTCAACCGAGACCTCGGCGCGAGAGCTGGAGAAGACGGCGGAAGTTACTTTCGACAATAACAACGGGCTTGATAATCTCTACCGGCAAATTGACGAATTCGTCATGAGGATATCGTAGCCCTTCGACTGCGCTCAGGGACTCGTTGATTAAGTTCCCGAGCTTGCCTGCCTGCCGTAGCTCTCGCGTAGGCAGGTCGAGGGACTACAATAATTTCGTACTTTCGTACAATTTTCGTAGCCATAAAATAAAAAACGCGATCCTCACGCGGGATCGCTTTCCTGTCTCCAGTCGCTCGTCTCGGCCGCGGCCAGCCGGGGACGCGGCTCCCCGCTGAAGTCGCGGTACTCGCCGAGGAACCTCTTCAGGTGTTCGAGCGCCTTGCCCGGCGTCTCCCATTCGCGGAACTCGACGACCTGCGGGAGTTTGCGGATGGCTCGGGCGCAGGGATGACCCTGCGGCCAGAGCAGCACGATGGGGATGCTAAGCCCGTTCGCGAGGTGGTGTTCATCGAGCATCGGCGCCGGGCAAACTACGGCGTAGACGACGAGCAGCTTGGCGTTCCGGACGACCATCAGGTCCGGCGTCCGTCGCGTCTGAATCACGCGATGTCGGTGCTGCTGGATTGTCACTCGAGCGATTTCGGCGAAACGCTCAGCGCTCCTCCGGGCCCCGGGAGCTAGCAAGTCCAGGGGGACCGACAAACAGATGTAGGACACGTTCTCCTCCTTACTCCGACTGATAAACATAAACGAATAGTTTATTTGAGTCAAGAGGGCGGTGTTTCTTGTGCCCCGCGCTCTCTTGTGTGAGAATAGGGCGGACGCGATAGAAAGGAGGAACTATGTTCGTGATAATTGACGGCATTGACGGGAGCGGCAAAGGCGTAATCGTGGAGTGTCTCGCCGCCGCGCTGCGGGAGCAAGGGCGAGATGTCTTTGACGCCCGCGCGGCAATGCGGAGGGAGGGCCGCGTGCCCGGCGCCGAGGACATCGGCGGCGCCGACGCGGTCGTGACCACCGAGCCGGCCTATGCCTGGGCCGGGCTCGCGCTCCGCGAGGAGCTCCTGCGCAATCCGGCCTACGACCCGCTCACGGTCGCCCAGGCCTTTGCCGTGGACCGCGAAATCCACTATCGACGGGTCATCCTGCCCAGCAGCGCCGCCGACAAGCTCATCATTTCCGAACGCGGCATCTCCGGCTCGCTTGCCTACCAAGTCGTTGCCGGCATCCCTGAGGAAAAAATTCTCGCGCTCCCCGGCAACCGCCTGGCGCTCGAGAACCCGCCGGACCTGCTCGTCCTCGCGCAGCTTGACGCGGAAACAGCGCTCAAGCGCCTCGCGGCTCGCGCGGGCAAAGATGACGGCTCCTACTACGAACGCCGGCCGTTCCTCGAAGAGCTGGCCGTCCGCTACCGCGACCCGGCTTTCCGAGAAATCTTCCAAAGCCGTGGCACGCGCGTCATCGAAATCTCAACCGAAGGAACACTGGCAGACACCGAAGCGCGCGCCCGCACTCTGCTCCTGCCGCTCCTCGCCCAATGAACCCGACCGGCAAGCATCATTTCTCGGACTTGCGCCGAGACTTTTTTATTAGTACGCTAGCGAAGCGGAAATTATCTAACGACAAACAATTTTATGACTACCCTCCTCACCGCCGGCGATATCATTGACCGCAGCGCCCAGTTCTATCGTCTCCATCTCGGTAAAGTTTTGCGCGTCACCGTCTGGAGTCTCGCCGCCGGGCTCGCGGCCGGCGTCGCCGAAAATCTGCTCCTCTGGCTCGGTCAAACCGATACTTTAATCGGGAAAATTGTCCTTCTTTTAACCGGCCTGCCGGTGATGGCTGTTTCAGTATTCGTGACGCTCCTCCTCACCCGCGCCATGGTCCGGGAGATCAAGGGGGCCGAAAGGTGTCCGGCGGCGACGTGGCGGGACGCGGCGCGGAGCTTTTGGCCGATGGCCGCAACACTTATCCTTGTCACGGCGCTAATCTTCCTCGGCGGCATGGCTTTCCTCGTCCCGGGAGTTATCTTTTGGACTTGGTTCGCTTTCGCTCCGGTCGCCGTGGCGACGGGCGACGCCGGCGTCAAAAAAAGTTTCGGCCTGAGTCGCGAACTCGTCGCGGGAAAATTTTTCTCCGTACTCTGGCGGCTGGCCGCGCCGATGATTTTCTTTTTTCTGCTCCAGCTCGTGATGTTGCTCCTTACCACCCTGCTGCTCCAGGGGGCGGTCCGCGGCGTTTGGTCAATTGAGATCCTGGTCGCCGGCGCGCCGCTCTGGTTTTTGCTCCTGCTTAGTTTGATTATGGAAGTTATCCGAACGGCCGTTCTGCCGCTTTTTGTCTTCAGCGCCACCATGCTCTACTTGGCGCTCAGCGATGCGAAACCAGAACCAACAAAACCAGAACAGGTATGAAGTTCATTCCCATCATCGGCCTCGAAATCCACGTCCAGCTCAAAACCAAAAGCAAAATGTTCTGCTCTTGTTCCAATCAGGGGGAATTCGAGCCGCCGAACACCACCATCTGCCCGATCTGCACCGGCCAACCCGGAGTGCTGCCGGTGATTAACGCCGCGGCGGTCAGGATGGGAATCAAAGTCGGCAAAGCGCTCGGTTGCGCTATCCCCGACCGCGCCAAGTTTGACCGCAAAAACTATTTTTACCCCGACCTGCCCAAGGGCTACCAAATTTCCCAGTACGATTTGCCGGTGGCTATTGGCGGTAAGCTCGCGGTGGAAGTGCCGGGAGCTAAGACGGCGCGGCCGCAAGTGGTAGTCGGCATCACCCGCGCCCATTTGGAGGAAGACGCGGCAAAA
>SCSU01000009.1 GCA_004299275.1 Patescibacteria group bacterium
TAATTTAAAATTTCGGGCCGTGGAACAGGGAATTGCCGAAGCGGAACTCGCCGTTGCCGCGACAATTCTCGCCCGCGACTTAATCAACGAGCCGGCATCAGTCGCTACCCCGGAGCATTTAGTGGAGCACGCGCGGCGGATTGCCAAGGAAAATAAGGGCGTGCGGCTCGCGGTTTTTGACCGCGCTGAGGCCGAGCGGCGGGGGATGAATGCTTTTTTGGCTGTGGCCGCCGGCGCTTCGGCTGAACCTTATTTCATCCACCTAAGTTACCGGCCGGCGAACGCCAAACGTAAAATCGCGCTGGTCGGCAAGGGTGTCACCTTTGATTCCGGCGGTTTGCAAATCAAACCCGGGGAATCCATGGCCACGATGAAGTGCGATATGAGCGGCGCGGCCGCGGTGCTCGGGCTTTTTTCGGTCGTGAGCCGTTTGGCGCCCAGAGCCGAGGTGCACGGCATTATCGCCGCCACCGAGAACATGCCCGGCCGGCATGCCTATAAACCCGGCGACGTGGCGCGCGCCATGGATGGCACAAGCATTGAAATCGGCCACACTGACGCCGAGGGGCGCGTCACTTTAGCTGATTCGCTTGCCTACGCGGCTAAGCTCAAACCGGATATGATTGTTGACTTGGCTACTTTGACAGGATCTTGTATGTCCGCTTTGGGTGAGGAGATTGCGGGAATGATGACCAATAATCCGCGGCTGGGCGAGCGGCTCCGGGCCGCGAGCGGCGAGAGCGGAGAAAAAATATGGGAGCTGCCATTGCCCACAGAGTACGCGGCGAGCGTGAAGAGCGACATCGCCGATTTGAAAAATGTTTCCTCCACCCGCTACGGTGGCGCGATTACCGCCGGACTCTTCCTCCAGCATTTTGTGAAAGACATCCCTTGGGCGCACCTAGACATCGCCGGTCCGGCCTATGCCGAGCGGGAAACGATTCCCTATGTGCCCAAGGGCGGCGCCGGCTTCGGCGCCCGAACACTGCTCCAGTTATTGAAAAAGATTTAAGCCCAATGACCTTGAAGGTCTGTTTTCACAGACCTTCAAGGTCTGTCCAACCTAAGCTTTTCCTAGCGTCTGCCCGCCCGGCTCCCACTCCACCGGACAGCGTTCGCCGGTCTGGAGCGCCTGGAGCACGCGCAAAGTTTCTTTAACTGAGCGGCCGACCGAGCCGGCGGAGATAAGCGCGTAGCGGAGCACGCCGTCGGGGTCAATGATAAACGTGCCGCGCTCCGCCGAGCCGTCCTCCTCGTCCAGCACATCGTAGTCGCGGGCAATCTTTTGTGTTGTATCCGCGAGGACTGGGTAATCAACTTCGGACAGATCGCGCTCAAACCAATTTTTGTGGCTCCATTCCGAATCTGTTGAGCAGGCCAGAACCTCGGCGTTCAATTTTTGGAAGTCGGCTTTTTGCCGCGCAAAGCCCTTAAGTTCAGTCGGACAAATGAAAGTGAAATCGCGCGGGTAGAAGAAGAACATGAGCCACTTGCCGCGATAGTCCTTGAGGCCGATTTTGCAGAACTCTCGGCCCCGGCAGTAGGCGATCGCGTTGGTGAAATCGGGAGCGGGTTTGTTGATGTGAATCATAGGGGTAATTGATGAATTATTGTATCGCGGCCAAGTATAGCTCATCCGCTTTTTTCCAATTTAAATTTTTCCAGAAGTCGGCGATGTAGGTTTTGCGCTCCGCGCCGTAGTCAATAAAGTAAGCGTGTTCGTAGACATCAAGGACGATAATCGGTTGCGCGCCCCAGACACCGCCCTGATTGTGGCTGTCGCCGGTGTAGACGCGGAGTTCGCGGTCGTGACTGTCCCAGGCGAGCACCACCCAACCGCGCGCCGCGAGGCCGCAGGCGCTAAAATAGTTAAGGAAATTTTGGAGCGAGCCGTAGTGGTTCTCTATTGCCTCCTTGAGCGCGCCCGTGGGCACTCCGTCGCCGCCGAGGACGTCAAAGTACCATTCATGGAGGTAGACGCCGTTTACCGCGAACGTTTCGCCGTCTTTTAAGGCACGCAGCTCGGAATGAGTTTGGTTAGCGCTCGCAAGCTCGCCGCTCGCCGCGAGTTTAGCCAGCTTTTCCTGAATTTCATTTTTTTTGGCGACATAGCCGGCGTAGAGCTTGTCGTGATGGATCTCCATGGTTTTTTGGGAGATGCCCTTTAGTTCGGCAAAAGGCAAAGGTTTGGCTTCGTAAGGCATATTGTTTTAATGATAATAAGGTAGTAAATTTATCAGTCCGGGAGCGCCTCTGCAACCCTCAATTCCTTTTTTATCCACACCTATGGCATTATTCGTTGTCGCCACGCCGATCGGTAATTTGGAGGATATCTCATCGCGAGCGTTAAAAACGCTTCGTGAGGTTCAGCTTGTCATCGCCGAGGATACGCGCGTCACCAAAAAACTGCTTAACCATTTTGGGCTCGGCACGCGGCTTTTGGCTTTTCATGAATATTCTGAGCCGGCGAAACTAGTCCCGATTTTAGAAGTCTTGGATCGGGGGAAAGACGCGGCTTTGGTAACTGACGCCGGAACGCCGGCAATCTCCGACCCAGGCGCCTATCTTATTGAATTAATTTTGCGTGAGAGGCCGGGGACGCGCGTAATTCCCATTCCTGGGCCGTCGGCGCTCACGGCCGCGCTTTCGGTCTCCGGGCTCCGCGCCGCGCCGTTTACCTTTTTGGGTTTTCCGCCGGCCAAAAAAGGGCGGCGTTCATTTTTTTCCGGATTGAATGGACTGGAAGGCGCGCTGGTTATTTACGAAGCGCCGCATCGGATTGTGAAAACTCTGGAGGAACTTTGTACCGCGCTCCCCGGCGAGCGACGCGCCTACGCCGGTCGCGAACTCACAAAAATACATGAAACACATTATCGCGGTACGCTGCGCCAGGTGACAGAGGCGGTAAAAGCCGATACCATCAAAGGCGAGTATGTGATAATTGTCGAGCGCGAATTGAAAAAATCCTCCGGCTCGCCGTGCTCCGCCCTAGCGGCTACGCGACGGCGTGCAAGCTCGCCACTTCCTTTAAAAAGGGGGAATAAATTATGAAACCGTTTTACATTACCACGCCGATTTATTACGTGAACGGCCGGCCGCATATTGGCCATGCTTATACGACTTTTGCCGCCGACACTTTGGCGCGCTACTGGCGCCAGCGCGGACACGAAGTTGTTTTTCTTTGCGGCACCGATGAAAACAGTCAAAAAAATGTTGAAGCCGCGCACAAAGAAGGCGAGCGGGATATACAGAAATTTGTGGACCGGATGAGCGCGGTTTGGCAGGAAACCTGGGACAGCTTGGGCATAAGCCATGACGTTTTTGTGCGGACAACTTCTCCCGAGCACAAAAAAGCCGTAACTGCCCTTGCCGCCAAGGTGTGGGAAGCCGGCGATATTTATAAAGGCGTCTACGAGGGCCTCTATTGCGTCGGCTGTGAAGCATTTTTGACCGACAGTGATTTGGAAAATGGACTTTGTTCCATCCACCGCCTGCCGCCCAAACCGATTAAAGAGGAAAATTATTTTTTTCGGCTGTCAAAATATCGCGGCCGTCTGCTTGACCACATCGAAGCTCACCCAAAGTTTATTCAACCAGAAAGCCGTCGTAACGAGCTCACACATTACATCGCGAACGCAATGGCCGACATCTCCATCACGCGGCAGAGCGCGGAATGGGGGATACCTCTGCCGCAAGATAGCTCGCAGGCGATTTATGTCTGGTTTGACGCTTTAATCAATTACCTGACCGGCGTCGGTTACGGCAGCGACGAGAAGCGATTCAAGAAAACCTGGCCGGCGGATTTGCACCTGGTCGGCAAGGACATCATCAAATTCCACTGCGCTCTGTGGCCGGCGATGCTTATATCCGTCGGACTGCCCTTGCCGGAACGTGTTTTCGCTCACGGCTATTTTACGGTCAACGGCCAGAAAATGGGCAAGAGCGCCGGCAATGATATTGACCCGACGGCGCTCGCTAAGGAATGGGGTATTGACGCCTTGCGTTATTTTCTCCTCCGCGAAATTCCCTTTGGCGAGGACGGCGACTTTTCTTTGGAACGTTTTAAGGAGCGATACGAGGGCGACCTGGCGAACGGTCTGGGCAACTTTGCCGCGCGGGTGCTGGCGATGACGGAAAAATATCTTGACGGCCGCGTTCCGGAGGTTGTCAGCGCGCCTGTTGAGGATTTGTGGACCGCTTTTAACGACGCCGTGGAAAAATTGGCCTTTGACGAGGCCCTGAGACTCATCTGGCTCCGGATCGGCGAATGTGACCGGCTGATTAACACCGAGGAGCCGTGGGTGCTAGCGAAAACAGATAAAACGCGATTGGAGCGGGTGCTCTACATTCTCCTCGAAAATTTGCGGCAAGTGAGTTTAATGCTCTGGCCGATTATGCCCGAGACCAGCGAACAAATTCTTGCTCGTTTGGGAGTTTTGGCAATTGAAAAATCGGAGCCGCTAAGTGAGCGCCGAGTTTGGGGCGGACTTAAGCCGGGGACTAAGGTTAAGAAGGGTGATATACTGTTTCCGAAGAAAAGTTGAATTTATTTAATGTCGGGATTTTGAATATCCCGCGGGATATTCAAAATCCAAATATCATATGCTTCTTGATTTCATCTTACTGGTTCTGCTCGCCGGCTTTGTGCTCTTTGGCCTCTGGTTCGGGTTTGTGCACAGCTTGGGCGCGCTCTTGGGCACCATCGTCGGCGCGATGGTCGCCGGGCGGCTTTACGAACCGGTTGCCGCCTGGACTCAAGGCATCATCCCCTGGGACCAAAATATCCTGAGAGTCGTCGCTTTTTTAATCCTTTTTGTTGTCATTAACCGTTTGGTGGGACTGGTTTTTTATGTCATTGAACGGGTCTTTAAATTTCTCTCTATCATTCCGTTCCTGTCCACCATTGACCATATTTTGGGGGCGGTACTGGGGTTCATTGAAGGTGTGATTGTTTTGGGTCTGACGCTTTACGTCGCCAACAAATTCCCCGTGGGGCCGCTAGCGGCGATGATTAACGCGTCTGGCGCGGCGCATTGGCTGATGAGCGCCGTGGCCGCGCTAGTGCCGCTCCTGCCCAAAACGGTTCAAAAAGTGATTTAAAAAATTCAAGATTGGATCTCCCGCGGAGATCCAATCTTGGTTTAGCGTCTATGGTCGCTCCCAAATTGATTGACAGCCATTGCCATCTCCAGTTTCAGGCCTACCGTGAAGACGCTCCGAAAGTTATTGAGGAGGCCCTGCATGGCGGCACTTGGCCCGTAGTTGTCGGGACGCAGTCAACGACTTCGGCCGCGGCGGTGGAACTCGCCAATCGCTATCCCCAGGGAGTTTACGCGGCGGTCGGATTGC
This sequence comes from Patescibacteria group bacterium, assembly GCA_004299275.1. Taxonomy (GTDB): domain Bacteria; phylum Patescibacteriota; class Patescibacteriia; order 2-12-FULL-57-11; family 2-12-FULL-57-11; genus SCSU01. Next base: position 5,350 of record SCSU01000009.1, read on the forward strand.
ATCCAAATCATTTGCATCAAATGGAGTTTGATGAAGATGAATTGCCGGTAAAAACTCGGGCGGAAAGTTTTGACGCGGACTACTACGCCGGCTTGGCAAAAAATTCAAAGGTGGTGGCAATCGGGGAATGCGGACTGGATTTTTATCGTTTGCCAGCCGACATTGCGCGGGAAGAAGTCATTACCCTCCAAAAGGAGCAGTTTCGCGTCCAGCTTAATTTCGCGGACGCGCATGATTTGCCGGTGATTATCCATTGCCGTGATGCGCACAAAGAGATACTGGAGATACTCACGGAGTACATCGGCAATAAAAAACTGCCGCGCCGCGGTGTCATCCACTCTTTCACCGCCGGCTGGCCGGTAGCCGGCGCTTATCTTGATTTAGGGTTTTACCTTGGTTTCAATGGGATTATTACTTTTCCGCCGCGGAAGGGCGCCGAATCGTCCCAAGCCGAATTGATTGAAACGGTGAAAAATACGCCGGCGGACAAATTTTTGTTTGAGACCGACGCTCCCTACCTTTCACCCGTGCCGGAGCGCGGACGGCGCAACCACCCGAATTATATCGCGCATGTCGCGGGGAAAGCGGCGCAGATAAGAGGTGTGGCGGCGGGGGAGCTCGCGGCCCAAAGCGTCCAGAACGCCCAGACCCTTTTTTATCGTCTGAAAATTTGAAAAATTGCCTTGACCGTCATTCCTAAAGCGCCTATACTGGAGGCGCTCTTTTTTTATCTTCCTTGATACTGTGGATAGCCAGGAACAAAAGACAACAGTAAAAACCCGCGGTTTTTGGACTGCCTTGAGCATGGCGTGGGAACTCGGCTACGTGATTGCTCTGCCCATCGTCTTTTTAGCGCTCGGCGGACGGCTCCTGGACAAGCGTTTCGGTTCTTCGCCGTTTTTTTTGCTTGCCGGCGTTGTTTTGGCGGTGGCCATCACCTCAGTTTGGGTGGTGAAAAAAGCCAAAAAAATGCTGGCGGAAATTTCGGACGTTGAACATCCCGCGGATGTTCAACGTCCCGACATCTTATGAACATCTCTTTAGCCGCGGAACCTCTCTTCCAAATCGGCTCCTTTCCGGTGACTAACAGCCTGCTCGTGAGCTGGGTCGTGGTTTTGTTTATGGTCGTTATCGGCAGCCGCGTAGCCCGAAGTTCTGCAGCGGTACCCGGACGGCTCCAGAACGCCGTCGAAGCAATGCTCGAGGCCATGCTTAATTTCGCCGATAATGTTACCGGCGACCGCCGCAAAACTTTAAAATTTTTCCCGTTAGTCGCCTCAATTTTCTTTTTTGTTCTATTGGCCAATTGGATTGGGCTATTGCCCGGCGCTGGGTCAGTGGGAATATTTGAAGTCCACGAAGGAGAAAAAATTCTTCTCCCTTTTTTGCGCGCCGCCTCGGCCGACCTTAATTTTACTTTGGCTTTGGCGCTGGTTTCGGTTGGCGCGGCGCAAATCTACGGCATGCGCGCGCTGGGGACGTTGGTTTACTGGAAAAAATTTTTCGTGCCGCCGTGGCGGGAGCCCTACGGCATCGGGACTTTTGTCGGCTTGCTTGAGCTTGTGAGCGAGCTGGCTAAGGTGATATCTTTTTCTTTCCGGCTTTTCGGTAACATCTTTGCCGGCGAAGTGTTGTTGCTCGTGATGGGGACGCTCCTGCCCTACCTCGCGCCGATTCCCTTCCTATTTATGGAAATTTTCGTGGGGCTGGTGCAGGCGATGGTCTTTGCCCTGCTGACGCTGGTATTTTTAACCATCGCCACTGAGTCGCACGGGAGCCACGAAGCGGAGCCGGGAGATCGGATCTCCCACGGAGATCCGATCTCCAAACCTCAAACCGCTTGATGAACTGGCGTTGCCTGGCAATCATTTACCGGGCGGCGCGAGTGCATTAAGAGTTTAAGACAATAACGCGGCGAGGCACTCCGTCCGCGCACCTCTACTTTTTATGGCAGTCGAAGCAGCCGGCGAAATTATTCAAAAAACGGCGGACATCCTGCCGTCGGTTAAAAGCGCGGCGGCGGGGCTCGCCATCGCCATCGGCGGCGCCGGTCCGGCCATCGCCATCGGGCTCATTGCCTCTAAGGCGATGGAAGCCATCGGCCGCAACCCTGAGGCGGCGGGCAAAATCTTCGTGCCGATGATTTTGACCATCGCCTTTGCCGAAGCGATCGCGATTTACGCTTTGGTGATGGCGCTGATTATTAAGTTCGTCTAGGACTTAGTAAAGCCCTGCCGTTAACCCCTCCCCCCTCTCGAAGGGGAGGAGAGTAGGAATGATAAAATTATCATTCATGGAATTGCTCTCAAAACTAGGCATTGATTGGCGACTGCTCGTTTGGCAAATTGTCAATTTCGGCATCGTGCTTTTGGTTCTAAAAAAATTCGCTCTGGGGCCGGTAATGCGGGCGCTAGACGAACGGGCCAAAAAGCTGGAGCAGGGCCTCCGTGACGCCGAAGAAGCCAAGACCGTAAAAGTTGCGGCCGAGAGCGAGCGTGAAAAGATACTCGCCGCGGCGCGGAACGAGTCCGGACGGATTGTTGCCGAGGCACGGAAAGAGGCCGAAGTTCTCCGCGAGGAACTCCATTCCCGGGCTAAAAAGGAGGTTGATGGTTTGCTCCTGACCGGCAAAAACGCGCTCAAGGCCGAAAAAGAGCTGATGCTCGGCGAGGCCAAGAGCGAGCTCGGACTGCTTGTGGTTGAAGCGGTGGGGAAGGTCCTGTCACGAGCGCTTACTAAGGAAGATGAAGAGTCCCTCCTTGTTGCCGCTGCCCGTGAGCTGAAGACTAAACTATGAGGGCGCGCGCAAAAGATTATGCTGAAGCAATTTTTGCTGTCGTCGGGGCGGACATAGCCGCGGTTGAGAGGGCAGTCAAGGCGCTTGTCAAACTGCTTAGCCGCCGCAATCAGCTCGCTCTCCTGCCAGCGATAATCACGGAGGTTGAAATAATTTCCGCTCCGGCCGGTGAGGTTCGCCTCAAGCTCGCCCTCGCCAAACCACTGGACAAAAAAGGCAAAGAGACGCTCTCCCGCGCGCTTAATCTCGCCCCCGGTCAAATTGTCTGGGACGAAACGGTTGATCCCGCCCTCGGCGCCGGAGCAAAAATAAACTTTGGCGATTATCAAATTGACACGACCGTTAAAGCCCGGCTCAATGCGCTTTATGAAAAATTGGTCGGATGATTCTCCCGTAGTTGAGGCGAAGGGGGATTTGTCCCCCGTAGTCTTGTCCGTCCTCCGCAGTAGCTCTGCTACGGAGGATGGGACGAAGGAGGATAAAAAAACGGAGCCCTATCAGAGCTCCAGCTCCAGCCAGCGTTGGCGGAGTTTGTTCAGCGCCTCGACATTGCCGTGTCGGGCCGCGAACACCACCTCAAAGACCATCTCCAGGCGTTCATCGGCGAGCCGGTGCTTGGCCGCCAGCTGTTCCTCTGATAGTCCGCCGATGATGTCTTGGAGCAGCGCTTCCCACTGTTCGCTCGTGCCCGATGGCGGCGGCCGCCAGGTGGGACGATCGCTTGGATGGCCGTGCCGATCCGATTTGACCTCGATCATTAGCGTTTCACCTCCTACAATTTACACCGCCGGCCGCTTAAAGTGACACAAAACTCTAACTATGTCAACCCCCAAAACCCAGCTGGTTCAAATGTTAAAAAAGGAATTGCAATCGCTCTCGCTTGAGCCGGTTTTGGAAGAGACGGGAACCGTGGTTGAGGTTGCCGACGGGATTGTCCGTGCGACCGGGCTCCGCGGCGCGCAGTCCTCGGAGATGCTCAAGTTTGTCGGGAGTGAAAAGAATGCCACCACCGCTTTTGGCGTCGCCCTCAATTTGGAGCGGGACACCGTCGGCGCCATGGTTTTGGGCGACTATAGCCAAATTAAGGAGGGCGACACGGTCAAACGCACCGGCCAGATTCTTTCCCTGCCGGTTTCCGAGGAATTAATCGGCCGCGTGATTGACCCGCTGGGCCGGCCGTGCGACGGCGGTGATAAAATTCGCGCCAAAAAACAAATGCCGATTGAACGGTTGGCGCCGGGCGTGGTGGAGCGCCAGCCCGTGGACCGGCCGCTCCAGACCGGCATCAAAGCGATTGACAGCATGATTCCGATCGGCCGCGGCCAGCGCGAGTTAATCATCGGCGACCGCCAGACCGGCAAAACGGCCATTGCCATTGACACGATTATCAATCAAAAGGGACAGGACGTGATTTGTATTTATGTCGCCATCGGCCAAAAGGAATCCAAGATCGCGAAAATCGTCGACCGGCTTAAGCTAAGCGGAGCCATGGAGCACACCGTCGTCGTGATTGCCGGCTCTTCGGACGCCGCTGCGCTTTCCTACATCGCTCCCTACGCCGGCGCGGCCATCGGCGAATATTTTATGGAGCAGGGCAAGGACGCTTTGGTTATCTATGACGACCTCTCCAAGCACGCCTGGGCATACCGCGAGATTTCTCTGCTCTTGCGCCGGCCGCCCGGACGCGAGGCCTACCCCGGCGACATTTTTTACCTCCACTCGCGCTTGCTCGAGCGCGCGGCTCGGATGAATAACTCACGCGGCGGGGGGTCCCTGACCGCCCTGCCGATAATTGAGACGCAGGCCGGCGACGTCTCCGCCTACATCCCGACTAACGTTATTTCCATTACCGACGGCCAGATTTATCTGGAGAGCGACCTTTTCTATCGCGGCATCCGGCCGGCGCTGAACGTTGGTCTTTCCGTTTCGCGCGTAGGCTCCGCGGCCCAAACCAAGGGGATGAAGAAGGTGGCCGGCCGCCTGCGCTTGGACCTCGCGCAGTTCCGCGAGCTGGAGGCTTTTGCCCAGTTTGCCACGGACCTCGACCCCGAGACCCGCTCGCGCATCGAGCGCGGCCGCCGGATTGTGGAAATTTTAAAACAGCCGCAATACGAGCCAATGCCGGTGGAGCACCAAATCGCGATTATCTACGCTGCGGTCAACGGTCATTTAGATGACATTCCCCTGGACGAGGTTCGCGCTTGGGAAGAAAAATTTCACCAAACTCTGGAGCAGGACGGTTTGTTCGCGCTCGAGGCGTTCCGCCAAGGCAAGGGCATTGAGCCGGATGTGGAAGCGGAATTAAAGAGAGTGATTCAAAAGTGTAAATAAGTTGTATGGCTGTCCCCGTGCGGGTAATCAGGCGCCGAGTCAAATCGGTCAGCAGCACCAAAAAAATAACCGGCGCGATGGAACTTGTCGCCGCGAGCAAGATGCGGCGCGCCACTTCTAGAGCGCTCTCTTCACGCCGTTATGCCGCGGCCGGAGTTGAAATGGCCGAGTCGCTCGCGGCCGGCGGCGAGCTGACGCACCCCTTATTCTTGTCGCGTCCGGTTAAAAAAGTTCTGCTCGTGCTTACAACCTCGCACCGCGGTCTGGCCGGCGGGTTCAACGGCAACGTAATCAAGGCCTGTTTTGATTTTATCGGAGGCAAGCCGGGGCTGGAATTTTCTTTCGCCACCGTCGGGCGCAAGGGCGAGGAAGCGCTACGTCGGAGCGGCCGGAAAATCGTCGCCTCCTTTTTGTCCGGCGGCGACACGCCGTCGTTTGCCGACGCCACGCCGATTGCCGATTTTTGCCGCTCGGAGTTTTTCGCCGGCGCGGCTGACCAGATTTTTTTGGCCTACACCGAGTTTGTCTCGGCCGTGAACCAAAAACCGATTGTTCGGCGGCTCCTGCCGATTCAAATGTCTGAAGCGGCGAGCAAACCGGCGGGCGGCGCGAGCGAAATAATTTTTGAGCCGTCGCGGCAGGAGATTTATGACGCGGTTCTGCCCAAAATGGTCGACCTGCAGGTATATCAAGCGCTCCTCGAATCAGCCGCCTCGGAGCACTCGGCGCGGATGGTGGCGATGAAAAACGCCACTGATGCCGCGCGGGAGATGATTGACGATCTAACCTTGACCCTAAACCAAGCTCGGCAGTCGGCAATCACCAGAGAAATCTCCGAGATTGCCGCGAGCAAGGCGGCCTTAGGCGCGGGATAAAAAAGACCCTCGGCTCGCCTTCCGGGACGACTCTGGGAAAGCGAGCGGGGGGTCGATAGAGCGGTGGTCAGTAGTCCTCGCAGGGCAGGAGCTGGCCGCAGTTCGGGCACTGGAACACGCCAGCCGAAGACCTAGGCGCGGCGCTGAACGGCTTCTGGCAATACGGGCAGAAGCGGAATCCCGTCGTCATTTCCGCCTCCGGCCGGCGGCGGCGCAGTTGCGGCTGTGCACGGACGCGGCGTGTGGGAGCCGCGATCTCCGCGCTGAATCGTTCCCTGAGCTCTATCTGTTCCGCGAGACCGCTGAGGCCGTAGCGGGCGAAACCGGACATGCTTCTCCTCCTTTCGGACCGTGACAATGTAAAATTAAAAATTAGATTTGTCAATTAAGCCGTCAATCTATCTTTTATGAACCCAAGCGCGACTTCAGGAAAAATCGTCCAGATTATCGGCCCGGTGGTGGATGTGGAGTTTGAGGGCGACTTGCCGCCGGTCAGGACAGCGCTCACGATTGAGCGCCAGGGCGCGCCTGACCTGACGCTCGAGGTGCAGTCGCACGCGGGCGAGCGGACGGTCCGCACTTTGTCGATGTCTTCCACCGACGGTTTGGAGAGGGGATTGGCTGTAAAGAATACCGGTGGCCTTATTTCCATGCCGGTCGGCCGCGAGGTGCTGGGGCACATGTTTAATGTTGTCGGCGAGACGATTGACGGCGGTCCGCCGGTTAAAACCAAAAAAACTTATCCTATCCACCGCAGCGCGCCGGAGTTTACGGCGCAGTCGACCAAAACGGAGATTCTCGAGACCGGCATCAAGGTGATTGACCTGATTTGCCCGATTGTCAAAGGCGGCAAGGTCGGGCTGTTTGGCGGCGCCGGGGTGGGCAAGACCGTGGTAGTGATGGAGCTCATCCGCAACATCGCCACCGAGCACGGCGGCTATTCGGTTTTTGCCGGTGTCGGTGAACGCACGCGGGAGGGCAACGGCCTGTGGCTGGAGATGAAGGAGTCAGGCGTGGCTGACAAAACCGCTCTGATTTTCGGCCAGATGAACGAGCCGCCGGGCGCCCGGGCGCGGGTGGCGCTCTCGGGCTTAGCCGTGGCCGAATACTTCCGCGACGAGGAACATCAGGACGTGCTCCTTTTTATTGACAACATTTTTCGTTTTACTCAAGCCGGTTCCGAGGTCTCGGCCCTGCTCGGCCGGATTCCCTCGGCGGTGGGTTATCAGCCGACGCTAGCGACCGAGATGGGCGCCTTGCAGGAGCGAATCGCTTCCACCAAAGACGGCTCCATCACTTCGGTGCAGGCGGTTTACGTCCCGGCCGACGACCTGACCGACCCGGCGCCGGCCACGACCTTCGCCCACCTTGACTCCACCATCGTCCTTTCGCGTTCGCTGGCCGAATTGGGCATTTACCCGGCGGTAGACCCGCTAGATTCGAGCTCCTCCATCCTCGACCCGAAAATAGTCGGCGCAGAACATTACTCCATCGCTCGCGGCGTGCAAAAAGTTCTTCAACGCTACAAGGACCTGCAGGACATTATCGCCATTCTCGGGATGGAAGAGCTCTCGCCAGAGGACAAGATGACTGTTTCCCGCGCGCGGAAAATCCAAAAATTTTTGTCCCAGCCGTTTTTTGTGGCGGAAACCTTCACCGGCACCGGCGGCAAGTACGTATCACTCGCGGAAACCATCCAAAGTTTCAAAAAAATTCTTGATGGCGAGCTTGATGACGTCGGTGAGCAAAACTTCTACATGAAAGGCGGAATTGGAGAAGTATCAAAATAAGCTAAATACAGACCTTGAAGGTCCGTTTTCACTGACCTTCAAGGTCTGTCGTGATTTTATGCTCAATATTGAAGTTGTTACGCCCGAGAGGACCGTGGCCAAGGTTGAGGCCGATTCGCTTACCGTTCCGACGGTCAGCGGAGAAATTACGATCCTACCGCGCCACATCCCGCTAGTCTCAATGATTAAGTCCGGTGTGGCGATTCTCCGCAAGGGGAGAGAGGAGTCGTATTTGGCGCTGTCCCCAGGTTTTATTCAAGTCAAAAAAGACGGTGAGATTTTGATTTTAGTGGAGTCCGCTGACCGCGCCGAAGAACTTGATTTGCAAAAAATTGAGGCGGCTAAGGAACGCGCGCGACAGCTGCTCTTAGAGCATGCCGGGCGTGAGGACGTCGCTTTTGCCGACGCGGCCGCGGCTATGGAGCGGGAGCTGGCTAGATTAAAAGTAGCCCGTAAGCACGCTACCCGTTCCGGCATTAGGATTCAGGAAAACGAATAGTTGCCTATATCAAACCACTTGACGCCGATTTGTTTTGAGCTTACTATCTTGCGGTCGTTTGTTTTGAGACGCGCAGTTTGAGGCAAACCCGCCGCAAGGAGGAGAGCCGATGGGCACCCTTTCCGAACAGATTCGAACTGGCTGCTCCCGCACAGTGCTCACTTGCATGGACTGGCGCCTGCAGGGCCCGGGGAACCTCGCCCGATACCTGCGTGAACGCTTCAAATGCGACGTGAGCTACGACCTCATCTGCGTCCCCAGCAGGCGCCGGGGAC
>SCSU01000010.1 GCA_004299275.1 Patescibacteria group bacterium
GCCGACTTTTTGATGTTCCCCTTCGGCCAGGGCGCCCATCTCGCGCATGTCGCCCAAGACCGCCAGCCGTCTTTCGCCCTCGTCAATCGGCACACTCTGGAGCGCGGCAAGCGCGGCGAGCATGGAGACGGTGGAGGCGTTATAAGTGTCGTCAATAATCGTGGAAAATTTTATTCCCGGAATAACCCGCAGACGCCCCTTTTCTTGTTTCACATTCTTAAGCCCGTCAACGAGAGCAAGCTGATTTTCGTCCAAGGCAAAGAGCACGGCGCTCGCGGCAAGCGCGGCGTAAACCGGCGGTGTTCCCAAAACGCCGGGCAGGAAAATTGGAATCGTTTTTCCGGCAAGCTCAATTTTGAAAGCCGTGCCGTCAACGAATAAACCGCGCTCACTATCGCGTCGGATTGACGGGTGCGGTTCAAAAGCGCGGATATGAGCGTTCTCCGCAAGGCCGTAGGTGACCACTTTGGCGGCGGTAATTTTTAACACAGCCATAACGCGCGGGTCATCGGCATTGGCAATGAGCCAGCCGTCCTTGGGCAGAGCGCGCAGCAGATTGCTCTTTTCCTCAACTACTCCTTCAATCCCGCCAAGCGTTCGGGCGTGCGTCGCGCCGATTGCGGTGAGGACACCGATTTGGGGAGGAAATAATTGACACAGACGACTGACATCCCCTGGCCGTTCGGCGGCGTACTCTAAAACCAACACCGAGGGATAGTGCGGGTTATGGACAATCAAAAGTTTCAGGGCCTTGAGCAGAACCGCGAGCCAGCCAGCCACCGACCGCCCCGGCGAGCGGCCGCCGATAATGGTTACCGCCGCTCCGATTTCGGTATTGTTGTTTTTTTCCGCGGCGCGAACATTCCGGCCCTTCCCAAGCGCCGCGGCAATCGCGTTTTTGGCGGAGGTCTTGCCGACGGTGCCGGTCACGGCAATAGTGAGCGGCCGGTATTTTTTAAACACCGCTTGAGCGAGCGGCAAAAGAACCAGTTCCAATAATTTACGCATATTAGAATAAGGGGAGGAAGGGAGGAGTTACTTCGTTAAAGGGAAAAACATAACCCTTCTCATTCTCCCCTTACCTTACGGTCTGGCACAGATGTTAGGCGATGGAATGAAGGATTCGTCTAATGTTTCTGCGGAGAACCTTGGGGTCACGATTGTTGAAACGAAATACGGCCTCTTGGATATGCTCTTCGTACCGGTCTCGGGGAAGCCCCCGGCGAGCTCGCAACAGATGCTGCAGATAGGCCCAGAAGGACTCAATGCCGTTCGAATGGACGCCGTTTCCACGAGAGTAAGTGTAGGCGTGCGGCACGACAATATGGCGATAGCCGAGGAGGTCGAGGTGCCGGTAAGCGCCGAACCCGTCGCTGTAGATGGTGGTGTCTTCGACCACACAGCGACAGATAATTAGGAGGAGGAACTCGGCACTCGTCCCGGAGACTACAGTGGCGTAGACTTGCCGCGTTTCCCTGTGCAGGATGCCAAAAACCGGTACTAGGTCAGCTGTGCCTCGTCCCGCCACCCCTGGCCGTTTCTCGCCGAGGTAGGTCTCATCGGCCTCGACCTCGCCGGAGAAGGGCAGGGGCGGCGGGAGGAGGGGGATCCGCTTCCGTATCCGGCCGTACCAGAGGTTTACCGTGTTGCGGTGAAGGTGCAATTTCCTCGCCGTCACCCGTGCTGGCGTCGCATGCACCCACTCCGTCACCAACTGTCCCCTCTTCCACTTTGTTAGTCTGCTATGTTTGGCATACATCGGGTATCGTACCCCGAATAAGTGCCAAGCATCAGTGCCAGACCGTTACCTTAAGGGGAGAGGTTCAGGTTACGACTCACTTACTTAACCGGCCTCGTCGGCGGTATATGGTAGTACTGTAGCAGAAACTTGGCAATTTCGCCGAACAGCGGCGCGGCCGTGCTCTCGGCAAACTGCACGTCGCGCGGGTGGTCAATACGCACCACCATCGCGAATTTAGGATTTTCCACCGGGAAAAAACCCGTGAAAGTCCCGATGGTAACATCGGCCAGGTACCCGGGGCCGTCTTTTTTAGGCACCTGCGCCGTACCGGTTTTGCCCGCAACCCAATAGCCGGGCACGCCGGCTCGCTTGCCGTGGCCGTTCTCCACCACGGCCACGAGCATCCCGCCGAGCATGGCGGCGGTCTTCGGCGAGATAACCTGACGCGCGATTTTCGGCTGACGCCGTTCAACATTCGTCTCCGACCAACGAATTTCCGAGATAATCGTCGGCGCGACAAAATTACCGCCGTTAGCGACGGCGCCAAAAGCCGCCGCGAGCTGGAGCGGCGTAACGGTAATTCCCTGGCCGTAGGAAGCGGTAGCGCCGAAAATCTCGCCTTTCTTTTTTAGCGCCGCGATATCCCCGTCTGACTCTCCGGCGAGCTCAATACCAGTCGCCTCGCCAAAACCGAATTTTTCCAGATAGCCGCGGAAGGTCTCGGTCCCAATTAGTCTTTGCGCGTAAATCGCGCCGGTATTCAATGACTCCTCGAGGACTTGAGTCATGGTTTGGACACCGTGCGCCTTGCCGTCGGAGTTTTTAATCGTAAAGGGTCCGAGCTTAACTTCGCCGGTGTCGGTGTAGGTGGACTTCGGGGTCACCTGGTCCCGGTCTAGCGCCGCGGCCATGGTAATCGCCTTCATCACCGAGCCGGGCTCGTACTGGCCGGAAATGGCCGGGTTGTTGAAAATTGAAAAATCGCTCACGGCCGAATAATTGTTGGGGTCAAAATCCGGCGCGCTGCACATGGCGAGCAAGTCCCCGGTCGCCGGTTCCAAAATAACCAGCGAACCGGAATCTGCGCCGTGTGTGCTGACCGCGTCCTTTAACTTTTGGCAGGCGGTGAATTGGACCGTCCGGTCCACGGTGAGCACCAGCTCGGCGCCATTGGCCGCCGGCGCGATGGTCCGTCCCGCGGCAGGTATCCAGCGGCCGGCGATATCGGTCTCAGCGGCGATAAACCCTTGAGAGCCGGCTAGCTCCTTGTTCCAATAACCTTCCAAGCCGTAGCGCCCGGAACGCTCACCCTTTTCGTTAGAGCCGACAAAACCGATGACTTGCCCGCCCATGGCCGGCTCCGGATAATAGCGCGCCGACTCGCGGCTCTCCCTGATACCTTTAAGATTTTTTTCCTTGAGCAAGTCGCTGATTTGATTAGCCAAGTCCTCGGGGACGCCGCGCGCGAGCGGCGCGTACCAGCCGCCGGAAGTAAGTTTCTTTAATAACTCCTCGCGTTCCAAAACCAGCATCGGCGCGAGCAGGTCAGCTAGCTCCTCCGGCTGTTTGACCGCCCGCGGCTCGGCAAAAATAACAAAAGTGTCGCGATTGGCCGCCGCCGGATAGAGCTTGCCGTCCTGGTCGCGCAAAAAAATACTGCCGCGCTCCGGGGTCAGTTTAGAAAATATTTCGTGCGCGTTCGAGGCCAGCGCTTCGTAAAAAGAATGCGAGACCACCTGCAACATAAACAGCCGGAAGGCCAAAACTAGCGCCGCCAAAAGAAAGCCGGCGTAAAGCAGGCCGAAGCGCGTGTTCCGAGGCCCCGACGCCGTCTGCCGCGAATCTTTTTTTACTCTGCTGTTGTGACGATAAAAACGCATGGTTTCAGACGACCTCCTCAATAACGCACAAAAATTTTAATCCTGGCACCGGCACGGGCCTCGGCAATCGCTTTTTCCGCGAGCGCCACCGAGCCCAAACGCTCGGCCAGCCGCCGGCCAACGACGTACGGCCGCACTATCTGCTCCTTGACCTGACGCTCAGACCAGCCGAGCCCGCGGAGCAGGACAGCGAGAGTTTGGCGATCCTGGCTGTTTGAGACCGCGCGGCCGTATTCCTCCGTCACCTCCGCATCCGAAACAGTAATGCCCCGTTCCCGCGCCAGAGAAAATAAAATTTTGTCGCGAATCAGCACGTTCATGACATTGTCGGCGATGTCATGCCGGCTCACGGCGCCGGTGATGGACACTTGGCCTTTTTCCGCCAAGGAAAGAAAGGCGCGGGTGATGCCGGCCCACTCGGCGTAAAAAATGTATTGGCCGTCAACCGCCGCGGCCGGATAAGGAATTACGCGGGCGAGAGCATGCGCGAACCGCGAATCCTCTTTTATAACATAAATCAAAAACCACCCGACGATCATTAACATCACCAAAAATCCCAGCAGGACAGCGGGCAGAACGGCAAACCAGACTCTCGCCGAGTTAATTTCGCCCGCCGGTTGGCTCATAGTTTAGAAGAACTCTTGGGAGCGAAAAAGTAACGCCACCAGCGGGCGGAGTTGTTTTCTTCTTCCCGGGCGACTTGGACCGTGGAACTTGCCTCGCCTTGACGCCGGACAACCAATACGTCCTCCCCGGGTTTTTTGAGCCCCAGTTTGAGTCGGGCGTCGCGCTCGATGAAAGAGTCGGTCTGGACGCGCTTGGCCAGCTCGACCAGTTCGTCGTTTTTTGATTCGAGTGTTTCGGCCTCGGCGGCGAGCGCGGCCACCTCCCGGGCCAGCGCGCGGTTTTGGACAATCATCCGCCCAACCCCCATACCGACAAAAATCACGGCTGCAAGAAGCGTGACTAAAAATATTTTTGAACCGAAAAAACGCATTTTATTGATTTACGTTTCCAAAAAAATTTTCCATCTCGTCTTTTTTCTTTAAATGCTCCTCGTAGCGCCGCGCCGAGCGCTCCGGAGCCGGCGGAGGAGCGGGGTCGGCGCCAGAGCGCTGTTCCGAGCCCTTGAGCTCGACAATTACCGCTTCGCGCACCTCATCCGGCCGAGGAATAAAACGGCCCTCAATCGCGTGTGAACCGGAAATCGTGCTCAAAGTCACGTTACCCGACTGGCAAAGCGCCTGCAGCGGCCCCTTAGTCTCGTAAGAGATATCCGCCAGGTTTTCGTAACGCAGGTCAGAGATGACCCAACGGAAGAAACCAGTGCGGTCAACGTCAATCACCCGCTGGTTGGTAATCAAAAACACGGTGGAACGCCAAAGCACCCAGCTCCGCAAAGCGACCAGCGCCGCCAAAAAAATAATCAGCAGGAAAATAAGAAGGCCGGCGGGTCCGCTGCCAAAAAGCGGAAAGAGCAGGAAGAAAGCCAGTGTCAGGAGAAAGAAACTGAAAAACAGCGGCACGGCGATAAAAATCCAGTGCTGGCGCACGGTTTTTTTGATTTCTTCTCCCGGCCGGAGACTTACTTTAACCATACTTATAATCTATACCCTATCCCCTATGCCTTATACCCTACAATCTAAACTCTCTTCCCAATCACCTCCACCGTGGCGCCGCCGCTGTGGATGGCGCTCCGGGTCACCTCGCGATCGTCCCAAGGAATTTTCCTCCCGCGCGCGAGCGCCATCCGCTGCTCACTGCCCTTGCCGGTGATAAGCAGTAGATCGCCGGGCTCGGCGAGCCGGACCGCCGCCCGGATGGCCTCGCGCCGGTCCAGGATGTCCAGCAGATTTTCCCCCAAAACCTTTCCGGCCTGCCGGGCGCCGGCGATGACCGCCGCGCTAATGGCCGCCGGGTCTTCGTCATAAGGGTCGTCAGTCGTGACAATCACGATGTCGGCGTTCCGTCCGGCGAGCTCCCCCAAAATCGGCCGGCGGCTCCGGTCCCGCCCGCCGCCAGTCGAACCAAAAACGTGAATAATCCGCTTTTTGGGCAGCACCGCCACCGCCTCGTAGAGTTGTTTAAAAGAAGCCGGCTCGTGGGCGTAATCAACAATCACGGTAAAGTCCTGACCTTCCTCAATCCGTTCAAACCGTCCGGGGATGCCATAGACCGCTCTGAGCGCGGCGGCCGCGGTTTCAAGCGAGATGCCCCCCGAGCTCGCCGCGGCTATGGCCGCCGCGGCATTCATCACGTTGGAACGGCCAAGGAGATGCAGGGAAAACCTCACCCCTTTAATCGCAAAAGTTGAACCCTCGGGCGATAACTCCAGGTCCTGAATCTGAAGGTGCCGCTCCGGGCGCGGATTTTTAGCCGTCGGGTTCATCCCAAAAGTCCAATATTCATCCGCCGGAAAAGAAAGGAAATAGGAAGCGGCCGGGTCGTCTTCGTTCGCCACCGCGACTTTGGACACCGACTTGCCCCTGATTTTTTTGCGGAAGGGGCGGCGGGTGTGGAGCGCGGCGAAAAGTCGCCCCTTGGCCGCCATATACTTTTCCCAAGAACCGTGAGATTCAATATGTTCCGGAGTCAGATTAGTGAACACGGCAACGTCGTAAGAAATTCCGGCCTGCCGCCATTGCGCCAGTCCCTCGGAGGAGCTCTCCACAATCGCCGTTTCCACCCGCTCGCCGTCCATCCGCCGCAAAAAACGCTGGAGCGAAAATCGTCCGAGCATGGTGATCTTACTCACGTTCAGCCACTCCCGCGGGCCGACCTTCATAAGCGGAGTCGTGGTCATGCCGACTCTACGCCCGGCTTGCTCCAGAATACGCGCGATGAGGTAACAAACCGTTGACTTGCCTTTGGTGCCGGTAACGCCAAAGACGACCATTCGCCGCGAGGGAAAACCGTAAAAAAACGCGGCGGCAAGCGAAAGCAGGCGGTGATAGAGGGCGATGAGCCCGCGCGGCACCAGCGAACGGATTTTATCTTTAATGAAGAACAACATAGTCGAGTAAGGTTGTCTGTCATCCCGAGCGCAGCCGAGGGATCTTCTATTCTTCTTATTTTTTCCGAATTGACGAATTGAAGTTCTCTCCGTTTCAGTCGAGATGACATGCCTCACCATGTCATCCCAGCGTAGGCTGGGATCCAGATATATCGTTTTTGGATTCTGTTTCTGGATTCCTGCCTTCGCAGGAATGACAAATGGGGTCGAGATGACGAGTATTTTATGGCGTACTTGGCTATTATATCCTACTTTCCCCTGCCTACTTCTTTTTTAAATTGCTCGCCGCGGTCAAACTCGTTTATAAAAAGCCCAAAACTGGCCGCGCCGGGCGAGAGCAAAACAAGCTCTCCCGGCTTCGCGTAATCGCGGCTGGCTCTGACCGCCGAACGCATATCAGCCGCGCGGTAAATCGGCAGTTTGCTCTTCGCCCGCCGGATTGAACTCACCAACTTTTCCGTGGCGCTGCCCGGCAGGGTAACCAAAACTTTGACGAAGCGCGGCAATTCCCGCGCCAGCTCGTCAAACAGCAATTCTTTGTCGCGGCCGCCGGCAATCAGCACGAGCTTCTGGTCTTTCCCCAGCGCGCGCAAAGCGGCGATTGTCGCGTCCGGAGTGGTGGCGGTGGTGTCGTTCACAAACCGGACGCCGCCGAAGACGCCGACCGGCTCCTCGCGGTCCGGCAGTCCGCGAAACCCGCGGAGCGCTTGTTGAATAGCCGAGAGCGGCGCGCCGGCCGCGCGGGCGGCGGCAACGGCGCAAAGAACATTCTCCAAATTATGTTCTCCCTTAAGCGTCACGCTCGCGGCCGAAGCGATTGTCTGCCGCCGTCCGCCGCCCACCTCCACAATTTTTCCGGCGTCCAGATACACCGCGTCCCCCGGCGGCCGACTTTTGATTGAGGTCCAGACGCGCCGCCCGGGCGCGCGGCGAGCAAGCCGTCGCGTCCACGGGTTGTCCCAGGAGAGGACGGCGGTATCCCCCCGGTCCTGGTGGCGAAAAATCGCGCTCTTGGCCCGGCCGTAATCGTTCATATTTTTGTAGGTGTTTAAGTGGTCGCGGAGCAAATTGGTGAAAACCGCGATTCTCGGACTCCGGCGTTCCAAGTCCAGCGACTCCAGCATCCAGCTCGAGAGCTCCAAAACAACCCAATCGCCGGCGCGCGCCTTTTCCAAAAAATCCAACGGCGAAATTTTGATGTTGCCGCCCAGCCAGGTTCTCCGCCTGTCGGCTTTAAGCGTCTCGGCGATGAGCGCGCTCGTCGTGGACTTGCCGCGCGTGCCGGTCACCCCGATAATCGGCGCCGGGCAATACCGGAAAAACAGCGCCGTGTCGCTCGTAATCGGTATGCCCTTGGCTCTGGCCCGGAGCAGATAAGGCGAATTTGCGGGAACACCCGGATTCTTCACAATCAAATCCGCCCGCTCCACATCTTCCAGCCGATGACGGCCGAGAATATAAGTCGCTTTAATCCCCCGCAGACGCCGCAACGCCGGCAAGAGTTCTTTTTTTGTTTTGAGGTCGGTCACCGTAACCTTGGCGCCGGCGCGGACAAAAAAACGGGCGGCCGCCGCGCCCGAGCCCTGCGGGTAAAGGCCCAGACCAAAAATGAGAACCCGCCGGCCGCGAAATTCTTTTCGCGGACTGAATTTTTTTTGCGCCGTTCTAATCATAGAGGTCATCTAAAAATTCCGTCCCGCCACGGCGGGATTGCGGAATTTCGGACGAGGCGAGGAGCGACGAAGCCGCAGTGGAAATTACGCGATTGCAGCAGAAAAAGGAGTTTTCAGATGACCTCATTTGGCTTTAGACGGATAACTCACAATCAAAGTCAAATCAAGCAACTGGCGTCCGTCTTTGGCCGGCTCGGCGCTCATCACTCCGGCAACGCCGGTCATCGGATTGGTGAACCTCAAGCCAAAAATTTCTCCCGAACGGCCGATTTCGGTTTTGTAGCCAAAAAGGTCAAAAGCAGTTTTGTAGGCGTAGAGCACGGAGTCGGCGTCAGTCGGCAAATCCTTCCAAACCACCATCACCTCGTTCAAATTTTTTTCCTTGTCAGGCGTAACAACGATGTTGGTGATATTCTCCTCCGCGGCGATAATTACCGTGGACGGAAAATCCGCTGGCAGCTTTTGCGCGGCAACTCCGTTAAAGCCAGGGGCAAAAATCAAAAAAATAACCGCGAGATAAACGGTGCTGAAAAAAATAAAAGTGCCCACCGCGCCGAAGAGGAGCCCGGCGGTCAATCTGAGGAAACTCTGGTTGGCGAACGGCTCCCCCACCGGGGAATCGGCGCGGGCCACAATGATTCCGGCCAAGATGTCGTGCCAAGTCCGGTTTTTGGCGTCCACGAAATACCAGACATAACCCAAAAGAAAAAACGGGCTGAGTCCCAGGGCGGTCAAGAGGCGCGCCGCGGCGGCCAGAAGTCCGATTCCCCGGCTGTCCGGCCGGTCTCCCCCGACGAGGCGCAACCCCAAAAGTTTGTCGCCGAGAGTCCAGCCGTAGAACGCCGGCAAAATTAGGCCGTTTCCTAAAAGGACCAAAAGAGCGGTGACGAGCAAGGGAGTTTTAGCCGCTCCCGCCGCGGCCGTCGGCAAAAACGACGCGGAAAAAAAAGACGCAACGACGATTGCCGCTGGTATGGCAACATCCACGGATCCGGCAAAAATTCTTCTTAACAAAAACATACATTATTGTAGACCTTCGACTGCGGTCCGACGTTCTGTGGACCTGCGCTCAGGGACTTATTAATTAAAGTTCCCGAGCGGGGCCTGTCCGCCGAATCCGCCAGCCGGCGGAGTAGGCGGGTCGAGGGACTACCTTTATTTTAAGAACTGGCCACGGCGGTGGAACCAGCGGACCGAAAGCATGGCGTAGAGCACCTCCCAGTACATTTTTAGATATTGCCCGAGGGCTCGGCTCGCCCCAACCTTCTCCAGTTTGGTTTTGATTTTTAAGCCGGGCAGGACAACGCCGTCGTACTTCCACTTTTTTGCGCGGCAGTGGAAGTTGAGCGCCTGTTCTATTTTAAACCCCTGCAGATGCTCAGGGCTGATGCCTTCGACCACCTCGCGCCGGAGCGCCCGCTCGCCGCCGATAAGCGGCAGATATCTTTGTAAAATTGTCAGCGCCCCGCGATCGCGCAAGCCGACGGCCATCACGAGCTCCCCGCGCTTTACCGGCCCGAGCAGAGCGCGGATGTGCTCCACCCCAAATCCGCGCAGGTCAGCGTCGGCAAAAAAAATAATCAGCGAGGTCGTGTGCCGCAGGCCATGCAGGATGGCGCTCCCCTTGCCGCCTTTCTGAGGCAGCTCGTGCACGGTGGTGGCGCCGGCAATTCGCGCGCGTTCCGCCGTCCGATCGGTGGAACCGTCGGAGATTACCACGACTTCCCGGAACTCTCCGGAAGCGGCGAGCGTCCGCACCACCTCGCCGACAGTCGCCTCCTCATTATAGGCCGGCACAATTGCGGCGGCGTCCATAACTATTGTCTGAGATTAATCTTCATCTTCCTCAACTTCCGGCAGAGAATCGCCGTAGGAAAACGAATCCTCGGGGTCAGCGGAGGGAAAGGTCATAAAGTATTTCCTCCAGTTTACGGAAATTGGTTTTGGCTTGGTCGTATTTGGGCCGGAGCGGGCCGGCGATATTGAGTTTTATTAATTCGCCCATGACGGCCTCGGCCGCCGCGTGCGCGCGACGCACTTCGGCGATATTTTTTTTGGTCGCCTCAGTCACGGCGCGGCGGCTGAGTTCGCCGGTAAAGTCCAGCAAACCTCCGAGATAAGCGTCTTCGTCCAACCCAAAAACTCGCACCTCGCCGATTTTTTCTCCCCGGAGATAACTCCCGTATAACGAGGCCTCGACATATTCCTCGAGCATCGCCCGATAAGAACCCTCCCAGACCAAAGCCGGAATTTTCTGGAATCTTTTGGCGAGCTTACCCTGAATGACGCGCGCCGCGGCGAGCAGTTCCTCGCCCTTCTCGCGGTCGTCACGATGAAATGCGAAAATTGCCTGTTTGGCGAGCGAGAGCGCGTCGCCACTCTCCTTGACGACTTCGCGCCGTTCAGAGCTGTAGCGCTCGTAAGCGCCGCGCAGTTTTTGAAAAAATGATTTGATAATCATAAGTCATCTGTTAGTCCAACTACGGGCGTGATTATTTATTGTCATCCCGAGCGGAGCCTGCCCGCCGCAGCTGCCGACTCCGCCATAGTAGCCCATGGCTACGACGGCTGGATTAGCGTAGGCAGGCCGAGGGATCTTTAATTCTTATCATTGACGAATTGAAGTTCTCTCCGCTTCGGTCGAGATGACGATTGTTTTATGTCAGAAACAATGTCATCCCAAGCAAGGTCGAGGGACCTTCTACTCTTTTACTCTTTAAATCGCCGAATTGAAGTTCTCTCCGCCTGCCTGCCGGCAGGCAGGCAGGCGCTGGTCGAGATGATGGCTGTCTTAGACCAAGCGTCGATAAACCCTGAGCCGCTCCACTAGCTCGCGTTCCAGGCGTTCCCGCAGGGCGGGGTCAGGAACGGTCCGCCGAATCTTCGCCTTTTCCGCGCGGATGAATTTGGCCACGCTGCGGGGA
This sequence comes from Patescibacteria group bacterium, assembly GCA_004299275.1. GTDB lineage: Bacteria > Patescibacteriota > Patescibacteriia > 2-12-FULL-57-11 > 2-12-FULL-57-11 > SCSU01. Next base: position 11,232 of record SCSU01000010.1, read on the forward strand.
AACTTGCCTACCATAGCATAGCAAATTTATACCAATTTCTCATATAGCCGGCGCGTGCGGGCCGCGATGGCGTCCCAGGCGAAATGTTCCTTAACAAAAGCTTGGCCTCGCTCGCCGACTGATTTGCGTTTTGCCCCGTCTTTTAACACCGCCGCGAGTCTATCCGCAAGGTCGGCGACGTCTCCGCTCTGGAAGGCAAAACCGGAGTGGTCAATTGTTTCCAAATTTTCCGGGATGTTGGAAATCAAGACCGGCGTGCCGTAACTCATGGCCTCTAAAATTGAGAGCGAAAGACCCTCGGACTCCGAGGGATGCGCGTAGAGCGCGGCGTGGGCATAGAGCGCGGCCAGCATTTCTCCGCTCTGAAAACCGACAAATTTTACCCGCGGGTCGCCGCGCGAGAGCTCCTGCAGATATTGCTGATAGTCCTCGGTGTAGCTGGGCGCGCCGACAATCACGAGCTTTAAATCAGTGGGAAAATTCCGCCAGGCCTCAATTAAAAGATGAATCCCTTTATGCCGGATGAGCCGCGCGACGGTCAAAACATATTCCCCGGCCGCGAGTCCAAATTCTTTTAGCAACTCCGCCCGCGGTTTAGGGTGGGCCGCCACGCCGTTCGGGATGTAATGAGTCTTGGCGCCAAAACGTTTTCGGCAATAGGACTGCAGAGCGTGCGAGACGACAATCGTCGCCTGGGGAAAGCGCACCGCTGTCCACTCGCCGAAATCGAGAAAAAGGCGGGCGAAGAACCCCCATTTTTTGTGAAAACGGTCCTGGCTGTGGAAAGTCACCACCACTTTGGCGCGCGGCGCGAAAATTCTGGGTATCCAGGCGAGCGTGGACGGTCCGACGCCGTGGTAATGGATAAGGTCATAGCCGCCGAAGAGCGCATGCAAAGTTGAAAAAAAAACGTGGGTGATGGTGTCTAAATGTTTGGTGGGGATGGACGGGACGCCGAGGAGCCGCACTCCCCGCCACTGCCCGCGTTCGCGAATTAAATGCGGCCGGACATAAACCGTAACCTCATCCCCGGCAGCCGCGAGCCGCACCGAGAGTTCTTCCACGTGGCGTTCCACTCCCCCGCCCTCACCGGGGAAAGGAATGCCCTTCGAACCGAGCATGGCAATTTTCATATTTGCTTCTATGTTCTACGTTCTATGTTCTATGTTCTAAGTCCTGCTACCCCTATCCCCTAGATTGTCGGATCCAAAAGATAAAGCACCAAGCCGACTGCCGAAGTTACCGCGGCAATCACCCAAAAACGCATGACAATCTTGGGCTCGCTCCAGCCGATTGCTTCGAGGTGATGATGAATTGGCGTGGAGAGAAATAATTTTTTGCCGCGCAATTTTCGCGAAGCGATTTGGAGAATAACCGAAAGCGACTCCAGGGCGAAAACCAAACCGATTACCGGCAAAAACAGCTCGGTATTGGTGAACATGGCCAAAACCCCCAGTGTGACCCCGAGCGACATCGCGCCGGTATCGCCCATAAAAAAACGCGCCGGATTGATGTTGAACCAGAGAAAGGCGAGCAACGCGCCGGC
>SCSU01000011.1 GCA_004299275.1 Patescibacteria group bacterium
CTCCGCTCGCCGATTTTCGCGCCGCACTTGAAATTAGAGCGCTGATTAAAACTCTCGCGCCGGCGATTGTCCACGCCCATTCATCCAAAGCCGGAATCCTTGCCGCGGCCGCGCTCTCCAGCAATAGGACACCAAAACTCGTCTATACCGCCCACGGCTGGGTCTTTTTGGAACCGCTGCCGCTTTTAACCAAAACTCTTTACAAAAATTTGGAACGCTGGGCTGGCTGGCGGCGCGACGCGACAATTGTCTTGTCGCAAAAAGAAAAGGCTGTGGCGCTCGCGCATAAACTATCCGCGCCGGACATTATTTTCGTCATCCCGAACGGCGTCGCGCCGCGCCAGCATAACCGTGTCAGCGCCCGAGAACTGCTCCGCGTCGCCGGCGTGCCGAAAACGGCGACAGTCATCGGGTCGACGGCCAACTTTTATCCATCAAAAAATATTCCGGCGCTGGTCAGCGCCTTCGCCTCTTTGGCCAAAGAAGACGAGAATCTCCGGCTTATTCTAGTCGGCGACGGTCCGGAGCGTGCCCAGGTGGAGTCAACAGCAAGGACGGCGCCAGGTCGTGTCCATCTCCTCGGCTACAGAACGGATGCCCGCGAACTGATGGACGGTTTCGATTTTTTTGCTCTCCCCTCGCTCAAAGAAGGTCTGCCTTTCGCCTTGCTTGAAGCGATGGAAGCCGGCTTACCCTGCCTCGCCACTAATGTTGGCGGCATCAGCGAAATCATTGAAGACGAAAAAAACGGCTGGCTGGCTGAACCGAAAAATTTAGGAGCTGGACTCGCCCACGCGCTCGAACAAAAAAACCGCTGGCCCGGAGTCGGCACCGCGGCGGCAAAAACGATTCACGAACACTTTACGCTGGAGCGAATGCGCGCCGAAACTTTGGCGCTTTTTGACCAACTCACGTCCAAACACTAGTTGGCGCTCCCACTCGCGCCGGTATTTTCAGCAATAATTTGATTGACCAAGGTTTTATAATCAAACAATGACGGATCCTTGCTCACGGCTTGACCTACGTAAAACAAGGCGCTGGTGGTGTAACCCAACCGTGCCTCCATTTTCGCGTATTCGGCGAGCGTCAGCGGATTGCCGGGGACCCCGTATTTCATCCCCAAACTACGCGCCAGCACCATTTCTTCTTTATTGGTCCAACCATAACGCCTGAGCAATGCTTCTTGAATTTCGTTCCAGGCCTCCTGCTGACGTCCGGCGTCAAAAAGCGCGATAGCAAGCAGCATATGCGCCTCGGCCAGGCGCGGCTCGTCCCGCATCGTTTGCTCTAGCACGCTCACGGCCGCGTCGCGTTGTCCCTCTAAAATATAGATGCGCGCCAAGGTGTAGCCGAGTTGCTGCCGTTTGGGAGAGAGCGGCAGAGCGGTCTTGATTACCGCTTCTGCCTCTTTTAGCGTGCGTAGGTCCGTCGGCCCGAGCATGATAAGTAACTGTGCCAGTAACGCGTAGTCATAAACGTCTTTACCCTCCTCAATGTTCCGTCGCAAATCGTAGACAGCAATCTCTGCAAGACGCAGGGCGTCGGGACCTCTTCCTTGCTGAGTAAAACCCAAGTTCTGGCCGACTTCGCGCGCGAAGTCCGCGCGAATCTGGTTGGCGTGAGGCGAACCGCGGGAGAGCGCCGAGGCGTGCAATGCCGCCGCGTCGGCCAGCCGCCCCTCGCGCATCTTGACGATTGAAAGCAGTCCCTCCTGGTTGGCACGCCACTCGCGGAGGTTAACGTCGGCCGCCCAAAACGCGACAAGCACCATCGGCAGAATTATCAATAATCTGGCAAATACCGGACGCTTCGGGGTCGCCGCGGGTGATTCGACCGCTGGCTCAGCCGGAACATCCGCCGCCTGCTCAGGCTTATCAATAAATGCCAGGACCAGATAAAAAAGCAGAAAACCGGAAAGAGCGTCAAAGGCGAATAAATTTTCCAAAAAGTAAGCGGCGAGCGCTGAGAGCCATAACACGCCTTGAAAGAAAGTGAAGCTCCACGGGCTTACACCCTGGGCTCCTTTTATTTCTGAGTTCTGTGGAGCGGAACCCCGCACCGTCCCGCCGTGTGGCGGGGCTGGTGCGTGGGTAAAGCTCGCGCTTCGGATGCGGCGCGCGACGACTGCGGCGGCCGCCGCAAAAACGCCGAGATAAACCATGAGACCAATCAGGCCGGTCATGGACAGGGCATCCAGGACGCTGTTGTGCGCTCGGTCAAACCAGGTTTCGTAATAAGAATAAATCAGCGACTCCGGACGATAAAAAAAGTTGAAAGCTTGATAATAGTTTTCCGGTCCCCAACCGAAAAAAGGTTTGGCTTTCCAGGCATCCCAGGCGATTTGCCAGGCAATGAGCCGCGTCCGGTCGCCGCCGGCAGTCAAAGATGTTTGAAACAGACGACTGATTGCAGGGACCTTGGCGACTAAAGCGGTATCCCTAGCCAAAAAAAGTCCAATGACGGCCAAGGCAAAAAGTAAAACGCCGGCCGCGGCAACCCGGCGCCATTTTCCTTTCGCCCGCCAGGCCGCGAGCAGTACGAGCGCCGCCGCGACCAACACCAACGCGAGCAGCGTCGTGCGGCTCTCGGTCAAAAGAATAACGTAAAAGTCGGCCAGCATCGTTAAAGCGATCAAGGAACGCGAAAAAACGCGGCGCGTTATGGTTAAGAGATAACCGCCGGCAAACAGCGCGAAAGACATGTAGACGCCGAGGTAGATGTAATTGCCGAGCGTGGCCCAGACGCGCCCGCCCGGCGCGTTCACCATCAGAGCTTGCGGGAAAAAATGCTCAACAATGGCGAGTGTCGCCATTATCGCGCTCGTCGCCAAAAAAACGCTCCAAAATAGATTCCAAGCTCGTTTGCTGTTGAGGACCGAACGAGCAATAAAAAATAAAACAAAAAAATGCAGGATGGTGAATACGCCGCTCATCCGCTCGTGGTTCCCCCAAAAACTCCGATGCGCGTCCTCGCCAAAAACGGTGGAAAGCAGCATGGTCGCGAGATAACCGCTCAGGGCGTAAAGCAGCAAAGATGGGCGCGGCCGGTACTTGGGCTCTAAAACTGCCAGGATGGCGTACAACACCGCCAAAATTTCAATGAGCAGCGAAAAAAATATCGCTTTCCCGAAAACAAAAGGAAAGACCGTGGAAGGAGTATAAACAAACGGCATGGCCAGCGCGGCCATGAGACCAAGAATCAGCGTGTAACGGAGGTATTTACTCATGCGGCGGCGGGGCGGTTAAAAAATTCGACGGCAGGCCGTATTTTTTCAGGAAGTCCGGCACTTCACTCGAAATGCTTGGGTCAAGTTGGAGCGCGCGCTGGAGCGCCTTGTAGGTCTGGACGCGATCGCCCAGCATGGCCGAGACAGTCGCGAGCGAAGTAAAAATTTTGGAGTTGTCCGGCTCGTGCTCGGACCATTTACGGTAGAAATAGAGTAGCATGGAAAGGTCACCGTTGGCGAGCAGGACGTTATTGGCTAGATTAATTTCCTCACGGGGACGATTGATGCCAAAGCTGCGGTCCCAGGCGGCAAAAAACTCTTTCGCCGCCCCTGGGTTATCTCCAAGCGCGGCCAGTCCCCGCCCCAGATCCCAATGCGATACGGCAACATCCGGCGCGAGTGAGAGAGCGCGCTTAAAAACCCGGACCGCTTCCTCCGGTTTTTTTTGGACTAAGTAAAGATTGCCCAGCTGATAATCAACCATCTGGCGGTTCGGCGCGAGGGTCCGCGCCTCCTCAAGCATGCCCGCCGCCGCCTCAAACGAACCCAAGCCGCGCATGGCGGAGACGAGCAGAATATTCGCCAGCGTAAAACGGCTGGCAAAGTGCTCCGGCCGCCTTGCCACGGCGTCGCGGATTAGCTTTTCCCCGAGCGGCAAGAGCTCTTCCGCCGGGCGTCCGCGCTCGGCGTCATTGCCGACATCTTTAAAAATTTCGTTGGCGATGCGGTGTTCCTCATTGGCGCGATAAGGATTTTTAAAAGTCATAATCGCCGCGGCGGCGCGGCTGAGCTCTTCGCCGCTCGCGGCGCCGATGGCTTGGCGCACAATCCGGCTGCCGCGAATAAGCGGAATCGTTCCGAAAATTATTAGCCCCGCCGAAATAGCAACGGCACCGGCAAAAATAACCGGCGAAAAGGAGGAGCCGTAGCCGTGTTGGGGGGTCATCTCCGGCGCAGCAGCCGCTCGCGGCGCGGCGGCCAAGGCAGCAATCAGAGCGACCAACGGCGCCAAATTCATATAAGTGGCATGAGTGTCAAAAGAAGTTAAGGAGGCAACCGCGTAGGCCGCGATTCCCCCGAGCCCAATAGCCGCGGAAAAATTGGAAAGCCGTCCGAGTTTGCGGGCGCGCAGCAACTGGTAAACCAAGGCCGCCAGAAAAACAAGATAGGCGACCAAACCGACTATGCCGCTAGTCGCGGCGATGTCCAGGAAATTATTGTGCGCGCGGTCGGAGAATGAGTTAGTAATGCCAAAACGGGTGAAATTCGGGTCATAGAGCCGGTCAACGGCGGTGTCAAAATTCTCCAAACCCCAGCCGAAGAGCGGCCGCGATTTTATCGCCCGGAACGCCATGCCCCAAAGCTGGAGACGCTGGATTTGGCTGGGGTCGGCGCCGTTAAAAATCGAAACTACGCGGCCGATGATCGGCGCGTTTTTGACCGCTGGATTACCGCGCAGAATCCACAAAATGCCGACGGCAATAATAAGAGTGGCTGCGGCGGCGAGCGCGCCAATCCAAAAAAACCGCCGCCGCGACCAGAGCGCCAGACAAAAAATCGCGGCAAAGGCGCCGGCCAGGGCGCCCAAATACGCGCCGCGCGTTTCGGTGAAAATCAGCGCCGAGCCGAAAATTACCGCCGCGGCGGCAAGCGCAAGCCAACGATTTTTTTTTGAACGAAAATCAGCGATGGTTACGCCCAAGAGACCAAAAGCCAAAACCAAACCGCCGGAGAGAAAAATCGGGTTGCCGAAAGTGGAAACACTGCGCCGCCCCTCGCCGTGAAACTGCGCCCAGAAACCGGGGATAACCCGCTCCAAAACGGCGAGCGCGGCGACAATCAGCCAAACCGCCGACCAAACGCCTAAAAAAATCCGTCGGCGTTTTTCACCTGCAAACAGCCGCCAAAGTAATATTCCCCAAAGAATAAATAATGAAATGGTCAGCCAACCGGTCAACCGTTCGGCAAATCCCCAGAAACTGTTGGCCCGGTCAACGGAAAATACGGTGGCGAGTGACGCCGCGAGCCAGACAAAAAAAACGCTCCAGCCCAAAAATCCAAGCCGCGGCAATTTCGGCGATTTAAACCAAACGATAACGGCGATAGGCAAAGCCAAAGCGACAATCACTCGCAAAAATAAATCTTTCGTCGTGGTGAACGGGTGCGCCAGCTGTTTGGCCACCGCGAGCGGCATCAAAGCGCTCGCGAGCAAAAGCCCAAAGAGGACTTGGTCAGTGATTTTGGAAATAATTATCTGCATCAATTTTCTATTCCTCCTTTTCTAAAGGAGGTGGCGCTCAAGCGCCAGAGGATTTTTTTTATTTCTCCTTTGGTCTATCAACTATACCCTATCCCCTTCTCTTTCATGGTTTGAGCCGCTGGATAAATTCTTCGGCTTCAGCGCGGTAAGACGGGTCGAGTTCGGCCGCGCGCTGGGCTTCCATTATCGCGAGCTCCGGCTTGCCCAATTTTTCGTAAGTCGCAGCCAGACGCGCGTGCCAGACCGCGGAGCCCAGATTATACCGGATTAAATTTTCCAAAACCGGCACAATATCCGCGTAACGGCCGGTTTTATCAAAAATATCAATGATATAAAGCGACTCGCTGACGTTCCGCGGCGAACGACTGCGCAAAGTGAGACGTATTTCCTCGGCGCCGGCGGCGAGCTCATTGTTGGCGATCAGCGCCAGACCCAAAAACCAATGCGGCTCGGGCAATGAGGGGTCAGCCGCGACTATCTCCCGGAGAAGCGCGATTGCCTCGTCGTTTTTGTCGCCGATGAGCAATGTTTTTGCCGCCTGCAATGGCACGGCTTGCCGCCGCGGCGACAGGTCGCGGGCGCGTTCAAAAGCCGCGAGCGCCGCGTTCAGGGCCTCCGGGCGGCCAAAGTACTGACCTTCGGCAGTCAGGAGCTGGCCCAACATAAATTGCGCCGTAAAATCGCTCGGCGAACGGCGCGTAATTTCCTCCAGCTTTTGCCGGAGCCAAGGAACGTTATCGCGGAAAAATTCCTCGGGATAAGCGCCCCTGCCTTCCAGCGCCACGAAGTCACGAGCCAAAAGCTTGATGATTTCCGGGTGGTGGACGCTCGGGGCATCCGCCGCGCGCCGCGCTGCCGCGCTCCAAGTTGCGGCGTCACGCGAGTTCAATGCCGCAAGCGTCGCGGCTGAAGCCGGAACTGCTGCCGGACCGCCAATTACGGCCAGCGCGGCAAAACCAATGGCCGCGGCCGCGAGCAGCCAGCGCCAAAGCAGGTTATTAGTTCGCGCCGGTATTGGCTTTGATGCAAAACTTATCGCGTCACTTGGAGCTCGCGCGATAAACGCGAGCAAAGAAAAGAAAAGAATCGCGGCCGGCAAAGTTTCAAAAAGAAAAAACAGCGCTCCGAAATACGCGACGGATGAGCCGATCACTGCCGCGCGCGCGAGCGGCTCGTCATTTCTCTTAAAAAGACAGTAACCGCCGACGGCAAGGAACAGGAGCAGGGCGGCGAAGAGCGCCAATCCGCCGGTCGCGAGCGTCTCTAAAAAGAAATTGTGCGGTTTGTCCGCCACGGTCTCGGAAAAGCTGGTGCGTAAAAGCTCCGGACGGTAATAGCGGTCAAAAGCGGCTTGATAATTCTCCGGACCCCAGCCGAAAAACGGGCGGGAATTAAAAGCGTTCAAAGCAATGCGCAGGTTGATTACCCGCGCCTCGCTCCACGGCTCGAGAAACAATCGTCGCGCGGCGCCGGAGTAATTCCAAATTAAAACAGCCAAACCGCCGGCCAATAAAATTGTGAACGTCAAAAAAAAGAGGGCGCGACGGCGGGCAATTTTGGGAATTGATAAAAGCAGCGCCGCTCCGCCAAAAACGGCACCGGCCGCGAGACCGAGAAAGGCCCCGCGTGAACCGGTCAGGATTATTCCCAAAAAAATTATCACCGCTAAAAATCCCAATACGACTCTACCGCGGTTGGAGGCGCGGGAAAGGAGAAGCGGCGCGATAAAAAAAGCCGGCGCCAAATAGGCTCCGAGATAAGAAGGGTTCCCGAAAAAAGCGGAAAAACGGCCGGAGTCGCCGAAGCCCAACGCCAGCCGCGGCGCGAACGATTCCAAAATCCCGACCGCGGCCTCAATTGACGCGCCGAGCAAAATTATCCACCAAAAACGGCGCCAGCTCGATTCGTACAAAAATCGGCGCGAGAGAAAATACCAAAAAACCAACGCCAGTAATACGACCAGCCCGGTCCCGCGGCTCTCCGTTCCCCAAACGCTCCGGAAAAAATCAGAACCCGACAACGCGGTTAGAGAATATATGCCGGCAAAAATCAACACGGCCGAATCCAAAAACTGTCGCGGACGGGCGGAATTAGCGGCGGTCTTTTTTGGATGAGAGACAAAAGCTGCAAACAGCGCCAGCGCGGCGACCAACATCAAAAAAACCGGCACTTTCCCAAAGACCGCGGGGAAAAGCGTCCAAGGAACATAAAGTATCGGAACAACCGCGACGAGGTAAGCGAGAAAACGGCTGGCGCGCGTAAAAGCCATAGAATGATGTCTAGACTAACACGGTGATGTTGGATGTTCAACATCCGACTATTATCGGATGTTGAACATCACTACATAACGAAACTCCCTGCCGAAAATCGGCAGGGAGTTTCTGATCGGCGTCTCCCTTTTATTGAGAGAAGCGGACCTAAAGGACTAGTAGCTGAGCGCGCTCCCGGACAGCGGCAGACTGTCGACAATCAAGATTGCCGCAGTGCCGGAGGTGCCGGTCACGCCGTCAGACCAGAGGATATCCAGGAGGTCGACGCCGACCGTGAGGGTCTTTTGGGCAGCCGCGTCCGTGGTGTCCATGGTGACGATAATCGGCAGGGACGAACCGGCCGAAATGTCGGTGTCGGTAAAGGTCCCGCCGTTCGCCTCAAACTCAGTGTCGCCGAAGACGCCGCCGGTTGGGTTGGCGTTAGACGACACGAGCTGGTTGCCGACGTTGACTGAGTCCTTGTAGACCTTGATCGCGCGCGTGTTTGCCTGCGACGGCGAAATCGTGGAACCAATGTCCAGGTTCAAGAGCCGCAGGGTCGCCGTGTAGTTGCCGGCGTTCGCGGAGTTCGTCACCACGAACTTGGCCACGGTTTGCGCCGAGGCGCCCGAGGTAAGTCCGGAGGGCGAGTCGCTCGCCTTGGCAATCGTGAGCTTGGTCCGGAAGATATCCATGGTGCTGGCCTTCACGAAGACATCCGCAACGTTGTTAACCGAACTGGCGTTGTAGTCGAGCCAGGTCCCCGAGATGGAGAAGCCCGAGTCCTTACCAGTCGCGGTAATCGAACGGTCAGCCGTCGCGGTGCTCGAGGAGTCGCTAGCTCCAACAGTCCCGATTTGGCCGTGGATGTTCGGCATCAGCGCGAGCTGGTGGGTGGAGCTCGAAAGGCCGCCATCCACGTAGCTCGTGAAGTCGCTGACCACCTTAATAATCCTCGAACCGGATCGCGGAACCGTGAGGTTCGAGATGTTGTCGAAGATTGCAACCGGAGCAATGGTGGAGCCGGTCGCAGCGGTGGTGTCAAGCGAGGCCACGGTGCCGCCGTACTGGGTGCCGGACTGGGCGTCAACGAGCTTCAGGTTCTTGAGCGTGCCGGAAGCTGTGATATCACCGCCGCCGGTGATGATGTCCGAAACGGCGATTCGCGTGACATTGATGTCTTCGTTGACATCCGCCTCAAGCTTGAAGCGGGCCAATTCCTTGCCGGTGTCGCCGAGGACGAAAGTCTGGGCGATCGGCTTGGCCGAGTCCGGATAAACCGCCAGGTTGCCGTTCGAGACGATGTGCACGTTCTGGAGCTCGGCGTTGGTGCCGTTCGAGTCCGAGGTGTCCGTGCCGGTCGTAACGCCCGAGGCCGAAACCTTAGACGGATAGATTACGCCGTCAGCGGTGAGTATCGTGCCGCCGGTCTGGATGTCCGCGGTGATCTTGAAGACCACGGTACCGCCGGCCGTAACGCGAACCGGGGATGACGGGGTAAAGGTGTAGGTCGTGTTATCCGTGCTGGTGAGCGTGCCGACGGTGGAGCCGATCTGGGTCGTACCCTGCCAGAGTTTCAGGTTCTGGAAAGTAGACGCCATATGGGCCGTGCCGGCCACGTCATCCGTAAGGACGACTTGAGTGATGTCCGAGTCCTCACCGCCGCCGGTCACAACGAATTGACCGATGTTCGTCCCTTGAGCGCCCAAGACGCCGGTCGGGTTAGAAGCTGTACGGTCGGTGAACGAGCCATCCTCCGAGGTTACGAGCGCGCCGCCCTTGACGGTCACGGTGTTACCCGAAGAAGCAGAGGACGAAATGGAGGTGAGCGAAACGCGGCCTTCGGCGTTGGACGAACCGGCCTCGAGGTTAATGAGGATAGTGTCGTTCGCGTCAATAGTGGAGTTGGTGAGGTCAGCGCGGACTTCGAGCGCTTTGGTGGAACCAGCCGGGACAACGAAGGAGTTGCCGAAAGTAAAGGCAATGTCCTCCGCTCCGTCGCAGTTCGCCGTCGCGTCCGTAGTGCCGACCTGGGCGCCGTCAAAGATCATCTTGGTGTTGACCAGGTCGTCGGTCGTGGTCGTCATCGAGCAGTTCGCGGTCAAGCTCGTGACCTTAACGTCTTCGCCCGCCGCGGTAAAGTTGAACTTGGCGAGCAACACGTTAGTCGCGCCGTCCGGAACGTTGGTCGAGGGCGAGTCCGACGCCTTTTGAATCGTCAGCTTCCCGGTCGAGATGGTTGTGTCCACCGCCGTGCCGGAGCTGTTCGGTTCGATAACCGCGAATGTCTCCTGCGCGTCCTTCACCGGAATGGTGTAGACGTTGTAGTTCGTGTCGTAGGCCTGAACATCCGTGGAATCGCGAATGGAGAAGCGGTAGGTGCGGTTAGTGCCGCTCTTGATGTCGCCGCGGAGCGACAACTGCTTGGTTTGGCCGGCCGTCATCTTGAGCCCGCCGCCGGTCATGCTGGAGAGATCAAAGGTGGCGGTGTTGCTCGAGAGGGTCGCCACGGTGGCGCCGAGCTGAGTCGCGCCATCCATGATCTTGAAGTTCTGGACGTCCGAAGCGCCGATCGAACCGGCGTTCGTCACCTTAACCGACTTGACCAGCAGGGTCTGGTCGTTCGCGTCAAACTTAAAGCGCCAGAGCTCATAGTTGTCCTGCGGGTCAACCGTTCCCGCGGCAGTGGGGTTGACGTTCGCCATCTCGAGCTGTCCCAAGTCGGTCACCGAGGCCACGGTAAAGGTGGCGCCCGAGGCCGAGCCGGAAACCGTGGTGGCGCTCGAAGAGGGCGTCACGTCAGCGGCCGCCGCCGTGAAGGAAATCGTCTTCCCCGAGGTCACGTTGGTGCCGAGGTCCAAGCGGACAAAGACATCCTTGGAACCACCCGCCGGCACGGTAAAGAGCCCGCCGGAGGAGGAGAAGGTAATTTTGCTCGTAGCGACCGAGTTGGATTTGGCCAACTGTTTGCCAAAGCCATCGCCATCGTAGAGATAGGAGTTCTGGATGTCGGCGTCGGCCGAAATGCCGGCGCGGGAAATCTTGACGGTGTTGACCTGAACCGCGCCGTCAGCCGAAGCGGTAAAGCGGAGCTTGAGCATGCCGATCAAGGCCTGCGCGCCGTCAACCGTGTCGGTCACGATGGTCGCGCCAGCCGGGTTGTCCGAGGCCGCGGCCATGGTCAGGCCGCTGCCGGCCGGGCCGGTCGGCGTGGTGCCGCTCGCGAGCTGGGCCACGTCAGTCAGGGTCGGCTCGCCGGCGGAGATGTCCGTGCCGGCAGTGAGCCCGCTAAGCCAGGTTTCCATCGAGGCGGCAACAGTCACGATAAACTTGTCCATGAACTTGTTGCCGGTCATGCCGGCGGCAAGCACTTTGCGCTTGCTGGTGCCGTCAATGTACCAGACGTCAGGGCTGGCGGCGGTCTTGACCAGTGAACCCTTCGGGTAGGCGTTGGTCGAGAGGTCGGTACCCGAGGCGTAGTTGGTAAAGAAGGCGTCCGAGACGTCGTCAATCCTCTGGTTCCAGGTGGAACCCCAGAGGGCGCTGACCACGGACTCGCTGGTTACCCAGCGGAGTTTTCCGCCCGGCTCGACCGCGTAGGTCTTGGGGTCGGACTGGATCTTCACGAGGCGGGTGCCGGAACGGTACGTGACGTTGCCGCCGATAGAAACGGTGGCGAGGTCAGCGTCCGAGATTACCTGCACGCCCGAGAAGTCCGCGTACCAGGTCTTGTAGGTCTTTTCGTTGGGGAAGACGTAGCGCTTGCCGTTCGAGGCATAGTAGTAAACCGCCGGGAGCGAACCCTTGATCAGGGTCCCAGCCGACAAGGTCACTGCCTTGGCCGAGAGCGGCAGAGCGGCGACGCCAAGCGACCACATCAGGGTCGTGGCAACGACTCCCCAGGTAAAGGCTTTTTTGGTAAGTCGCACTGCTTGGTGCATAAAGAAGTTATTGTGTTCTGCTTTCCCTCCCCCTTAATTGGGTGAGGCCGCGTATATACGCCTGACAGTCCGACATTTCTTCGGACCTCGACCTTTAAGTCCAGGCGCCAATCGGAATAGTTATCCGTGAGGACACTTTAGTATCCTCCGCGGGTTCCGTTGTTTGGCTAGAAGCAAAAAACGGAATCCGGGGATGATCTTGGCTATCGTAGCCCTTCGACTGCGGTCCTCCGACGTCACGTCGGAGGACCTCCGCTCAGGGACTAGTTAATTGAGTTCCCGAGCGAAGTCGAGGGACTACCTTAATGTCCCGCATTAATCCAAAATTCTGATAACTGGAATTGTTGAAGAAGCAGTCGGCAAATCAGGAGCAATATCCGGTGTAGAGGAAACGATAATCCTCGGCCGCGTATCCTCGCTCATGCCGGACTTAATCGCCGCGCTGGCCGCGGATTCGGCATCGCTCAAAGTTGAGGTCGGACGCGCGAACTCCAAATTGGCCGCCGAAGCGATTTGCTCCGCGGCTTTAATCAGCTCTTTGCCCTCAATCACTTTAACCAAAGCGCCGGAGAGGTCCTGCTGTTCCACCAAAACTTTGGCTGCATCAAGCGCGCTCTTGGCCTCGCGCGCCGAGCCCATCGCGGCCGGCGAGGAGCTCGCCGAGGACGACTGTTCCAAGTCGCTCACGCGATCGGCGACGGATTTAATCTTGTCGCCGATTTTGGCCGCGACCGCCTCTTTGCTCAACTGCCAGCCGCCATGGCTCTGGCCCTCAATAATAATCGCCACGGCCTTAACCGAGGCGTCGGCGACAATGCTCTTTGCTTCTTGGATAGCGGCGTCCGGCAGAGACGACGCGATGTCGCTCTTGCGCAGAGTGTTGTGATACTCGCCGGTCTTGCGGTCCACGAGCTGGGCCACGGAGAGCGCCATGGTCGGTTCGCTATCCTTCAAAGTTACGAGTTCATTCTGCACCTCGCTCACAT
>SCSU01000012.1 GCA_004299275.1 Patescibacteria group bacterium
GCCCACCCGGCGCGTCAGCTCGCGCACGTAAAAGGACTGGTCGGGATGATGCAAAAACACCCGAAGGAGTTTGAGGCGGGTGTCTGAACCGAAAAGGTGTTCAAGTCCGATTCTGCTTGTGACCATGTTGTTTGGCGTCCGCTCCCGGCGGACAAGACTGTTGTTCTATACCCCGGATTAAGTATAATAAGGAAGGCGCTGGTAGAGCAATAGCGGAAACAGAAACAGCTACAGTAACGGAAACAGAACGAGAAAACGAGAAATAGTAACCGATTATCATGCCGTCAGAAAAAACAAACTTCCGCATTGAGCTTTTCTCGCGCGGCGGCGACCCCCGAACCCCACCGGGGAGGGTTTTTGAACTGCCTTGTCCGGGGCTGCCGGCCGACGCGCGCCTCTTCGGCGTCATCCATACCCGGGAACCGGGGACGACCAGCACCGTGGCCAGTTTGGTCCGGAACGCCATGCTCTCGGCCGAGACCATCACCCGCCGGACGCTCCAGACCGGTTTTGAAGGCCGCTTTGAAGCGATTTTGCTCGCGGTGAATCGCGGCTTCTCCGAGCTTAAAGCCAGTGGCACGCTCTCACCGGAGATTCTTCCCGATTCTCTCCTCGGGCTTCTGATCGGCAATGAGATTCTTTTGTCCGGCCGCGGCGCGGTCCAGGCGCTCCTCTTCCGGCCGAAAGAAGGGATGACCCCACGCGACCTCTTCGCCGAGGAAGAAAAACGCCGCGACAGCAACGTTCTTTTCCGCACGATTGTCTCGGGCACCATCCGGCCGGCCGACGTCCTGCTGTTAACCACTTCGGAACTTTTCAATTTTGTCGCGCTCCCCCACCTCTCGCGGCTGCTCGTAAGTCTCCCAACTCAACACGCCCGCACGCGGCTCCTGGAACTGCTCTCCGATGTTCCGCCCGAGACCTGCCTCTCCGGCGTGCTCATCGGCGGCGAAGCCGAAAAGCAGCGCACCGTGCCGACGGTCAAAAAAGCCGCCGCGCCGAGCCAACCGCGAGAGGCGGGCAAAATTCCGGCCCTGCCCAAACGTCCCAGCGATATTTTTATCACCCCGCGCCGAGCGCGGCTCGCCGCGCTCAAAGCCGGCGCGAAATTGGTATTGAAAAAAGGAATGGCCGCGGGCCAATGGCTCGCCGCCAAACTCAATGCTCTCGGCCGGCTCCTCGGCAACAAACATTCGCGTCAAGCGCTTGTCGCTTCCTTTAAACAAAGTCCGGACCGCGCCATTGATCAATGGAATCGGCTCGAGCGGCGGACCAAACTGCTTTCTCTGGCCTTGATTTTGCTCTTGCTTTTCTTCGGCGAGAGTCTCCGCTATCTCGCGGGGAGCCGCGCCGCTGGAGAACGGGTCAGCCGCTACAACCAAGCTATCGCCGAAGTCCAGGCCAAACGCGACGCCGCCGAAGCCAGCTTAATCTACAAAGATGAGGCGCGGGCCTGGCAATTTCTCTCCGAGGCCGAGGCCAAAGTGCGGGAACTGCCCGCCGGCACCGCCGCGGAAAAACGCGCGGTCGGCGACCTCTTGGCGCAAATTGAAAACGACAAGGAAAAACTGCGCCATATCATCCGACTTGACGGTCTCGCGGAGCTCATTGCTCTGCCAGCCGGCGCCGGGCAGGGAGTAACCCTGCTCTCAAGCGAAAAACTGCTCACGCTGGTGAGCGACCGCGGCGGTGTTTGGAACTGGGACTTGAACAAAAAAAGATTGGCTCCGGCAATCGCGCCGTTTCTTGACTCCGGCTCAGTGCGCCGCGCCTATTCCGGCAAAAAATCGCCGTTATTCTTTACGGAGAAAAATCTGGTTGAGCGAGTCGCGACTTCAACTGTGTCCGCGCCGCTGAATCTCCCGACCAATTCCGCGGTCGCCGCCACGGCCCTTTGGAACGGTAAACTCTACGCGCTCGCGCCCGAGGCGAATCAGGTTTATCGCGGGACTAAAAGCAAGAGTGGCTGGAATCTTTCAGTCGCCGCGCTCAAAGACCCCGACATCCGCGATGCCGTTGACCTCGTGATTGACGGCGCCATCTGGGTAGTCAAACCGACAACAATCAAGCGCTACCTCTCCGGCGCGAACCAGAATTTTGAACTCAAGACAACCGACCCAGCGCCCCGACGGCTCGTGCGCGTCTGGGTCGGGGATGACCGGCTTTTGCTCTACGACGCGGAACTTAAACGGCTCTTCCTTTTTAACGCTAACGGAACCTTCAAGGCCCAATACGCCGGCGGGCCGGCCGAGGATGTGCGCGATATCGCGCTTGACGCCAAGAAAAAAATAGTCTGGATTCTGACTGGAACCGGACTCTACGAAACAAAATTACCGGAGTAAGCGCGAGCACGAGGTCCGACCTCCCGGGGAGGTCGGACCTCTGGCGAGCGCATAAAACAATACAAAACGCGCACTCAGGCGCGTTTTATAATTTGCTTTAATTCGCTTTGTATTTGCTTTGATTCTGTGGCCTTGGATCCCTCGGCTCGCGGCCGAAAAATAATTGTGCTCGCCTCAGGATGACGCTGAAAACGCTTCGCTTATTTCAGCGTCACTTTTGCGCCGGCCTCTTCCAGCTTTTTCTTCATCGTCTCGGCCGCGGCTTTGTCCACGCCCTCTTTGACCATCTTGGGCGCGCCGTCCACGAGGTCCTTGGCCTCCTTGAGGCCAAGTTGAGTGAGCTCGCGAATCGCCTTGATCACGGCAATCTTGTTGCCGCCGGCGTCGGAGAGCTCGACGTTAAAGGAAGTCTTTTCCTCGGCGGCTTCGGCGGCGGCGCCGGGCGCGGCGGCCACCATCATCGCCGGCGCCGCGGCGGACACGCCAAACTTGTCCTCCAAAAGTTTAACGAGCTCGGCGAGGTCAAGCACCGACATTTTTTCGATAGACTCAACCAACGACTCGAACTTTTTGGGAACCTGCACGTCTTTCATCTCGGACATATTGGGAGTATGTAGTAGGTAGTAGATAGAAGGTAAGAGACGACCGACTGACGGCGCGGCGTCAAAACTACGTTCTATGTTCTACGTACTACGTTCTAATCTTAATAATTATGCGGGCTTTTTTTCTTGAATCGCCTTGAACACGGTCAGCAAACCGCGCAGATTGCCGGCGAGCACGTTCACCAGTCCGGAAACCGGGGAGTTCAGCGAACCGACCAGTTTGGCCAGGAGCTCCTGCTTGCTCGGAAGTTTGGCGAGCGAGATGACCAAGCTTCGGTCAGCTGCTTTGTTCTCGAGCACGCCGCCGACGATTGACATTGCTTCGTGCTCTTTGGCGAAAGTGGCAACTAATTTGGCCGCCGCGACTTCGTCAGTCGTGCCGATGACGGTGGCAAAATTACCTTCCAGTTCCTTGGGGTCAACGCCGATACCCAAGTCCTTAAAAGCGCGGCGCAGCAGCGTCTTTTTGGCCACGGCAACTTTGAGCCCCTGCTCGCGCGCCAAACGTCGGAAAGCGTCAATGTCTTTGACCGGCAATTTTTCGTAACGGGCGAAGACAACGGCTTTGGCATCAGCGAGCCACTCTTTGAGCTTGGCAACTGTGAGTTCTTTCTGTTCTTTTGATTTGGGCATAGTAGCACAGACCTTGAAGGTCCGTTTTTACAGACCTTCAAGGTCTGTGTCCGGAAGTTTCGACC
Organism: Patescibacteria group bacterium; assembly: GCA_004299275.1. GTDB lineage: Bacteria > Patescibacteriota > Patescibacteriia > 2-12-FULL-57-11 > 2-12-FULL-57-11 > SCSU01. Next base: position 3,643 of record SCSU01000012.1, read on the forward strand.
TTTAAAAAAATCTGCGGCGCAGGCCACAGACTTCTGTCAGGGACAGAGACAAAAGCTCCTCGCGCCCTTGTCCCTATCCCCTTTTTGCCTCGGCGGCAGATTAAGCCCTTCGAAACTTTAGTGAGGAAGGACAGCCGCTGTCTGTGGCTCGTTGATTGTGTGGGCAGTGTATAAAAGTCCCAAAAAGAAGTCAATAGAAGACCTCGTAGTAGGTAGAACGTAGTACAATCTGTCGCTTCCTGATTTCTATCGCAACTTATTACTTGTCATCCCAGCGAAGGCTGAGATCCAGATAGTTGTTATTAACGGATTTTCTGGATCCCGCATCAAGTGCGGGATGACAAGTGACAACAAAAAAAGACCCACAATAGGGTATGGGTCGTCCGGGGCCGGTCGCTCGCGAGTTGGCGCTCGCGATTACTACGGCAACGTCAGCATCTCTGGCGGAATTGCCTCGCAGGAAACCGTGGCGAGAGCCGGGCCGCCAGACTCTCCACCGCCCCAGAGGTAGGCGAAACAGACGTTGGTTCGTGCGTCCTTGATGTACTCGATTCTCCCTACGGTGTAGCGAAGGTGTTCCGCTCGCTGGACTTGCTCATCGACAGCTGACGCTCTGACGACTTCCGGCTTCTTCAACCTCTGGCAGGTGGTTACGGCTGCGACAAAAACAAAAAGCAAGAGACCAACTGCTGCAAAAACCTCAAAAAGACCATCACCCTTCTTCATGGCTTGTCTCCTCTCCAGTTTGGAGTGCGCAACCGAGCCGGTATAGCTTGATTATCGCGTTGCATGTATATCTCTTTTCCTGACTTCCTGTCAATGCTTATTCGGGCTATCAGATATATCAATGATTTGATGACAAAACCCACCCCTTTCGGAGCGGGTTTTGCAATCCTGTGCAGTACAGATCTGGCCTATCAACCAAATAAAGCGTACCAGACCAATGTTTTTTCGTCAAGAGAAGATGTGTGGATATGATACAATTCGAGATGGCCTGGGGGTAGTGTAGTACAGAAACTGGCCTATCATCCAAGTTCCTAGGGGTGCAACTCCCCTCACCTCCAGGCGTTTGAATTAAAATTGAACATCCGTTAATGATTCGACGTCCCAGCATCAATCAACGAAAAGCGATGACTTGGAATCCGTACTTTTCGACTTCCTTTTTAGACCAAAAATCAACCTCTTTTGTTTTTAAGACGTAGGTGACCTTCTTTTTCAATTTCCGGCCGGTGTACTTTTTAGTTTTTGGATTCCATTCCTCCAGCACCAGCGTGTCGCCCGGCTTACACCGCCAGTCCGCCAGCCGGAGTTCAAAAGTTTTTCGGCCCTCGAGGATTGCCCGAAAAAACTGCGGCCAGATTTTTTTGTGATGAATCATATTGGCGTTAAAGATTGGATCTCCTGCAGGAGATCCAATCCTGCGTCTATGTTCCAATTACACTTCCCACAAATTTTTTGCCGGTCAAAATCGCCAGCAAATTTTTAAGGTTCCGCCCGTCGGCGAGAATCACGCGGAGCTTTATCTTTTCCGCGAGTTTGGACGCCACTGGGTCAAACGGGAGATTGGCGCCCGGGTCCCACTTGGAGCCGACCATTTTGCGGAACTCTTTCCAGCCGATTTCGCAAATCGGCCGCGCCGCCGGATGCTTTTTCGGGTCGCGGTCAAAAAGTGTTTTGATGTTCGACAAATTCACCACCACGCCGGCCTTGAACTTCCGCGCCATCAGCACGGCGTCGTAGTCAGTGGAAGCGCCGGGCTTCCAGCCCGCGGCCACAACAATCGGCTCGCGCCAAAGGAATGGCCGTGTCGGGTCCTTGAGCACGCGCGGATGGGCGAAACCGCGGAAAATTGTGCGCAGGAGGTGGCCGTTTAACCGCGTGGCGTGGATGCCAATCCAATCAAGGTCGTCGCGCTTAAGCTCGGTCACCTGCCGCGCCGAGCGCTGATAGGCGCGGGCCGTGGCGCCGCCGCCGCAGATTAAAACAAAACGCATCCCCTGCCGGACGCGGCCGAGGATCAGGTCGCGGAACTTGCGGAGAAACGCCGGGTCAATCCCCTCCGGCGGCGCGATAAGCGATCCGCCGAGTGAGATGACGACAATCGGTTCACGGTAGGGCATGGATGAAAAAATTCCAAATCCGAAATTCGAAATCCGAAAAGCGAGTATCCGCCATTCTGCACTACATGAGCGGGGTGGAGGGGATGGATAAGGGTGAGGAGGGACTGCTGCCCCTCCTCACCCTTATCAAAAAACTCGTCACCTCCACCACTCTTTGGCGCTCTTGGGCCAGCCGAGCGTCAAAAGGAGAGCCAACGGCGCGCCCCAGTTGGCCCAGCGTTCTATAAAGTCCCAAACCGGCAAACCGACCAGCGGCCGCACCAAGGCAGTCCAAAAACCCCAGAACGCGCCCCAAAGTAGCACGGCCCGAACCGGTTTGAGCAGCACGATTACGGCGACCGCCAAATCCATTAGCCCGATAAGCCACAAAAGCTGTCCGGCCAAGAGCGGGTCAGCCCCGGACAGCTGACCGACCCAGTTAATCCAGTCTTTTTTGCCCATGAGGGCAAAGACACCATGGCCGACAAATTCTCCGGCCACCGCGACCCGCAACACCCACTCAACTTTTTTTTGCGTGGACATAAAAAAATGAATTAAGAATGAATAATTTTTTTCCTCCTTTGCCCTCTACCCTATCCACTATCCACTGTTCACGATAAATCCCTCCCCCTGCGGTTACTCCCTTTAAGAAAGGGAGAATTAACTTACACTCGCCTCTTTTTCGCTCTCCTCCACTATATCGGCGAATTTAACTTTGATTTGTTCAACCTTGTTTTCCGCTTCTTTGAGCCGGGCTTTGAGTTTGGCGGCGAGCTCCAAGCCGCGCTCAAATTTAACCAGCCCTTCTTCCAAATCAATCTCCTGCTTCTCAAACCAGTTGGCAATCTTTTCCAGTTCATTAAACGCTTCGCCGAAGTTGAATTTGTCTTTGGATTTTGAAGGCATAATTCACGCTCGAGATCGGATCTCCCCTGCCTACCGGCAGGCAGGCGAAGAGATCCGATCTCATTTCCTTTATATCGGTAACATTCCTTGCCGCTTGCTCCCAAGAACCTCCACCTCCAGCGAGCCGCGGTGCAATTTTACCGTAAGCGAGTCGCCCTCGTCCACCACCGCGGCGTCCTTGAGCACGCGACGCTTTTGGTCAAAGACAATCGCGTAGCCGCGGCGGAGCTGAGCTCGAGGGTCTAGATTTTTCAAGAGCCGCAAACTGGTCTCCAGTCTTTCCTGAAGGCGAACGAGCCAGGAGCCGGCCGCCGCGGTTAGACGCGCATACAGGGCATCGGCGCGGTGGACCTGCGAGCGCAGCGCGCGATCCAAGCGCAGGACAAAATGGTCGACCCGGCTCGCTCGCTCGCTGATTTCGGCGGTGAGTGTCTCGTGAATGACCCGAGTTAGATACTTGACAGTGGAAGCAATCTCGCGCCGATCGGGAACAACCAATTCCGCCGCGTTCGACGGCGTGGAAGCGCGGACGTCGGCGACCAGGTCGGCGATGGTCTCGTCGCGCTCGTGCCCGACGCCGACCACCACCGGAACTTTGGAGGAAAAAATCGCCCGTGCCGCCGCTTCGCTGTTAAACGCTCCGAGGTCCTCAAGCGAGCCCCCGCCGCGAGCGAGCACCAAAACCTCCGGCGGGCTTTTGAGCTCGTTAAAATACCGGAACGCTCCGACAATTTGCCGAACCGCGGGTTCACCCTGCACCTGAACGTGCGCTGAAAGCACTCGGACGCCGCCCCAGCGGTTCCCGAGGATGCGCAAAAAGTCGCCGTAGGCCGCGGACTCGCGCGAAGCAATGAGCCCGATGGTCTCGGGGAAACGCGGCAGTGGCCTTTTGCGCTCTGGCGCGAACAGACCCTCTGCCGCCAGCTTCTGTTTCAAAAGTTCATAAGCCCGTTTGAGCGCTCCTTCGCCAACCAACTCCAAACGCTGGACTGTAATGGAAAACTTGCCGCTTTTCTGGACGATCTTGGGCAGGCCATAGACCCGCACGCGCATGCCGTCCTCGAGCGGCGTTTTTAACTGATAGAGCACCAAAAAACAATTGAGCAGGCCGGTCTCGTCTTTGAGGTCAAAATAAACAAACTTTTCCTGCCAAACGCGAAAAGACGACACCTCGCCCTCCACCGCGATTCTCTGGGGGTCAACAATGGAGACAAGCGTGTCGTTTAAATACTGGATGAACTCCGAAACTTCGTAGACCAGCAATCCCTTTTCCTCGCGCATACTCGGTAGTAGAACGCCGACACCAAACCCCGCTAGGCGGGGTTTGGCAAGCAAACATTCTTTGCCACTATTAGCTTTTGCTCTAAATTATGTCTCATTGCTTGAAGAAACTTTGGTTTAGGAATGCTGTCGGCGTTTCACTACCGGGCATACTCGGTGCTACAACTTCGACTCATTATTTAACGCCTCTTCAGTATATACATTCCGCGCGTTCCAGAGGAGCCAGCCCGACACACCGCCCGCCTCAGCCGCGTCAATCTCGGCCCGGACTTTTTTGGCGTCATAAACCGCGCCAATGTCAAAGTCCTGGAGCCAGGGCCGGATGGTCGCTGACCTCGGAGTGGAGCTCGCCACGAGCTGACGCGCAATCTCCATTGACTTGGCCACAATCTCGCCCGGGTGCTCGGCCGGCCGGTCAAAGCCATAGGAACCGCGATAGTAATGCGAGGGATAGACCATAGGGGAAACCGCGGTCACATAAGGCAGAGCGTCGGCGGCGTGCTGGCCAATGCCTAAATCATCATCGTCTAAGCGCACGCTGTAGCCGAAAAGGTCAACCGAGACCGGAATTCCTTTGGCCGCGAGTTCGTCGTGGAGAAAGCGGAAAAAGCGCTGAATCACCGAGCGCTTGGGCTCCGCGCCGTCCCAGACCGGATAGACGATTTTTCCCACTTCGCCGTCAGTCGGGAAACGGATGTAGTCAAACTGAATTTCGTCAAAACCGCGGCGCCAGGCCTCGACGGCGATTGCCGCGTTGTAGCGCCAGACCTCCTCGGCGGCCGGGTCAGTCCAGCGCACGCCTTTTCTATCCGTCCAAAGTCCGCCTTCTTTATTCCTAAGCGCCCAGGGCGAATGTTCGGCGAACCAGGGGTCTTGGAAAACGGAAATCCGGGCAATGACGTAAATTCCTTTTTGATGCAGGCTGGCCGTAAGTTCTTCGAGCGGCGGCAGAAAAACAGTTGAGGTCGTGGCATAGAGTTCGGAATCCAAGGGAACAAAAGCCAAAGCGCCGCTTTCTTTTTTAACGTCAACCACCACGGTGTTGAGCTCAGTCCGCTCCACCAGTCCCAAGAGCTCGGCAAGTTGATTTTTTGCTCCGGCGGTAAAAGCCGTGAGATAAATGCCCTTAACGCGGTCGGGCATCGGCAAATGCGCGGCGGCGGAAAGCTCTCTAGGCAGGTTCGTCATCGCTCGCGGCTGATAACGGACCAAAAAAAATACCGCCGTGCCGAGCAGTAAAAGTCCAGTAAACGGCAGGACCACGAGCACGAGCCATCCTTTGCGAGTCATAACAGTTGTTGGAACGGGGCATTGTCGCCCGCCAGAGGCTCGGCCTCCACGGGAGGCCGAGCCTCGTGCTTGCTTATGTTTAATCCGCCGTAATCACGACTTTAGTCCCAATCGGCGCCCAGTCGTAGATGAATTTCGCCGCGCCGATGCCGAGCCGCACACAGCCACCGGAAACCGGCTTGCCGAGATGCGACGCGCCCTCGCGTTTGCCGCCGGGCCAAATCGGCAGTTCATGAATCGCGTAGAGTCCGGGTCGCGCCTTGGGCCCGGTAAAGTTAATCCACCACGGCATCCAAAGACCGGCCATTTTACTCCAAGCCTTCGGAGCTTTTTTGGTAATCGTAAACTCGCCGGACGGCGTCGGCGTTTTTTTCTTTCCCGTAGAAACGGTAAACTCGCCCAGTTTGACGCCATCCAGATAGTAGGCGAGTTTTTGCGATTTGGTGTGGATGCTCACGGATTTCGTGAGCCGTTTGGGGGTCGGGTCGCGCGGGTCGTAACCGTTTTGAACTTCCAGTCCGTCGGGATAACCGTCACCGTCGAAGTCGGGGTTGGCCGAATCAGTTCCGAAGGCAAGCTCCAGTGAATCGCTGAGACCGTCCCCGTCCGCGTCGGCGGTGGGCGCGACTTTTGATTCCGACGCCAAAGGTTCGGCCAGCGCCGCGCTCGCGGAGAAGTTGAACAAGAGGACGGCAATCAAGCTAGCTGATAAAAAGAAACGTCGCGGCATACCAAAAGCCCGCCACGTAAAGCACGCTGGTCAAAAGCAGTTCCAGCCAGACTAGGTGCCCCTCGCGCCGGCCGAATAAGCCCAAGCCGATTGCCGGAAAAATGAACAGGCCGAAAAAAAGATAAAAAATTAAACCGTAAAGCGCGACTGAAAAAAAGGAATAGGTGGCAAACGCCCCGAGGGAAACCAAGGCCGGATAGAAGCCGCCGAAGACGGCCGAAAGACCGAGGTGCAAAAAAAGACTCCACTCCAAAACGTATTTTTCTTTAAGGTGGTGAGTGCCGATTTCTTTGACGTCAATCAACAACGGCAAATTTTTGCCGTGGCGGACGATTTCGGAGATAACCGCCGGGATCGAGGTGATGAACCCGATGACGAGTCCGGTAAAGAGGCCATCAATGATAGTCATAGCGCTTTGCCCTCGATTAAAATCACTACACGCTCGACGGCAGCCGCGGCTTTGATGGTCTCTTCAATCTGCCGCCGCAGCGCCGCGAGAGCGCACTCGCTCCCAATCCCCCGCTTGAGGCCGGCATCAAAATCGGCTCTGACCTCACCGCCGCTCCGCTCGAAACTTTTTAACTTTACCTTGAGCGGCATCGCCGTAATCAATCCTTCACTTAACTCCTGCTCGCTCGGCCCGCGCAGGAGCTCTTCCAACGCGGCGCGGCCGGCGTCTTGATTTTTTAAAACAGTCCGGCTGACCGGAAACACTTTTTTGCAGGACTCCGTGGGCTCGCCGCCGGCTTTGGCGAAGTAGAGCCGCACCGTGCTCGTGGCGCGTTCAAAACTGACTTGCGTTTTGATTTTTTGGGCCAAACTTTCAGCCTCAATCCAGCCCAACTCAGTTAAAGCATACGGGAGATAGGACCGAAGGGCAACCCGCGCCGAACTGTCCGAAACGGCCTCCGCTTCGGCCAGCGGCCGGCCGTTCCAGTCAAGGATGCGAACCACGACTTCCGTAGCCGGCGCCGGTGAGACAACTTCAATCGGCGGAAAACTGCCGATGACGGCAAAGGCCTCAGGGGCAAGAATCTGAAGTTTTCCCGTCGGTGGAACGAACAACCGTGGCCAGGCAAAGCGCAGCAGCTTTTGTCCGGCAAAAATAATCAGGACTAGCACCGCCGCTAATTTTACGAGGTGATAAATTGTCCATTGTCTTTGCCTCCACGGTTCACTGACATTCATACAACCCCTAACCTCCAACTTCTAACCTCCCCCTCCAGCCTTTCAATAGGTAACAATCATCACCTTCCTCCCGTTCGGCACGTCGCCGCCGTTCCAGTCGTGAATCGCGTTCATCAGAGTTTTAACATTATAAACATAGTCCGCCCCGCGCCTGGTGCCCGGGTCGTTGGTGATAAAGGTATCGTCGCCGATGTAGCCCTTAATCACCAGCATGTGATAGACCGGCCCGCCGTTTTTGAAATAAGGGTTGCCGAGCGCCTTGCCGTAAGCCGGCACAATCACCGGCCGCCCGGCGCGGAGCTCGGCGCGGATATCCTCGGCGGTGATGTCATAGCGCACGAGGACGCGCTTATGGCCGTAGTGCTCGCGCAGGATGCGGGCGGTCTGCTCGGCCGTGGTGTCCTTGTTAGTGCCGAAGGTCTGGTCTTCCCAGGAAAAAACTTCTTTGAGTTCGGCGTCGGCCGCGTCGGCATTGGCGAATTTTTGTTGGGAATAATAGTAATGAACCATGGCGCTCGAGGCCTCCTCGCAGGCGTCCTCATAGGGCTGGACCCAGTTCGCGTGCGGCGCCTGGACGGTAAAAGGCACCGCCAAGTTGAGCTTTTCCGGCGCCTCTACCCGAGGTTTGACCTCCCGAGGAGGTAGAACCTCGCTCGACCTCTGACTCCCCGAACTCGTCGCGACAAATTTCTCAACGCCTTGCGCTGGCGGGATTTCCGGTTTGGCGGCTGCCGTAAAAATCTGCGCCAGACGCCCCCGCCCGGCAAAAGCCGCGCCGGCGCCAAGTAACGCCACAAAAATAAACAGCCAACAAATTTTTTTCATAAAGAAAAGAGGTATCGCGGAATTGACGCAATGTCAACTCTGCCCAGCCGGCGGCCGGAGAAGATAAACCACACCGGCCAAATCGTCAGAGATAAAAAGCTCGCCATTTTTGCCTTCCAGCACGTCCACTGGCCGGCCCCAGGCTTCCTCTCCCTCCCGCCGCCAGCCGGTCACGAAATCAGATACCAGCCACTGGCCATTTTCCTGTTTCATCCGAATCAATTTATAGCCCGTCGGAACATTCCGATTCCAGGAGCCATGCGAAGCGACAATCAAATCACCGCGATAGGGCCCGAGCCAGGAGTCGCCAAGAAAGCGGAGCCCTAGCGGCGCCGAGTGGGCTTGAAAGGAGACGGTCGGCGGCTCGGTTGTGTTACAGCGTTCCGGCGAACCAAACTCCGGATCCGGCACACGGTCGCCGTAGCAATAAGGCCAGCCGTAATCTTTTCCTTCCTCGACCACATTGACTTCTTCCGGGGGCAAATCGTCGCCAAGCCAATCACGGCCATTGTCCGTGGCCCAAAGCTTCCCGTCCTGGCCGGCGATGAGTCCTACGGCGTTCCGGAGTCCGCGGGCGTAAACCCGCTCCCCGCTTCCATCCAAATTGTATTCCAGCACCGCGGCTCGACGCGGATTATCTTTGCAGACGTTGCAAGAAGAACCGACTGACACATAAAGTTTGCCGCCCAGAACGGCCAAAGTGCGCGTGACATGATTGCCGCCAGCCGGCAAAGAACGGACAATAACCTGCGGTTTATAGTCTGGCGGTCCGACGCGGATGACTCGATTCTCTTCGGCAATATAAAGCCAACCTTGATGCCAAAAAATTCCGCTCGGTTTCCGCAGACCTTTTTTAAAGACAACATTTCTGTCAGCCACGCCATCCTCATCCTGATCAGCCAGTGCGTAGACCAAACCCTTGTCCATGCCGGTCACATAAATTGTGCCCTGATCGTCCCGCGCGAGCATCCGCGCTTTCCCCAGCCCCGAGGCAAAAACAGAGATGCTCCAGCCAACTGGCACCTTCAACTTCCGCCCCAGCAAAGATTTGTTATAAACTCCTGCCAGCACTTGCAGGGTGACTGGAATCAACGCCGGCTCCGAACGAGGTTGGACCGCTCGAGGTCGAACCTCCCGAGGTTGAATCTCGCTGCTGACCGACTCGCTAACAGTCTCTATCGGTCGCTGTCTGCCGCCATAATCCAAAAATATACCAACGGCCAAACCGACGATGACAATAACAAATAAAACGCGTTTCATACCTCTGCTGTTTTAAGTCCCGCCAAAAAATCTTTGAGCACCTTGGTCGCGCGGACATCGTCTTCATTATATTCCAAAATGTCGCGGAGCATCTTTTTGCCACCGGCGCTCCCGGCCTGTTCACGCCAATTGTTATACCACTGGATGGAATTGAGTCCCGAGGCCTCCTTGTGTCGCCAGCGAAAACCCAGATACTTGGCGATGTCTTTGAGCGAATAAAAAGTTACGGGGAAAATCACCGACCTCTGGGTCACCTTTTGGAGGTCAATCATCTCGGCGAGCCTAGAGAGCGCCGGTGGCGGCGCGCCGTAGCGGGCCGTGAGTTCGCGAATCACCTGATGCTCGTAGCGGCCGTAGTGATAGATTACCGCCTCCTTCGGCAGTTTTTGGATAAAGACGCAGAACCTGAGCCAAGCGCGGCCCTCCTCGCGAGGGTTCCTGACCAAAAACGCGCGGTAAGCCGAGCGGTCGAGCTTGCCCTTTTTGCTCACCAGCGCGCCATGGAGATAGTGGCGCTCGGGCGAAGCAAGCGGGTCGGATTCCACGTCATAATAAACCTCAACTTTTGTTTCGGGCAGCTCCGGCGTGTCGTGCACGATGTGCGTGTCCTCCCAAAGTGCCGTGGCTTGCTGGCGTAGGCGCTCAATTCGCGCGAGTGAAATGCCAGCGAGCCGGTTGGGGAGAACTCTCAAGTCGGCGTCAACCAAATTTTTTATCGTCCGAATGCCCGCGTTGCGGAATTTTTCGTATTCGCTCCGCCGGAGTTTGTGCAGCAAACTCAAATCGTTGCAGGCGAGCGCCTCGGCGACGCAAGCGCCGAACCACGGCGACTCTTTGCAGGAGGAAGAAAGGAACGGCGCCGGTTTTTCCCCGGCCAAAATTTTTTCAATCTCCGCGAGCGTTAAATGAAATTCATCAAGAAATTCATTGATGTCCACGCGAATTTCCTCGCGTTCCACGTTAATTATCGCGGCATAGCGCGGCCGGACGCCCTGAATTTTTTCGAGCAGCAGTGCGTAGAAAGCCAGCTGAAAACGGTGTTCATCCGTGACTTCGCGCGCCAGTTTGGCGTCCATCACGGTATAGTGATGGCCGCCGAGCCGCGACTTGCCGCGCTTGGGGACTAAAAAATCCGGCCGGCCAATCCAGGTGCCGTCAAGGAGCGTGCCTTGGTAAATCATTTTTCCCTCTTTCATCAGCTCCAGCGTCCGGGTAAAGGCCTCATCCCGGTCCTCGAGCTCGACCGTCGCGGCCGTGAGCCCCAACGACTTGGCGAGCGCCGTCTCGTGCGCCCGGCCGCGTTCAAAAAGTTTCTTCTGAATCTCCGACACTTTCCCCTTCTTTTTCTTTTTCTCATGGAGCTCAAACCAGAGTTGCAGGGGGCAAGCCAAATATTGGTAGAAAGTTGAGGCGGTAATGTGCGGACTCATAATTTATCAAGGTCTGACTTCCCGGAGAGGTCAGACCTTGCGCGGCGCGGCTTTGGGTAAACAGGGCAACAAATCATCTCGCGATTTTTTTAGTTTGCGAACGCAAAATTTTTAAGGCCTGCGTGACGCGGCCCGGGGAAACCTCCTCCCGCGGAATACCCTGGATGGTCAGCCGGTCAATGCCGTGGCGCATAAATTCTTCCATCACCTCGTGATAAATCCGGTCAATGACCAAGTCGCGCGTCTCGGCATCGGTTCCGCCGCCGGCGCGCCGGGCGTACTCGCGTTCGGCAATCCACCAGGCCAGCGCCGGCCAGCTTTCGCCTTCGATAAATTTGTCAATTTCCCGGTAGGCCTCGTCAAGCAATTTATCCTTTTCTTCCTCGGAGAACGCAAAACCGGCCCGGTCGGACTCCCCCAACCAGCGTTCCTGGACCGGACTCACTTCCGAGGACGGCGCCCCGCGGCGTCCGCGATTCTGGTGCCGAAGGTGGTCGTAAACCACGAGCGCCCGGCTCAAGTGCTCGTATTCCTCGCGGCTGAAATTGAGAAAAAAAGGATTCATGGATTCATCATCGCTTTTTTTCGCGTATTTGTCCAATTTTAACGCGATTAGCTTACTTTACTGAAATAATAATTTTTTTGTCTTTTAAGAAATAGATGAGGAGCCGTTCAACATCTTCTTTAGCGCGCGCCGTCGCCCGTTCGACGAGCTCCGGGCGTCCGGCGGCCTCCTCGGCCGCGCGGGAGAGCGCCGCGAGCGCCTCGTTGTAACCATCGTCGGAATCAAAAAGTTTTTTGAGCAGGCCCTGGCTGTTTTTGACTTCTACCGGACCAACCAGCCGGGTGTTAAAAAGCGAGACGGCCGGAACGCGCACGGTTACCGTATCAGCGGCAAATTCCACGTCCCCGGCTTCAACTTTTCCCAAATCAATTCCCAAATTGACCTCCATGGTGCCGCGCGCCGCGATTGTCTGGCCGAAAAAGAAATCCTTAAGCGCGCTGCCGGCTGATTTTTTTATCACTGCCGGCTGGTCAAAAATATAAGTTTGAGTCACCAAAAATCCCCGGTCGTGAAGGGTAGTGAGTATGAGCTGCTGGCTTGACGCGGCCGCCGGCGCCTTGCCCGGCGCAAAAAGTTTGTAGCCGGCTAAAAGTCCGGAAAGAAAGAGAACGACGCCGCCGATGGCAATCAAACGATAATTCATAGATGTTTATTTCTAGTTTACCTTAAATGGTTAAGAACCGCTTGCGCCAAGTCGGGGAGGCTTTCCCGAAGGCGGTACCAAATAGCATTGGCTTGGCGGCTGGACTCAAGGAGATTGGCGTTATCTAAACGCTGCAGGTGTTTTGATGTTGAGCGGAAGGAGAGCCCAATCTCCCGCGCCAAGCCGGTGACGGTAAAGGAACCGCTGGTCTGGAGTTTTTTTATAATCTCAATTCTTCGCGCGTTGGCAAAAGCTCGGATAATGCGCAGGTCGGGGTTCATACTTATTAAATATACGGCATTAACGCCCTAATTTGGTTGGTAATTTAGGTCGACATTTCACAATCGGATGGAAGTGGAGGAAGCCCGTAATCCAGCGAATGAG
>SCSU01000013.1 GCA_004299275.1 Patescibacteria group bacterium
AGCGCGCACGGCGACGGACATCCCAATGTAGCCGGCGAGTCCCGAGAGAAACGCGCCAACCGCGAACCCGAGCGCCGTTACCCAGCCGAGGGAGGGGATGAACCCGATGACCAAAAAGAGAATCAGGCCGATAGCCAGCACGGTTTTGTTCTGCCGGGTGATGTAGGCGCGCGCTCCCTCCTGGATGGCCTTGGCGATGCCGATCATTTTACCTTCCCCGGCGGGCAGGGCGAGGATGCGGCGAGTAAGGACAATGCCGTAGACAATGGCGGCCGCGGCGGCGGCGAGCGAAAAAAGAATGATGCCGTTCATAGAGCTGGCGCCCGGCGGGCGCGAAAGTTTCTTAAATGATAAGCAGGGATTATGATAGGCGAGGGTTAGAATAAGGTCAATCGCATGCGTCGCCCAAATTTCCAATACGAGAAGGAACTCGCGACGGCGGGTTACCGCGCGATTGCCGGCGTGGATGAGGCCGGCACCGGCGCTTTGGCCGGGCCGGTCGTGGCCGCGGCGGTGATTTTGCCGTCTAATTCGCGTCTCGGGCTTTTGCGCGACTCCAAACTCCTCTCCGCCAGGCAACGGGAAAAAGTTTTTTCACTATTGCACTCCCGCGGCGCCGCGTTCGCCACCGGTATCGTGACTATTGAGGAAGTGAACAAAATGAACATCCGCGCGGCCGCGCTCCTCGCCATGCGCCGGGCGGTTAACGCCTTGGCCTTGCCGCCGGACGCCTTGCTCGTTGACGCTTTCAAAATTCCCAACTTGATTTTGCCTCAGCGGGCGGTAGTGCACGGCGATCGGCTGGTTAAATCCATCGCCGCGGCCTCGGTCGTGGCCAAAGTTACGCGTGACGCTTTGATGCTCGAGCTCGCTCGCCAATACCCGGGCTACGGTTTTGCCCGACACAAAGGGTACGGCACCGCCGCGCACTGCCGAGCGCTGCGGCGGCTGGGAGCAACTCCGGCGCACCGCCTAAATTTTGCCCCGGTTAAAGAGTGCCCCCGCGGTTGACATTTTACCGATTTTCTGCTATTTTATCCGCTGGTTTGGAGTGGGCTCGCAGCCCATTTTTGGCTTAATTTAACCAATATTTCCAAGTCGCTAAAAAAATTAGGCACGCGCCTTTTGGTCGTCCTTTTTGAAGCGATAAAGGCGTTGCAATATCCGGGAGCCATTGCTCTGCGGTGGTTAGGCGCGCCGCTCCGCCCGTTTTTCCGGTTTCTTTTTCGCCAGGTGTTTGTGCGTCTCTACCGACCGTTGTTGCTCGCGCGGCGGGCTCTCCGAGGCGTGCTCTTTACTTCCAAAAGCTGGCTGGCTTTTCTCGTGGCCAACCGTTTTGTAGCGCATGGCGCGGTGATTGCCGTTTCGTTAGCCGTTTCCGCCGCGAGCGTTTGGGCGGGCAATGCCGTGAACGCTGAATCAACCAATCGAATGCCTCTGTTTGCCGCCCTCTCGAGCGGCGAGGAGGATGAAAACGAGGTGGTCGAGGATGAAATCCCGCCGGTTTACCGTCCGGCCGGCATCAGCTATCTGGGCGGCGGCGTGCTCCGGAGCGAACACATTGACGTGGACACGGAAGTTTTTGTGCCCACGACTTATAAAACTTTGGCCGAGGGGAGCGCGGTTTTGGCGCCGACGAGCCCCGGCGGACGCCAAATTGCGTCCCGCGACCGCATTGTCGTTTATGTTGTGGAACAGGGCGACTCCATCGGCTCTATTGCCGGGGATTACGGCATTTCGGTCCGGACTATCCTTTGGGCCAACAATCTCGGCCCGAGCGACTTTATCCACGCCGGCGACAAGCTGAAGATTTTGCCGATGGACGGCGTCCTACACAAGGTGAAGAGCGGCGATACGCTGGAGAAGATTGCCAAGCGCTACAGCGCTGAGACCGACCGGATTCTGGCGGTAAATCGTTTAGGTTCCGCGGCGGAGCTCTCCATTGGGGAGGAGCTGGTGGTGCCGGACGGCGAGCCGCCGGCCGCCGCCGCGCCCAAGATCGCCCGCGCGCCGCGGCCAATTGCGCCGATCGGGAGCATCTTTAGGCCGCCGGCTGAAGCGGGCAAGAGTACGCGCTATCTCTGGCCGACGCCGGGGCGGGTCATCACCCAGTACTTCGGCGTTTGGGAGCGGGTGCGCGGGGTGCGCATTCACACTGGTGTTGACATTGACGGCGATTACACCTCGCCCATTTACGCGGCGGAGGACGGCGTGGTGGTCCGCGCCGGCTGGAACAAGGGGTACGGCTTGATGATTGACATTGACCACGGCGACGGTTATCTCACCCGTTACGCCCACTCAAGCAAACTCTTGGTCAGGGCTGGAGATTACGTGAAGCGCGGCCAGACGATTGCCAAGGTCGGCACCACTGGTTACTCCACCGGCACGCATCTCCACTTTGAGGTCCGCATCGGCGGCCGCGCGGTGAACCCGCTGCCGTATTTGAGATAATGAGTCATACAGCCCGCTGATTATTGTCGCTGATCAACGCTGATGTTATCGGCGATATCAGCGCGTAAAATCAGCGGGCGATGAAAAATTCAAATTTGTACTTTCGCCTTCGTATTTTCGTAGGCAAATAAAAAACGCCCCGACAGTTTCAGTGCGAAACCGCGGGGGTGAGAGGGAGCGCCAGTTGGGCGACGGGAGCGGCTCGAGGCCGCTTTTTCGTTGGCCGTTGTCCACGGCCGGGAGCAACGGGCGGGGGAACAGGCGCCGGCGCGCGCTCGGTGCAGTAGACACAAGCCTGTCCGCACTGGCCGCACTTCGGTTCGTGCTTGGCCGCGCTTGACGCGTCGGCGGGAAGTGGTCGCAGAACGAGCTGAGTCCCGGGCGGCTCGGCCGAGTCGGGGTTCAGTCCCCGCTCGGCGAGCTTGCGTCGCTCGCCCTCGCGCATGACTTCGTCGATCTGGTGGGCGATTTGGGCGCCGACGGCCGTGAGTTTCTTTGGGGGTTGTTGCTCTTCGGTCGGCGGCGTTTCTCCCAAGAGTTCGTCGCGGAGTGTCTCGCAGATCTCGGCGAGTTTGGCTTTGGGGAAGGCGCGGAGCTGGTCGGGGTCCGGCGGCAGGTCATCCTGTTTCTTCGCCTGCCACATGTTGCGGAGCCACCAGCGGGTGAATGACGCGGCCTGCGCCTCGCTCTTGGCCGAGTTCTCCCGCACTCGGCTGCGAATCACGAGCTTCTTGAGCTCGGCGGCGGCGATGCGCATGCCGAGATGGCGCGCCTCCCACTCGCGAACAGTTCGCCGCAGTTCTCTCCCGTCAACGATGATGAAGAGTTTTTTCGGCAGCGGCTCCTTTTTCGACCGACGTTTTTTCCCGGCCGACGGCGTGAGCCGGAGTGCCGGTGGTTCTTCCTCTTCGCGCCGGCGGTCCTCCGCCGCGCGCGGGTCTTGCGACCAGTGACCGTCGTCTTCCTCGTCCTCGATGGCGATGAAGGCGTAGGTTGTTTTTTCCTGATTTTCGGGCACGACTCCTCCTTTCGTGCAAACCCGGAGATTATATTAAAGCCAGCCAAAAGACAAGATGGTCGGATGTTGAACATCCGATTATTTCTGTCCTAGTCAATTCTCGGCCGGTATTGCAGGGCTTCGGCAATGTGGTTGGAGAAAACCCGCTCCGAGCCTTCAAGATCAGCGATGGTCCTGGCCACTTTGAGCGTCCGGCTCATGGCCCGAGCCGAGAGGTGGAGCGTTTCGATGGCGGCGCGGAGAATAGCAATCCCTTGGGCGTCCGGTGCGGCAAAGCGTTTAACATCAGCAGCCGACATCTCAGAGTTGGCGTGGAGCCCGCGTTCGCGCATCCGGGAAATTTGCCGTTCCCGCGCGGCCACCACGCGTTCGCGGACGCTGGCTGAGGACTCCGCCTCGTGGTCAGCCACGAGCTTGGCCGCTTCCACTTTGGGCACATCCACTGCCAAATCAATCCGGTCGAGCAGCGGGCCGGAGATTTTTTTCTGATACTTGACGATTTGCGAGGGCAGGCAGGAACAGCGGCCGCTTTTGTCCGTGGCAAAGCCGCAGGGGCAGGGGTTCATGGCGGCCACCAGCATAAACCGCGCTGGGAAACGCACCGTGCCGGCGGCGCGCGAGACCGTGATAGTTCCGTCCTCAAGCGGCTGGCGGAGGTTCTCGAGCACCTGACGGGAGAACTCCGGGAATTCATCGGCAAAGAGCACGCCGCGGTGAGCGAGCGAGACTTCGCCGGGACGGGGGTTGGTGCCGCCGCCGACAAGCGAGATAGCCGAGGCGGTGTGGTGCGGCGTGCGAAAGGGCCGCTCCCAGACAATCGGCACTCCCGGCGGCAGAGCGCCGGCCACTGACCAAATTTTAGTTACCTCGAGCGCCTCGGCCAGGGTCATTGGCGGCAGAATCGTCGGGAGCGTCCGCGCCAGCAGGGTTTTGCCCGAGCCCGGCGGACCGGCGAGGAGCAGATTGTGGCCGCCGGCCGCGGCAATCTCAAGCACGCGGCGCGCTTGTTCCTGCCCGCGGACGTGGCGGAGGTCAACCTCGTCGCTTCGGTTTGGCACCCGCGCGGCAATCTCGGTGGGCGCGCTCGCGGGCAGGAGCTCGGCGCCGTTAGCGTGGCTGACCAAACTTTGGAGCGAAGGCGCGGCATGCACGCTGATGCCGCGCACTACCGCCGCCTCGGCCGCGTTCTCCGCCGGCACGAAAATTTTTTCCGCCCCCGCGGCGAGCGCCTCCAGAGCGACGGCCAGCACCCCGGGCACCGGCCGGAGCCGGCCGTCGAGCGCCAGCTCGCCGACAATCCGCGATTTTTCTCCAAAGGCGCCGGCATCCAGTTCGCCCAAGGTGCAGAGGACCGCGCAGGCAATAGCGGCGTCAAAACGCGAACCCTCTTTTTTGACGTTGGCCGGGGCCAAATTCACCGTGACGCGGGTGTGGGGGAAAGGGAAACCGGAGTTTTTGACGGCCGCTTTGACCCGCTCGCGCGCCTCTTGGCAGGCGGCGTCGGGGAGCCCGACGATGGTAAAACGCGGCAGACCGGCGCTTACATCCGCCTCCACCTCAACCGCCGGCGCTTCCAGCCCGACCATGGCCGCTGTGTAGATTTTGGACATAATCAAAGGAAACGAATCGGCTGTTCAACATCCGAAAGTGGGCTTATCCCCATCTCCAGCGTAAACAAAAAACCGCTGCCTTGGGCCGCGGTTCGTGTCAAGCCCCCCCTACGGACCTTGAAGGTCTGTAAAACGGACCTTCAAGGTCCGTGGACGAATGACGGACGCCAAACATCAGATAGCTGATTTTGGCGCCACGTACACGGGGTAGCCCTTGGCTTTTGCGTCCTGGATTAGCTCCACCTGCCAGGAGTTGACGTTAATCACATATCCAATGTTGGTCCCGGGCGGGATAGTTTTTGCCGGAATGTCATACAGATAAAATGATGTGCCCCCGATGGAGCGCGGTAATCCCGCGAGCGACTGGAGCGGATTTCGTGATAGGTTCAGATTTCCGCCGATTGTCTCCGGAATTCCGGCCAAACTCGTGAGGTTATTGCCCTGGAGGTCAAGATCGCCGGTAATCGTTTGGGGCAGACCCACAAGCGAACTGATTCCGGTATTTTGAAGAGAGACATTGCCGATAACCTCGCGCGGCAACAGTCCCCGTAAATCCGTAATTGGTTTTCCGTCAAGAATGATATTGCCTTCGTAGCGCTCCGGCACCTCGCCCGCGGGCACGCCGAGGATTGGGTTAAACGGGCTCGCTTTCGCCTGCGGCAGATTATTCACCTTCACTTGTTCCGGCACTGAGCTCGCCGCGGCGACGGCCCGATAATCAGCGATAGTCGCTCGCCGCCAATCGGCGTATACCATTTTGATGATGCGGTCGGAGCTATCCCGCAGACTGTTTGCGAGTTCCTGCCGCGACGTGAGAGCTCTACCTTCACCCTCGTGTCTCCCCTCCGGGGATTCGCTGGGCCAGGGTTTTTGGTACAAGGACACCAAAGCCGGAATCGCGTCCGAACTTAAATCTTCCAAATAGAAGAGATCAAGTTTTTTTGTTTGGCCGGAAAGAAATCTATCAACATTCGTTTTCACCACCCACCCCTCGACATTTACGAGGAGCAAGCCCGAGAGGACAAAGAGGATGCCGAGGAAAAGTGTCTTGGCGATAAAAGCAAAGCCGCGTTTAGACAAGGTGCCGAGGGCTAAGCCCAAAAGAACGGCCGAGATGAGGAGAATCACCGCCGCCGCCCACCAACGAGAGACCGAGAGCCCGTAGGCGTTGATATAGAGCAGGAGCCGCATCGTTGCGGAAACGATGACGACGCCGGTCTGAAGGATGAGCAGGAGAGTCAAGCCTCGAGACAGCCATTCGCGCATCTCGGTATTGCGGTAGATGACCCAGGCAATGAGGAAGACGATTATCGCGACCCAGAGGAGCTCAAAAAATCCCGAGCGGGCATACTCGGCGTAAGTCAAACCCCGCACCGCGACGAGCGACTCCCCGCCGAAGAAGTAGATAAACTGGAACGCCAGGAAGAGGCCGAAGAGTATATTGATGACGGCCAAAAAAGTTCCATAAATCACGCGGTCAACCGGTTCCCCGCGCTCGCGCAGGACTGGCCGACGGCCCGTGAGCGCGCGGGAGAGCATCCCCCAGCCAAGACCGAGGAAGAAAAAGAAAGCAATCAAGTCGCGGAAGAACTTCCACGTGAACTCGGGAAGCCGCTCGAAGTTGAGCAAATCGGACAGCGTCTGTCGGAGGAGAGGATCTGCTCCTGAGAAGAGGGAGCCGATAACAATGAGGAAGGGCAGGGCCACGACCGCGCCGATAAGCGCCCGGAACCAGTTTTTACCGACGCGAAGACCGGAGAAAAATTCTTCCAGACCGTGGATGGGGAAGATAGTTTCCGTTATCAGGGCAGACGGCCACAAGCTCTTCACTTCCCAAAAAGGAATGGCGGGATGAGTGCGCCAATAGGAGAAGAAAGCGAGGGAGACGGCGACCAGAACAGGAGTCAGTAGACGGACGGCCCAACTTGCTAAGAGCGACTCGGCGACAACCCCGAGGACAACCGGGATTAAGAAAAGGTAGGCCCAGGTATTGCCGCCGCGGCCGGTGAGCGCGATGACCATGTGCAGACCCGCGACTAGCAGGGCGACGAAAACCGCGAAAGAGAAACCGTAGGGAACCTCGGCAAAGAGATAATGAAAAGCGACGGCGAGTGTGAGCGCCGTCAGGGCAACCCCTATAGAAAGGTGCTGTTTGTGGTGGGGGTGCGGTTGGGGAATCTCAAACGCCATATAGCGAGAGCTTAACAATAAAGTCGGCAGATGCCAATTTTGGTGTGGACGTCGGACGTCCAACATCCGACGATCCTTGACGGCGGCGCCGTCGTTTGTTAGGGTTTGGTCTTTCGTCACCAGCGAGGAGAATGAAAACATGGAGCGAAAGACGTTTTTTTTCCAGCCCGGTGATTTCGCCGCGGACGCGGGCACGAGCCGCGCCGAGAAAGCGCTGAATCGCCATCTCGAGGAATACGGCGGCGGGGCGTTCGACTACGACATTTCCCTCAGCCTCGTCAGAACGGAGGAGGAGGAGAGGGGGATGACCGTCGTCGTCACCATCCACTGGTTCTCCGCCAATCAGCCGAGCCGGTGCCGGGCCAAGCTCTTCTTGACCCCGCTCTGCGGCGCGGTCGGCGTCGCAGAGCGCGCCGTAGCAGTCCGCCGGGCCTGCTTCGACGAGATCGCGGCCAAGGGGTGGACGCCCCGCGTCTTCGAGGCGGTGGGGGGCCCGTCGCTGGGTGAGGCCATGGTCGCGACCGTCTATCTCTACGAAAAGTAGGAGGAAGCGATGAAGGTGAAGATTTTCATCAGCGGAAACGCGGATGAGCTGGCGGGGCAGATCAACGAATTTCTAGAGGAGGAAAACGCGATTCCTGTCCTCGTCTCCCAGAGCGAGAGTGTTGCGGCATCAGCCCACGACAGGCCGCACGTCACTATTTCCATCTTCTACGAAAAGCTCGGTCCGGGGAAGCGCGACGCGAAGGACAAGAGGCCCACCGGCATCCGCGGTTAGCGGAAGCCGGAACGCGCGCCAGAGCCGCAACCCGCGGCTTTTTTTTATTTAGTTACCAAGCCCGTTAAAATATCTTCAAATCGTCATCCCGGGCGGAGCCTGCCGGCCGAACCCGCTAGCTGGCGGAGTAGGCTGGTCGAGGGAACTTCAATTCTTTTTGCTCGAGTTGAAGTTCTCTCCGCGCGGGTCGAGAAGACATTGTCCAAATTTAAATTCTTTTAGGTCCTCCCCAAAACGCGAGGAGGAGCCCGGCGAGCACCATCCCGTCGGCAATGTTCACGAGCGAAAGCGGGCCGACGCGGAGATAATCAATCACATAACCGAAATAGAGGCGGTCAAAAAAATTACTGCCGGCGCCAAGGAGGAGAAAAGCGAGGGCGGTAAACGCCCGCGGCGAGCGTCCGGCCGCCATAATTTTTTTGACGAGATAGACGGCGACCACAAGCGAGGCGAGTAAAATTAGGAGTTGGTTGGCGGGCAGGCCAAAGGCGAGGCCGCGGTTTTGGTAGCGCTCGAGCCCGAGGAAGCGGGGAATCCAAAACACTCCCTCCGGCGGGAGAGAGTGCGTGGCGTACCACTTGAGGCCGCGGTCAGCGGCGAAGAGCAGCGCCGCGGCCAAAAATCCAGCGATGGGAAACATTGTTTTCCGCATCATTGTGGCCCTTCGACCCGCTTACTCCGCCAGTTGGCGGATTCGGCGGGCAGACTTCGCTCGGGGACTCGATTTTACCCGGGGACTAGTTTTTATAGTTCCCGAGCGAATCCCGCGCCGCGGGATGAGTCGAGGGACTTCGTTATTTTATGCCTCCTGCGTTAGACGCTTTTTGCAGTCAATGCAGGCCGAGGAGACCGGACGGGCGACCAGGCGTTTTTGGTCAATCTCTTTGCCGCAATATTTGCAGATGCCGTAAGTCCCCTCCTTCATCCGGCGCAGAGCCGCCTCGATATCTCGGAGCGAGTTCCGGAGCGTCCGTTCCAGCGCCAGGTTGGTGGAATAAGTGTCCACCTCGGCGGCGTTTTCGTCGTCTTTATCGCCGATTTGGGGGAACTGGACCTCATAGGCCTCAGAACCCTCTTTGGGCGCGAATTGAGACAGCTGGTTTTCCAGCCGTTTTTTTTCGGCCAAGAGGTTTTCTTCAATTTTCTTGAGTGTTTTTGGGTCCATAGAGTTCATCTCTCTTCTATTATGATATGGCAGAGTATAGGCCGGAAAGACCATTTTGGCAACCGCCACGGACCTTGAAGGTCCGTTTCACAGACCTTCAAGGTCTGTGTGATAAACAAAAAAGAGGCGATGCCAATGTCGCTAAAAAGATTGCAGACACGGATCGCCTCGCGGCGCCGTGGTTTGGGGGTTACCCATCAAGGCAGGGGTCGAAACTTTCAACCCTTCCCTTGATGGGTCGGCCCACTCGAACCACAACGCAGGAACCTGGCTCTTCGACCGTCCTTGGGTGGAGCCCCAAAACGAACAGCGTAGTTCTGTCCGTCATGGCAGGGGATACCCGTTAAACACCTGCCGCCGTTTTGCTTTTCCTTTTTGTTTTGGATTGGCTGGCGAACACAGGCGAGAACAGTGCGAAGAGAGGGAACTAGGCCCCTCAACCCACCCAGAGGTTCTGGATGAGAGAGAAACACTTCCCTTGGTTTCAAGGAGCACGCGCCTTTCCAGCGCACACAATTATTGTACAGCTTTTTCCCCAGCTTGTCAATCGCCGAAATCACAGGTTTTTGTCGGACTTTTGCGGATTTTTGGGTGTTTGTGTGGATAAGTATGTTGAAAAGGTTAATCTTTATCCACATTTGGGGATAACTTTTCCACTTTTTGTACAGATAAAAAAGCTGGGAAATCGTATAAAAAATTGGGCAGAACCTGGCTTGGCGGCGTGTTGGGAGCGACTGGCCGATAGGTTCTAACCCCCTCAATTTCTTTGGTTTTTAATAGTTTCACCTTTTTCCATTCCGGTTTCTCTTGGGTGGTTAGGACCGACCACTGGCCAAAATCATGATAATAAAGCCAAAAGTCAGGTCCTAACGACATAATTGAATCGGTTGTACCCCATTTTTGGAGCTTCACCGGGCTTTTGTCTGTCCGAAAGACGCGATAGCTGGTCTGGTCGGGCTGGAGCCGCTTTTTCTCCCCGGGGTAAAGCCGGCGCAGAGTCCACAAAATCAGCGTTGTCTGGGGAATTGGTATGTCTTTTTTTTGCCAAAAGAGCGCAAAGGAAGGTTTTTCCGCCGGTTCATCCACAGTCACCACTATCCTTTTAATGCCGGCCAAGTTCCAAACTTCATTGATTAGGCCATCTTTTGGCCACATCCCACCAAATTCTTTGGTTTTCGCGTATTTTATTAGTTCCTGGGGCGTTCTGAGGTCGGCGACTAAAGTCGTGTCCGTCGGGAGCGGTGGCAGGGCGGTTTGAGCTTGGAGACTAAGCAGGGTTTCGGCGAGCACCGCCAGAGAAAACACCACCCATAGCGACAAGAGCCGCGGTCCGGTGAGATAACGGCCGCGGCTCGTGGTTTCGAATCCAGTGAGTTGTGGCTGGATTTCCATGTTTTTTGGCCCTTGCTACCGGCGGTCGTGTCCGAATTTTTGTCGCGGCGGCGGCCGGCGCGCCGGGACCGGCGGAGCGTTCGGGTCAGCCGCCTGTCTGATGGAAAGATTAATCCGTCCTTGGTCGTCAATTTCTATCACCTTGACCTTAACTTTATCGCCGACCTTGACCACTTCGGAGACGGTTTGCACGCGGTGCGGCGCGAGCTCACTGATGTGCACTAAGCCTTCCTGTTTGGGCAAGATTTCCACAAAAGCGCCAAAGTCCATAAGCCGCGTGACCGTGCCGGCAAAGATTTCCCCGGGCTTGGCCTCGCGAGTGAGTTCCTTGATCCAAGCGACCGCGCGCTCCACCGCCTCGGCGTTTGGCGAGCAGACGACCACCGTGCCGTCGTTTTCCACATCAACCGAGACGCCGGTGGTGTCCACGATTTCGTTAATCGTTTTGCCGCCCGGACCGATGACGTTCCGGATGAGGTCGGGATTGATTTTGAAGGTGATGAGCCGCGGGGCGTAGGGCGAAAGTTCGGGGCGCGGTGCCGGAATCGCCTGTTCCATCACCGCCAGCACTTTGAGCCGCGCCTCGCGGGCCGCTAGCACGGTCTCGCGCACTACCTCCGGCGTGAGTCCGTCGGTTTTGGTGTCCATCTGGATGGCGGTGATGCCGGCGCGCGACCCGGCGATTTTAAAGTCCATGCCGCCCTTGCCATCTTCTAAATCTTGCAGGTCGGTGATGATTTTGTATTTTTCGGTTCCTTTTTCGGTGGCGAGCCCCATGGCAATGCCGGCCACATGGGCGGCAACGGGCACGCCGGCGTCCATGAGCGCGAGCGACGAGCCACAGGTTGAACCCATGGAGGACGAACCGTTAGAGGAGAGAACTTCGGAGACCACGCGGATAGCGTAGGGGAAGCCCTCGCGCGGCGGCAGCACGGGAATGATGGCTTTTTCCGCCAGGGCGCCGTGGCCGATTTCGCGTCGGCCCGGGCCGCGGTTTGGCCCCACTTCGCCCACCGAGTAGCGCGGAAAATTGTAGTGGTGGAAGAAACGTTTTTTGCCGGACTCTTCCATCCCGTCGAGCGTTTGTTCATCCGAAGGCGCGCCGAGCGTCACGGCCGAGAGAATCTGCGTCTCGCCGCGGGCAAAAAGCGCCGAGCCGTGGGTGCGCGGCATAAAACTGACTTCGGCGGCGAGCGCACGGATGTCGGTGAGAGAGCGGCCGTCAACGCGCCGAGACTCTTCTAAAATCGCGCGGGAGACCTCGGCCTCCACCCAGCCGTCAACGTTCGCGGCAATCGCCTTGCGTTTTTCCTTACCCGCCTGTTTTTCGGTCAACCAGGTTTCCAAGGTTTCGGCGAGCTCATCTAGGGCCGCCAGCCGTTCGCCTTTGGTGACGCGGGGGTTGCCAAAGAGCGCCTCGCGGATTTTGGGGAGGAGAAAAGTTTTGGATTCTGCAGTGAGCGCCTTGACCTCGTCGGCCGCGGTCCGCTCTTCCTCGGTTTGCTGTTTGGTCAATTCGCGTTTCGCCAGACCGACCTTCTGCCGCACTTTTTCGATTAGTTCCAGCGCCGGCGCGAGGTTTTTTTGCCCGTATTCAATGGCCGCGATCATTGCCTCTTCCGGCACCTGTTTGGCTGCGGCTTCGAGCATCAGCACCCGCTCCGGCGTGCCGGCGACGAGCACCTCCAGGTCGCCCTTTTCCCGTTCGGCAAAGGTGGGGTTCACCACCCATTCCCCGTCAACGCGTCCGACTCTTACCGCGGCAATCGGCCCGTTCCAGGGGATGTCGGAGCTCATTAATGCCGCCGCGGCGCCGACGAGCGCCGGGACATCGGAGTCATTTTCCTGGTCCACGCTCATCACCGTGGCCACGATCTGAACGTCGTTTTTAAGCCCGTCGGGGAAAAGCGGCCGGATGCTGCGGTCAACGAGGCGCCCCGAGAGAATCGCCTCGTCGGTCGGCCGGCCCTCGCGTTTGATAAACCGCGAACCTTTGATTTTGCCGGCGGCGTAGAGCCGCTCCTCAAAGTCCACGAGGAGCGGGAAGAAATCAATGCCCTCGCGAATCTGTTCGGACATCACGGCGGTCACGAGTACCATGGTGTCGCCGTAGCGCACGGTGCACTCGCCGTTGGCTTGGCCGGCCAGTTTGCCGGTTTGAATGGTGAGCTCTCGACCCGCCCATTCAATTTGAAACGTTTCTACCATAAAGTAGGTGCCGCGCTTCGCCGAGAGACTTAATCCGCCGTGTGAACAACGGCTGATCGGTGTCTATCGACGACACGCGGAAGGTTAAGAATAGTTTTTTAAGAATGAGGTCATCTGAAAACTTTTTTCGACGTTTATTATCGTAGCCCCTCGAATGCGCTCGGGGACTCATTAATTTAGTTCCCGAGCTTGTCGAGGGACTACCTTTTTATATTTCCTCGGTTTTGCCGCCGCGGCGCACGATGACCGACTTCCCGCCGCGCGGGCGGCCGGCGCGGATTAAAAAGCGGTCGGCGTCGGCGGAGAGGTCAATAAAGCCGTCGGCGCGTTCGACGAGTTTGGAGGAGACCGATTCGCGGAAGGCCATCACCTCCACCTGCTTGCCGTGGTGCCGCAGATAATCCACCAAATCAACAAAGTCGCCGTCGCCCGAGGCCAGCACCACCGCGTCCACGCCCATGCCGATCCTAACCGCGTCCATTGCGAGCCCCACGTCCCAGTCGCCCTTTTTGATACCGCTCACGAATTCCTGCAGTTCTTTGCTTTTGATTTCGATGCCGATGTTCGCGAGCGCGTCCAGGAACGGCTTTTCTTCGCCGCCCTTGGTGGTAATCACATAGGCGATGGCCCGGATGAGCTGGCGGTCGGCGACCGCTTCGTCGAGCAGGTTCTTGAAGTTCAGCCGCGCATTAAAAATATTTTTGGCCGAGTGGTACATGTTAGCGGCGTCAATGAAAACGGCAATTCGCTGGTCTTTCCTTCGAATCATATAAAATGCGTTGAGTTTGTTAAAAATCGCGAAAGCCCGACTGGTTTTTGCCGGTCGAGCCGCGGCTTATTCGCCTTCGCATAATATCGCCCCGACGTCACGTCGGGGCGGATGAATGCGCAAGGCGAACCCCGCGAAGCCCGACCTTCGTCGGCCGTAGCCGACTTCGGTCGGCGAAGGCCGAAGGGCGAAGTGGGGTATGCTTCGGCGAATGAAAGCGGTCATGATTTTAGATACCTCTGCCATAAGGCCGAGGAGTCTTCATTTCAATTTCAATTGTTCCACGAGCTTGTCCCAGGCCTTCTCGTCTTCCTTTTTCAGATACTGGAGCAGGCGGCGGCGCTCGCCCACTTTTTTGAGCAGACCGCGGCGGCTGGAATGGTCTTTTTTGTGAGTTTTAAGATGCTTGGCCAGCTCGTCAATTTCCGCCGAAAGGATGGCGATTTGCACTTGCGGCGAGCCGGTGTCCTTGGCGTGGGTTTTGAATTTTTCGATGATTTTTTCCTTTTTGGCTTTGTCCAACATAGATTCGCGGTGACCGAGTCGGGGGTCGCTAGCACGAGAGTCGCCAGAGATTGGATCTCCCAGGGAGATCCAATCTCGTGCTCATTTCGTGTCCGCGTCCGCCAACCAAGACACCGTATCAGTTTTAAGATGGCGCAACATTAGCAGGGAACTTTACGCGCGTCAATGCCGAAAATTCGAGAACCAATCTCGCGAGATTGGTTCTCGCGAGATCCAATCTTGGGAGCAAAAAAAGCTAGGCTCATTGCCTAGCCGGTCTCTACTCCTTGTCCTTCCCGCGGAGGAGCTCCTGCCGTCCGCGGATCGCGATCCGCTGTTCCGCTTGGTCGTAGGTGCAGCGCGCGGCGAAGTTTTCGGAGTACGGATCGTCGTACTCCCCGTCGAGCGCGCGTTCGCGCCACTCGTCGAAGGGGATGAGGAGGATCCCCTTAATGTTGTCCTCGACACAGATGTGTTTGCCGCCTTCGGGCGGCGTCACCCGATCGATCGCCAGGTAATTGAGGAGCGGCTCGCCCGCGGGTCCGTCGTCCGGCGCGCTTCGGCGCAAGCGCCAGACGTTTGTCTCCGCACTCGGTCGGCACCCGGTCTCCGAAATCATCTCGGAGATGAGCGTCCCGAGCGGGTCTGTCCTCCGTGTCCCGCCGGCGCAATGCATGTCCATCCATCTGCCGAGTGTGCGCCGATGCTCGCGCTGCATTACGACGCGTCCGTCAGCGGTCACGACGAGCGCGCGCATCACTTCGCGGAAGTGTCTCGTGACTAGGAACTGCAGACCATCCTTGACTTCCGCGGTGTTCCCGACGCGGCGCTTGGTCCGGTAGACGACGTGGATGGACCACGGCATCCAGAGAACGCTGGCCACGGAGACGCACTGGACCTCGAAGGGGTTGGCGGCGTCGCCGGTTTCCGGGTCGAGGTGCGAGAGAATCCGTGCCGCCACATGCGGTTCGAAGTGGGAGTGCAGATCCGTTTCGGTTGGGTCGAGGAGCAGTTTCGTTGAATCACCGAGATCCTGATACATGCGCGGCATGCACCCTCCTTTTCTGACACGGTTGTGAACCGTATCCGAGCAATCCTAGTCCAGATTGACAGATAGGTCAAGAGACGCTGTATCTGTCGTCCGAGTGTCGTACAATACAGCCGAGGTTGGACCTCGCGAGGTCCAACCTCGAGTAAAACTATGAAACTTTCGGCGTTATTGTCGCAATTCCTGGATTATCTGGAGATTGAAAAAAACCGCTCGCTCCGCACGCGGGAGAATTATCGTTTTTATCTGGAGCGCTTTATCGGCTGGGCCAAAGACCCCGAAGCGGGAAAAGTGGATGGCGAGTTGGTCCGGGAATATCGCCTGTGGCTCAACCGCCTGACTGACGGCAAGGGCGAGCCGCTCAAAAAAAATACGCAGAATTATCACCTGATTGCCCTGCGCTCTTTCCTCAAATATCTGGCGCGGCGGGACATCAAAGCGCTCTCGCCGGAGAAAATTGAATTGGGCCGGATGCCCATGCGGCAGGTGGAATTTTTAGACGCGGCGGAGCTGGAGCGTTTGCTGGACTCGCCGCTCAAAGATCCGCGCGGTCTCACGGCAAAAAAGCTCTCGCCGGTGATGCTCCGCGACAAGGCGATTTTGGAACTTCTTTTTTCCACTGGTTTGCGGGTTTCTGAGCTGGCGGGTTTGAAGCGTGAGCAGGTCAATTTAGAACGAGATGAATTTAGCGTGCGGGGCAAGGGCGCCAAACTCCGCGTCGTCTTTCTTTCGCACCAAGCGAAATATTGGCTCAAACAATATTTGGGCAAACGCGGCGACATTTCACCAATGCTGTTTGTGGCCCATGACCGCGCGCAGAAGGGGAGAGAAGGGGGAGTTGCCGGACTGACACCCCGGAGCGTCCAGCGGGTGGTCGAGCGTTACGCCCGCGTCGCCGGTATTGCAAAAAAAATTACGCCGCACACCCTCCGCCACACTTTCGCCACCGACCTCCTGATGAACGGCGCGGACATCCGCAGCGTGCAGGCGCTCCTTGGACATTCTTCCATCACCACCACACAGGTTTACACCCATGTTACCAACCAGCACTTGCGGGAAATTCACGAGGCATTCCACGCCAAGCGGCGAGAAACGCGTTGACACCCCTTCGCGTAAGTCTCGCTTCTTTTCATCGGGGAAGGATATCAAGGGCCAATGAAGTTGAATGAAAAATGTTGGTTGAAATTACGCTTCGGGGGTGTCAACCCTGCGAAGCCTTGGCGAAGCAGGGTTGACAAAAGGCGATTTTTGAAGTAATATCCCGCTGGTTTCAATAACAGAAAGCGTCAATTTTGCTCCCGTAGCTCAATTGGATAGAGCGTCTCGTTTCTACCGAGAAGGTTCCAGGTTCGAGTCCTGGCGGGAGCACCATAAAAAATACGGTGGCCATAGTGAAACGGTTATCACAGCGGGTTGTGGTCCCGCTAGTATGGGTTCGATTCCCATTGGCCACCCCAGAGAAAAGCGCTCCTCGAAAGAGGAACGCTTTTCTGTTACAGATTTTCGGATGTTGAACATCCGACTTTAGTGAGAATAAAAAACACCCCGACAGAATTTTCTTGTCGGAGTGTTTTTTGTTTTTCTACAAACTGGCGTCGGCTCCTTCGCCACCGTTCTCCAGCGAGACGCCGCTCGCGCCGGTGGCTTTGCAGGCCTTGGCATCGGCGCGGAATTGCTTCCAGGCCGCGCGGCGGGCATCGGTGAGAGCGCGCTTCTCCTTCCGCCAAGTGCCGCGGAAGGCGTCCCAAGCGGCGCGGATTGCCTTGCGGCGTTCCACGCGGTCAGCCATTCCCCAAGCCGCTTTGAGCGCGTCGCGGCGGGTGGTGAGCGCCGTTTTCACGTGCGTCGAATAAGTGTCCACCGCGGCAATAATCGCGTTGTCGCGCTTTTCCACCGCGGACTGCACGCAAGCGAGGTCAAGCACGGGCTTAACCACTGCCGCCGGTTGATTAGTGTTGGTCGTGGTGGCGGTCTCCTCGGCCAAGGCCGGAGTGGCAAGGAGTGAGGCCAGCATGACGCCAACTGTCGCGTAACGGCCAATGTTCATATTGCATTGCCCAAAGGGCGTTTAAAAATTAGTCCCACTTATTATACAATCGGAATAATAATTGTTACAGGGAATAATGGTTAAGGCACCGAGGCTCGGCCTCGGTAAAAAAATTGGCTTAAACAAGCCATTTTTTAGTGGTTAATATTTGGCTGAAAACAGCGGTTTTTTGTACCAAAATGGCCTTGACAAAAAGGTTTCATCGTGCTATACTTGTTTTGTTGAAAATTGAAAAGGACACTTTAACCTGTTCGCACGAATGGGTCAGAGGAGAGACGCCGCGCCGAAGCCGGCGGTCCAACGCTTCTAGGGACGTGTGTGATTTTGAGCACGCCGCGCAAGCGGCATTTCTCTCAAAGTTACGCACGTCCTTTTCATTTATAGCAGTGCCTTGGCGGAAAGCGGGTGGAAGACCCGGCCCTCACAGGTGACCAAGGGACAGAGGAGGTTCGAACCCTCCCACTGCTGCCAGAGTAGGACGACAGCCAACAACCAACAGAGGAGAGTGCCATGAAGAAGATCGCCAAGCTGTTCGCTTGCAAGCTCATGCTCGTCATCAGCGTCGTCGCCATCGTCGGCTGCGGGGCCAGCGCGGTCAGCGCGCCGAACGCGCCCATGAACGCGGTCTCGTCCGAGACCACGGTCGCGAGCGACGAGCCGCTGCCCGGGACCTGGCGGCTCGAGGTGGTCCAGAACGGCAAGCACATGCCGTTCGGCTACGGCACCATCCCGACCATCGGGATGAGCAAGATCCGGAAGTCGGCGCCGGTCAGCAACGTCGAGCCCGCGGCCAAGCCCGTGGTCGCGAGCAGGTAGCGCCTTCGAGGAGAGGGCACTACCACGGGGGTGGGGAAATCGCTAACGCGAAAGTACCCACCCCTCGAATCTCGAGATTCTTTCCTCGGAAGGAATCTGGAAGTTCGAAGAAGTTCTTTACATAGTGTTAATTCAGATACCTTTTCCTCATTAAGTTCTTCACTTCTATTCACCGGAGGATTTAATGGGGAAAAGGTTCAACGCGGTGTTGGACTGGTGACCCCAAAATAGAGGTTATCGTTGTACTAAAGTCGGGGTGGTCTCGGCATAAGTACGGCGATGGGTCCCGATGCCCCTACAACTTTCCTCATCGGGAATGAGAGGACACCATGTCGCGTATTTTGGTCACCGGCAACTACGACGAGAACGGCGGTTACACGCTCACGCACGCCGAGGGCGAGCAGAAGGGGGAGGTTTATATGACCATCGCTCCGAACTCGGCATTCGGAGTCGGAAACTCGATGGGCGGCTACTTCGCCCGCCAGATTACCTACGTCGGGCAGAAGATGATTGCCCTTATCCGGGTCAGTGGGTCGGAGAAGCACCTCGACCCGGAGCGGCTCAACCGTCGCCTCCGGGACCAGAAGGGGTTCGTCCTCAGGCCGGGCATGCTCGGTCTCTGGGCGACCTCGTCAGGCTCCGCGCGGCGGGGGGTGTTCCACCGCTACGAGGAGGCGAGCGACCCGATCGTCGCTACCCTCCGCGAGATGCATATGCCCTCCAACCTCCTCACGGAGGTGGAGCGAATCGAGGTGGAAGTCTTTGATGGGGGTAACCTCTGCAACCATTCAACAAGTGACGAGGACCATTCGTATTACTTCAAGACCGACGCCGCGTCCGAGCTGTTGGAGCGCGGCTCGTATGTCGAGTCGCATGTCAACGAGTGTCACGTCGGATGTCAACGCTCGCCCGATCGAGTCCGCATCGTTGGCGGCACGTGGTTGATTTGGGCCGATGCCAAAAGAAAGTGCCGGTGCAACTACTCATCCATCGTCCAGGTCATCGTAACGAAGGAGGCTGACCACAACCTCGTCGCGGCGAAGATCCGCGAGATGATGAAGTAGACGCCGGGAAGCTTCAAGCGCGCCGTGCCCGAAAAGGGGTGGGGAAATCGCTAACGCGAAAGTACCCACCCCTCGAATCTCGAGAACATCTTTACTTGTAATCCCCGCGAAGGCGGGAATCCAGAAACTGTTTCTGGATTCCCGCACCTCGCCCGCCAGAGCTGCGCTCAGGCGCTGCGGGCGGGTCAAGTTTGGGATGACGGCAGAAAGGTGGTCTGGAAATTCGAACAGACATCAAAATCCCGTTCCGGGCTTCTTTTTTTTCTAAATTTTTCATACACTGTGAGTAGCAGACGAATATGTCAAAAACGGCCCAAGATATCCAAGACAGCATTTTCAAGAAAATGACCGCTGACCAAAAGGTCGAGGTCGGCATTCGTCTTTGGTTTTTAGGAAAAGCTCTGATGGACGCCAGGAACACGCATGGAACAGTCCGACCCGAGAAAATTGCTGATAGAGGTCGTCGCCATCCTCGATAAGCTTCGGATACCGTACCTTATCACCGGCGGGATGGCGGTGTTCGTGTGGGGGAGGCCGCGGTTCACGGCCGACATTGATATCGTGATCGAGGTCTCGCCGCAAAAAGCCGGTGACCTCGAGCAGGCATTCAAAGCGATTGGCGAGGGAGGGTATGTCGACCGCGAAATGATTCAGGAGGCGATAACGCGTCGCGGCGAGTTTAACTTTATTGATGGGATAACCGGCGTGAAGGTTGATTTTTGGATTTCCACGGGGGACTCCTTTGACGTGTCACGCCTCAAAAGGCGGGTGGCAAAAAAGATTCTGGGCCGCGACGTGTATTTTTCTACGCCAGAGGATTTGATTCTAAGCAAATTGCGGTGGTATGCGGAGTCGCGGTCTGCGCGGCACTTGGAAGATATTCAATCAATACTCGCCCTTTCCAAAGAAGATCTCGACGCGGACTATCTCAAAAAATGGTTGGAGAAATTAGGATACGTCCGCCTTTGGAATGAGGCCGGGTTGCCAGGATTTTAAACCTCGTTCACTGGCGGGAGTGTTGTTCAATGCTCATTTCTCTCATCATCCCCACGCTTAACGAACGCGGTTCGATGGAACGGCTGATGGCCGGTTTGGAGAAAGCCGCCGTGGAATTGCGGCCGCGTTATGAGCTTGAAGTGATTGTGGTTGACGACGGCTCAATTGACGGCACGGTCGAGGCCGTGGCTGCGGTCACAGCTCCTTTCCCCATTCGCGTTATTGAACGCAAAGTCCGCGGGCTGGCCACGGCCGTGCTCGCGGGTTTCGTCGCGGCCAAAGGGGAGCTCCTCGGCGTGATGGACGCTGACCTTTCCCACCCGCCGGAGATGATTCCGAAGCTCGTGGGAGAATTGGAGCAGGCAGATTTAGTCATCGGCAGCCGGCATCTCGCTGGCGGCGCGGTGGAGGAGTGGCCGTGGTATCGCTACGTTGTTTCCTTTTTGGCCATGGTTTTGGCTCGGCCGCTTGCCCGTGGGGTACGCGACCCGCTTTCCGGTTTCTTCTTTCTGCGGCGTTCGGTGATCGAGGGATTCAAGTTCACCCCAATCGGTTACAAAATTCTTTTGGAGATTTTGGTTAAAGGGCGCTACCAAATCGCGCGGGAGATTCCTTACACTTTCCAAAATCGCGGTTTAGGTAAAAGCAAGATGGGGCTCTGGGAAGGATGTAATTTTTTGCGCCATCTGTGGCGGTTGTATTGGTGGAGGGTGGGGGGTTAGGTAGTAGGTAGAACGTAGTACATAGAACATAGAATATAAAACATAGAACGTACTAAATACTACGTTCTATATTCTACGTACTCTCAAATCGTTGTGAAGATTTTTTGGAGTGCCGTTGCCGGTTTTTTATTTTTAAACAGCGCCGCTTCGATTTCAAAAAGAATCGGGGTTTTAAGTTTTTTCTTTCGCGCCAGCGGCGCGAGGGCGGCGACGGCTTTGACGCCCTCAATCGTTTGAGCCGGGTCCCGCATTTTTAGCCGGCAATCGGAGTCAACGCAGAGCGCCTCGCCAAAACGGCGGTTGCGCGAGTGCGCGCTCATGCCGGTAACAATCAGGTCGCCGATGCCGGAGAGCTCGTAAGCGGACTCCGGCCGAGCGCCGAGAGTGTGGAGCAAAATTTTCATTTCATTCAAAGCGGCGGTGAGCAAGGCGGCTTTGGCGTTCATTCCGAGTCCGAGTCCGTCAACCATGCCCAAAGCGAGCGCGTAGATATTTTTGAGTGTGCCGCCGAGCGCGGTGCCGCGGAGGTCGGTGGAAGTAATCACGCGAAAAGAATCGGTGCGGAAAAATTTTGCTATCGCCTCGGCGTTTTTTTTATTTTTAGCCGCGACGGTAACGGCGCAGGGGAGTCCCCGGCCGAATTCATTGGCAATGGATGGGCCGGACATGGTTCCGGCGCGGGAACGGGCAAAGGTTGGCAGAGCGTCGCGGAGAACTTCGGCCATGGTGCGCAGGGTTTTTTCCTCCACGCCTTTGGCGGCGTTTAAAAAATATTGGCCGCGGCCGGCGAGCGGGGCGATGGCGCGAGCGAGCGAGGGGACGATGTGCGAGGGGACGGCCAAGACCACAAGCGCCGCGCCACGCAGTGCTTCGGCCAGATTGCCGGTGGCGCGGATATTTTTCGGCAAACGCACGCCGGGGAGGTAGCGCGGATTGGCCCGTTTTTTGCCGATCGTCACAACTACGTCGGGCTCAATGCTCCAGAGCGTGACCGGCGCGTTTTTGGCCGCCATCACGGCGAGCGCCGTGCCCATATTGCCGGCGCCGAGGATGCAAATTCTTTTTGGCATAATTTTTTCCAGTATAGAAGGCAATCGGGGTATTGACAATCGCGCCATTTTTAGGTAACATCCCGCGTTACCTGCTGGTAACAGAAAGGATTTAGTGATGGAAACGGAATTGGAGCAGGACGTCGGCCGTGATCGCGAGCCGCTCGGCTCCACGACCGATCTGTGGTGGCATCTCTGCCGCCTCGCTGCCCGCCACAAGTCGCTACCACGCGAGTCGCACCTGCGCCTGACGCAAATCGTCCAAAGGGGTTCGCGTAAGGTCGAGGACTCGGACGACCCGCTCAAGTATGAGCGGACCGCCGAGGCGGTGCTGGCGCAGAGCGTGCTCTGGCATCATGACCTGCACTACATCCTGACGGAAGCGCGGCGCTATGCCCTGCCGCCGTTCGAGCTTTTGGACGCGGTGCAGGTGGCCTCTCTCGGCTACCTGCGCGCGGTCGACAAGTTCGATCCCGCTTTCGGTGTCGCGCTCATCACCTACGCGCGGCATTGGGTCAGGCAAGCGCTGTGCAAGGCGCGCCGCGGGGACAGGGCCAATCGACTGTCCAACCTTGTTTGCGCGGCGCTCGCGAAAGCGGAGAGATTGGCCGCGGTGAAGGCGGTTGGAGTTGACGAGGCGCTCCGCGAGCTCTGCGGCGGGTCCGAGGAAAAGCTCAAGCTCCTCCGCGGCGCCTACGGCTTCTGGCGCGGCTTCGTCTACCTCCAAACGCCTCTTTTCGCGGAAAACAGGGAGACGCTGGCCGACTCGCTCGGCGACCCGCGGTCGACCGACTTGGCGCCGGACGGCCGCTCTTTGGCCCGCGAGGAGTTGGGGAAGCTTGTCGTCCTCATCTACGCGCTCACGCCGCGCCAGCGCGAAGTCGTCACCCGCTCGATACTGGGAGCTTCGTTCGCGGAGCTCGGCCGCCGCTTGGGTCTGACCCGCGAGCGCGTGCGCCAGATCGAGGTGGAAGCGCGAGACAAACTCCGCGCGCTTCTCGAGTCCCGAGACCTCCAGACGCTGCTCCTTGCGGCGCCGTGTCTCTCGGCCGAGGACTTCCTGACGCTGATTCGGCCGCCGCGGCCGGAGGAAAACGCCGAGGAGAAGGAACGGCGAGACCTCGTCCTGGCGCTCGCCGGAGCGGTCCGGCGGCGCTGCGGTTTGCCGGAGCGCGAGCGGCAGTGGAGCAAAGAGGAGCCGGAGCCCGTCCCCACGGGGGGGCAGTGCTCGTGAGCGCCTGAGTGTCGTCACCCAGGCGTTTTTTTATTACAGGGGTCCGACCCCCGTACTGGTTGGTTGCCTTGACATCAGGATATTTTTTGTTATTCTTCTCCAGTTACCTGTTGGTAACAGAAAGGAAATCCGAAATGGAAACGGCACTGCAGAAGTCGGTCGACCAGTTGCTCAAACTGGCGGCCGAAAAGAATGCGGTGCTGGACCTCTCGGATGTCCGCGCCGCCTTGCCTCAAGCGCTCCGCGCTAAGCCGGACGCACTCGACGCGGTACTGGCCGCGCTGGCCGACGAAGACATCACTGTGGTGGACGATGCCGAGACCAAGGAGCTGGTTCGGGAGGTCGAAGCCATGGCCTTCGCGCCGGCTGTCCGCAAGCTCTACGGCGACCAGCCGCTCGCCGGCGACCTGCGCGACTACTTCGTGCGACTGGCGATGAGCTGCACGCCGCTCCCTCGCGAGCAGGTAAATAACCTCGTGCGCGTGGTGCAGGCGAACTCGCGGCAGATTCTCACCCCCGATCCGGAGCGGCCGCATTTGCGGCAACTGCGCTTTCGGCGCGGTGCGGCGGCAGTGCGGGCGCAGGAGATGCTCTGGCGGCATGACCTCCGCTACATCCTCGCCATCGTGCGCCGGCGGCAGCACTTGGGGCGGTTGGAATTCGCCGACGCGGTGCAGGAAGCGACGCTTGGCTATCTGCACGCGGTGGATAAGTTCCAGCCGGAGTTCGGCAACACTCTGCTCACCTACGCGAGCTGGTGGATTAAGCAGTCAATCCATCGCGCCGAAATCCAGTCCGCGATGAACCGTCTGCCGGTCCACGTGCACGAAATGCTCAACCGGGTTCTGCGCCGCATGGCGCGGGAGGGCACTACCCAGGAAGACGCGATTCGGGCCGAGGCGGGCAGCTCCGAGCAGCGGAACGCCTATCTCAATTCCGCCTACATGGTGAAGCAAGGGTTCCTCTCGCTTGACCAGCCGGTCGGCAACGAGGGGGAGGAGCGAACGGTGGCGTTCTCCGACCTCTTGGTGGAATCCACGCAGAAGGACCAGGCCGCTGATGCGCGCGAGATCAGCCGCGAAGAGCTGGGGCGAGTGGCGGTTCTCCTCAACGTCCTGCCGCCCAGAGAGTGCCAGGTCTTCGTCAAACGGCGGATTATGGAGCGCACGCTCACCGACGCCGGCCGGCCGCTCGAGGTCTGCCGCGAGCGGGCGCGGCAGATCGAGGTAA
This sequence comes from Patescibacteria group bacterium, assembly GCA_004299275.1. GTDB lineage: Bacteria > Patescibacteriota > Patescibacteriia > 2-12-FULL-57-11 > 2-12-FULL-57-11 > SCSU01. Next base: position 24,292 of record SCSU01000013.1, read on the forward strand.
TTGCGGCGCGGCGGCTAGCCGCCCTCCTCAAATCGAAAGACGTTGCGACCGCGCTCGTGTCCGTACCGTTCCTTTCGCTCGAGGAGTTCCACACTCTTTGCCGGCCGCCGGGTGCTAACGAAAGCCCGCGTTTGCGCGAGCTCCGGCAGACCGTCGGAACGCTGGCCGAGCGCGTGCGCCGCTTGCCGCTCTTGGCCATCAAACGGCCCGGCAGGTCGCGGGCGCGGAAGACAAACGGCAACGGGGCACCTGCTGCCGGGCCCGAGCCGCGACCGGAGGAGCAGGCGGCCGGCCATGATCCGACGCCGGGCGGTGATGCCTCAGAAGCCTGAGTACTCTCACGAGAGTACTCTTTTTTTATCCAATTTAGAGCCACCGGCCCTTTCGTGCGAACAGTTCTAAGGGTCAGGTTTTGCTTATTTTTGTTTCAAAAGCGGTTTGGGTTGAATCGCGGCACCTGGGACAATTTGCCCCGCGCTGTTTGCAGAATTTCCCGCCGCGTTGTCCCCGGTTTTGACTGCCGAAACCAGCGTGCCGTAGTCAGAGATATTGCCGTATTGGTCCTTGAGCGTGCCGCGGAAGCCAACAACCGGCAGGAGATAGCGGTTCATATTGTCATCGCCGTAACGCTCAAGGTAGGCCAAAGTCGCTTCGTTAAAAGTAATGGTAACGACCGGCCGCTTCTTTTCTTGCTCCGGCGGATAGATGCCGCCATCGCCATAGTAGGGATTAAGTCCGCCGTGGAGCGCGTCGGAAAGAATTTCGGAGTTATTCCGCGCGGGATAGAGTGATTTGTCGGCTTCGGCCGGGAGCAGAATTGAACCATTGTCAGGTTCACGCGTGCCAGCCAAAGCTTTAGCGACGGCTGGCGTTTGCGTATTGATTCCGAGCGTAATTCCGGGTTGGGGCGAGGCATCCCAAGCGAGAACCGGTGAGCCGTCGCGGAGGGCCGGGTAGACCACGGAGAGATAAGGGTTCCACCAGATTTCAGGATGCATTTTTGACTCAGCGCTTAGCGCTTGGCGCTTAGCGCTTGGCGCTTCCAGGAGCGGCAGAGGGCAGACCTCGCCTTTGCACGGCCAGCCGTAATTTTGTCTTTGGACAAATGGTTTGCCAAATTTATTTGCATCTACGCCGCGCTTTTTGAGAAATTCAGCGGCAATTTTGAGCGCGTCTTCATCAGAGAGATTGGAGGTTGGAGGTTGGAGATTGGGTGGCGGAGGCACAGGCATACCCGAAGTGGCTCCGGCGTCAGCACGGCCTTCGGCATAAACAATTGGTGACCCGCGCCAAAAGGAGAGCGTGTTGGAGTTGCCGTCATAACTCCAGGTGAGCGGATTATCGCCGGATTCGGTGAAGCTTAAATTTTGCACCGTCAAGTCGGTGAAGCCAGTTAGTCCGATGTTTTGGAGAATCATCAGCGCGACGCTGTTTGGTATTTGACGCGGCTGGAGCCGATAGACCGCGACTTCACTGGGAATCTGGGGCATAGTGCCGGTGAATTTATAAACCACGCGCGGCGGCAGATAGCGGTCACATTCCAGACAGCGGACGGCGGAGGGAGCCGCGCTGGGTTTAGAGGTAAGACCTCCGGCGGAGGTCTGACCTCCTATCGCGAGGGGAGCTGTTGGAACAGCAAGGTCTGCTCCGACCGCGGCCGGTGCGACAGCGGAAGAAACTTCTTTTTGCGCCGCGGCGGACTTGGGAGTTTGCGGAATGGCAGTGCCGGTGGCGGTTAATTCTGGCAGTTGGCCGAAACCAAGCCGTGCGGCAACGGCGACTTGGCGTGACGGTTTAATTGTTGTCAGCAGGAGCCCGGTTTTTGTCTCCGCCGAAAGAAAGAGGACAAAAGCGGCGAGAGCGCCGACGGGAACAAGCCAGAGGAATGGGTTTAGGGATTTCATAGATGTTTTTTTCGAGGCGTTATCTATAATCAATGAACGTATCGCCTCGCGTTTTAGAGGATTCAAAGATTCCTGCTTCTCCGTAAGAGCGCGGAAGATCTCAGCGGTCTTCGGGTCGTCGGGTAGGTCAAGATTTTTTAGCTCTTCTTCACAGCGCATATTAGTTCAGCTGACCCTTGAGCGCGTTGACCGCGCGTTGCAGGAGCATTTTTACCGCCGCTTCGGACTTATCCATCGCGAGCGCGATCTCGGCAATCGGCAGATCAGCCCGGTAGCGGAGAGTAAGCGCTTCTTGCTGTTCGTCAGTTAGGTTTTTCGTCTTTTGCCAGACAAGCTCTGTCTCAATTTTCTGTAGTGGCAGATTAACTGACGGCTCAACGGTTTCGTCCAGTTCGACTGTCGGCTGTCCATCGCTCGCCGCCGAAAGCATCGTGTTGCGCGCGATGCGGAAGAGCCAGGCGCCAAAAGGCACTCCGCGCCACTCGTAATGCCGCAAGGCGGCAAGGGCTTTAAGGAATGTCTCCTGAGTCAGGTCCTCGGCGCGCTGAACGTGTGCAGTGCGGCGGAGCAGATAGCGGTAGACGCGGTCGGCGTAAGCGTCGTAGAGGCGCGCGAACTCGCGGCGGTCACGCTTAGCCGCCTCAATCCATTCCTTTTCTTTTTCCGCTGACCAGTCAGTCATAGAGCGCTCGAGTCCGCTCCATTTACTATAACAGGGGGAGAGGCGAAAAAGTAACGCTCTCGCCTTGCGCGCTAGATATTTGACGTTATAAGCAGGCCGTGGTAGGTTAATCTTAAGATTAACTTTAATTCTCTTTTCTTTATGGAATCAATTATTGCCTTAAAAGAGCTGCGGGAAAATCTTCCCATGTATGAAAAGAAGGTCCGAAGCGGCCAGTCGTTCCTGGTGATGAAACGCTCCAAACCAATTTTCAAAATTAGTCCGGTGGATGAGGGCGACTGGGAGACAGTGATTGACTTCAGCAAACTTAGGAAAGGCGGGATTGACGTTCGCGAGCTCCTGCGGCGCCTCAAATAATATATGGATCGGATTGAGAAAGCGCTCCGTAGACTCTCGCCAAAAGAGCGAGCCGCGCTCCGGGCAATCCTCGAAAGAATTCTCGCCGGCGACTTCTTGGGAATGGATATTTGGGATATACGCCACATTTTGGTTGGTGACCAACCATGAAACGTAGCTGATTGATGGGACAATCCGAGTATTTGCGGGCATGGTTCGCGGTGTATGAAACACTACACCGCGAAC
>SCSU01000014.1 GCA_004299275.1 Patescibacteria group bacterium
CCTGACCAACATGGCTGCCTACGGCGGAGAACATTCGTCGTTCCAGCTCTATCACGGCTGGTTTTCTTACACCGGCAGTGATGGCGAGCACGGCAACGCGCAGTACAACGGCAAGCCGTTCTGGGTCGACGAGCCGCTCTACCCGTACTACGTTGACGACGGTCAGACCTCCAAGTTCGGTCCGGCGCCGGGGCTCATGGTCGGCGGGCCGAACTTGAGCTACAGCGGCACGTACACCATCCCCAAGAAGAACTGGCCGGCTTACGCCTATCGGGATTTTTCCGTAGGCTGCGTCTGGAACGGCGCCATCTGTTCCGCCGCGTCGTGGGAGCTCACCGAACCCATGCAGTTCTACCAAGGGCAGTTGATCGGTTTGGTGTCGTTCTTCATGAGCGGGAAGTGAGCGCGCCGGCGCTCTACCCCCGGGATTGACTAGGGCGGACAGGCATAGCGGGCTGCTGCGGCGGCCCGTTTTTTTTCCTCTGAGGTCATCTGAAAATTCCAGATTTGGTCGAAATCGCCCAGTTTTGGCTGCACCGACCTTCTCGACCCTCACAAGATACTCCGTATATTGCTCGGGTCTGCGGCGCCCGGTTCGCTCAAAACTGGACAATTTTGCTTCAAAAGCGAATTTTCAGATGACCTCTTATTAAATATAAGTGTGAATAAAAGGGTTTTATAGTGTAGATTTTCTGGTGTATCTTAAGGAGGTGGACTATCGATTTAATCATCAAAGAAAACTTATTTAAGCAATTCCTCATCACCTTTTTTGGTTACGGCCGGCCGTGTTCGGCAATGTCGGTACAATTCTAACTTTCCGAGTCGGCGGCAAGGACGCGGATTAATCAGCCATGATTTCACGGAAACAATTGCAAAAATGGATTGCCTCCGGGCTCATCGCGGCCACGGGGGTTTTCGTCATTATCAACCCGCTTTTCGCTACCGAAGTTACCAGCACGAATTTCAAGATTTTGGATCCGGTGATATCCATGGGCGGCGTAAAAGTAACCTCGTCAAATTTCACGGTTTTAAGCGCTTTCGGCCAAGTTAGCATTGGGGAATCTACCAGCACATCGTATAAAGTCCGCAGCGGATTCGAATATTTCCCCGTGGCCACTGCGCCAGTGCTTTCGGCCACCGCGGGGGCGGAGAAAGTTTCATTGTCTTGGACGGCATCAGTCGGTTCACTGGGATGGACGGTCACAAGTTACGATGTTTGTATTGGAACGAGTTCGAATACCTACAGCTCTTGCACAGACATCGGGAATGTAACCAGTTACAACGCCACTTCGCTAACCGCCGGCACAACCTATTTTTTCCGCTTACGAGCCAAGACAGTATTTGGAGTCGTGATTGTTCGCTCTAATGAGGCAAGTGCTGTTCCAACCGCCGCCGCGGCGCCGGCTCCCAGCGGCGGGGGTGGTGGCGGCGGCGGCGGAGCTGCGATCAGTGAGACAGCAGCAGCCTTCTCGGGTTTTGCGTATCCTCGAAGCTTGGTGGTGCTGCTCAAAGATGCAAAATTAGCAGGAACAGTTCAGGCGGCAGCCGACGCTCGTTTTGACATAAAACTCGGGAACATTACGGGTGGAAACTACATTTTTTCCATATACAGCGACGACAAAGACAATTTACGCTCGGCCATCCTGAGTTTTCCTGTAACCGTGGCCAGCGGCCAGACTCTAACCGTGAGCGGGGTATATTTATCTCCGACCATTACCAGCGATAAAACTGTCGTCAAGCGGAATGATTCGATACATATTTTCGGCCAGACAGTTCCGGGAAGCGTGGTAACAGTTTCCATCCAGTCTGATCCAGAACAACTGGTAACGACAAAAGCTGATACAAATGGCGTCTATTCAATCCTTTTTGATTCTGGAAAACTTTCAATGGGCAAGCACATTGCTAAAGCAAAATCCATATATGGAAGTCAATTTAGCTTGTACGGCACGGCGATAGATTTTGAAGTAGGTACCGAGACCGTACTTCGAAAACTGGCGGTCATCTGCCCGCAAAAAGGAGATGTGAATAATGACTGCAAAGTGAACTTGGTGGATTTTTCCATTGCGGCTTACTGGTGGAAACGGACTCTGACTAATGCGGCCAAGACAAACGTTGACGCCAAGCTATTTCCTGACGGTGTAATTAACCTTAGGGATTTCAGCATCATGGCTTTTTATTGGACAGGATAGTATGAGCGGAAGGACTTTGTTATTCATTATCGCCGCCATATTTTTTCTTCCCGTCCGCGCCGAGGCGGCTAATCTTTATTTCGAACCGTCAAAAACGAACGTTGCTCCGGGTGATGAATTTCAGGTACGAGTCTTGATCGACACCGAGGATAAGTTTATTAACGCCATCGGTGGAGAGGTCCTCACCGGCGGCAAATTCACCATTACTCGCGTCTCGGATGGCAATTCCATCGTCAATCTTTGGGTGGAACGGCCGAGGATCGAAAGTTCGTCCGGTTCCGTATCATTCAGTGGAATCACGCCGGGAGGTTTTGCGGGATCGGACGGACTGATAATGACGTTGACTATTATTGCGGATAAAACCCCTGGTTCCAGAACCGGCTCTTTATCGTTTGGCAAAGAGGCGCAAGTTTTTATTTCTGATGGACGGGGCGTACCAGCACCTCTTACCTTCGGTAAGGCCACGCTGACCATCGATCCCAAGCGCGCCAAGAGTGAGCCGCTCGCGGTAAGGGACACCGTGCCGCCCGAGGAGTTCACTCCAGAAATTACCAGATCACCGGAATTATTTAACAACCGATATGTTCTCGTCTTTGGCACTCAAGATAAACGGTCAGGTATCGATCATTATGAAGTTTTAGAGATCCGCAG
>SCSU01000015.1 GCA_004299275.1 Patescibacteria group bacterium
ATCGTTTTTTTCTCCATATTGTTAAAGTCAGTGAATGATTATCTCATTCTACCGCTTTACTACGCGGAAAAGGACGGATATTACCAACACGTTTTCACCATTATGCCCGGAATGACAATTATTTTCGCCATTCGTCATTGTTATGCCTTTTTCCTGGAAAACTGAACCGCGTCCCATCGTCGCGCTGTCGCCGATGGCGGACATGACCGACTCGCCGTTTTGCCTCTTGGCCAAACGCTACGGCGCGCGTCTTGTTTTCCGCGAGATGGTCTCGGCCGACGCCGTCGTCCGCGGCAACGCGAAGACGCTCACGATGGCCGCCTTTGACCAGGCCGAACGGCCGGTCATCCAGCAGATTTTTGGGAGCGAACCGAGCGTCGTGGCCGAGGCCGCGCGCGTGATTGAAGCCCAATACCACCCGGACGGTTTTGACCTCAATATGGGCTGTCCGGTTTACAAGCTGACCGCGAATTTTCACGGCGCGGCCCTGATGCGCGAACCGGCGCGCGCCGCGGCGATAGTCCGCGCGCTCCGTGCGGCCGTCGCCGCGCCGCTCTCGGTTAAAACCCGCTTGGGCTGGAGCCAACCGACCGACTGCCTCACCTTCGCGCCGTTGCTTGAGGAAGCCGGCGCCGACCTCATCACAGTGCACGGCCGGACCAAGGCCCAGGGTTACAGCGGTTCGGCCGACTGGGAGATGATTGGCCGAGTTAAAAAGGCCGTGAGCATTCCGCTGCTCGCGAACGGCGACATCCGCTCGCCGGAGTCGGCGAGCCGCGCGCTCCAAGTTTCCGGCGCCGATGGAGTAATGGTTGCCCGCGGCGCGCTGGGGAATCCGTGGGTTTTTCGCCAGATTGAGGAATACTTGAGCGGCGGCCGCGTGCTCACCGAGATTGACTACAACGAGCGAAAACAGGCGACCCTTGAGCACTTGGCCCTGATGGAGAGCCGCTACGGCGAGCGCGGCGCGACGCTCCTGCGCAAACATCTTGTCTGGTATTGGAAAGGCGTCCCGGGCGCCGCCGTTCTGCGCGCCGAGCTCGTGCGCATCGGCTCGCGCGCCGCTCTCGAGGCGGCTTACCTGCGGTTTGAAACTGGAGCGAGTAGTGAGTCGTGAGTAGTGAGTAGACGGTACCGACAAAACCGTCATCTCGACCCGGGTGGAGAGATCTTCAACTTATCAACAACAAGAATCGAAGACCCCTCGACCCTGCTCGGGACAGAAAAAGTACATTTGTCTTCTTGACCCCCGCCCGCCTGCCGCCTGCCTACCGGCAGGGCAGGCAGGTGGAGAGAACTTCAATTCTAGAAAACAAGAGTTGAAGATTCCTCGATTTCACTCGGGATGACGGTAAATGAATTCGTCATCTCGACCCCCTTCGACCCCGGTTCTCCGACGTCACGTCGGAGGACCTTCGCTCAGGGCAGGCTATGCGGAGGGAGCTTCAATTTGTCCCTTCGCTCGGGATGGCAGGGTGTTGTATACTGAAGACATATATAAATAATAAGGAAGGCGTGCTCTATGGTTCATTCCCATCATCTTTCCCGCGCGCTCGTGGCCGCAAGTTTGGGGTTGTTTTTTATATCGCTCCAAACTTTTGCTCAAGGATACTCCGGCGGGGTCGGCTTGAGCCAAAACTCCCTACCCGCGGTTGAAGCCGCGGACTTGCTCACCGCCGGTTTTACCGCTCCCGCCGCGGTTCCGGCTAAAGAAAATGCCTATTTGACGCCGGTCAATTATTTTACCGTCGGCGAGCTGGCGCCAAACACGGAGTGGGGGAAGGCGCAGAATTTGGTGGCCGTCCTCGTTACGCCGGTTCCCGACCCGACTTGGAGCTATGGCGCGGGGCAAGTTGAGGTTTTGGAATTGAACGGCCGGTGGCAGGCGCGGGGTGGCCGGCCGGGCGTCTATATCGTCGTTACCGGGCCAGTCAAAGACGCGGTGGAGAAATTGGCCGGGATATTGAAGCAAAAAAAGTAGTCATTCGACAGCGGATGTCGGGACGTTGAACATCCCGCGGATGTTCAACGTCCAAATATCATGCCAGAGCAAACCGTAATAACAAAAGTTGAGCTCGCCCCGGCGCATGAACACAAACCCCTGCGTTTTCCGCCGGGGTTCCTTTGGGGCGCGGCGACCGCGGCGCACCAGGTGGAGGGCGGCAACACCCGGAACGACTGGTGGCTGTGGGAGCAAAAGTCCGGGCGGATTGCCGGTGAGGCGACGAGCGAGCGCGCTTCTGACTCCTGGAACCGTTTTGAGGAGGATTTCGGCCTCCTCGCGGCTCATCACTTGAACGCCCACCGCTTGTCTTTGGAGTGGAGCCGGATTGAACCAAGAGAAGGGGAATGGGACGAGGCGGCTATCGGCCGTTATCGGCAAATGCTCACGAGCTTAAGGGCCAAGGGCATTTCGCCGATGGTAACGCTTTTCCATTTTTCAATTCCCCAGTGGTTCGCGGTTCGCGGCGGTTGGGCCGGCAGGAATGCGGCGGGTTACTTTGACCGTTTTACCCGCAAGGTTTACGCCGAACTCGGCGAGCTGATTGATTTTTGGTGCACCCAAAACGAACCGATGGTTTACGTGGTGCAGGGGTATCTCTTGGGCCTTTGGCCGCCGGGAAAGAGGAGTTACCGCGAGGCCTGGCTGGCTTTTAAAAATTTGGTAGGAGCGCACCGGCGCGCTTCGGACGCGATTCACGAGCTAGCGCGAACAGCCGAACGGCCGGCGCGGGTGGGCGTGGCCAACAACCTCATTTCCCTCTATTCCTATCGCAAACATTCGCTCTTGGACGACCTCTACATTATAGTCAGCGACAAGGTTTGGAATCATGAATTCTACCGCGAGACGGCCGGGAGCCACGATTTTCTCGGCGTTAATTATTATTTTCATCAGCGGCTGTCGCGCGAACGCGGCCGTTTTTTTGACGTTTTCGTGGACATCCGCGCCGAGAACCGCGAGATGAGCGACATCGGCTGGGAGATTTATCCGGCGGGAATTTTTGACGTCATGCTGGAGCTCAAAGAACTGCACCTGCCGATTTACGTGACCGAGAACGGGGTCGCGACCCTAAACGACGATCGCCGGGTGCGGTTTATCGTTTCCTATCTCAAAGAGCTTTACCACGCGATTCAGTCGGGGATTGATATCCGCGGCTACTTCCATTGGTCGCTCTTGGACAATTTTGAGTGGGAAAAGGGTTACGCCGCCCGCTTTGGCCTCACGGAGGTTGATTTTAAAACCTTCCGGCGGACACCGCGGAAAAGTTTTGAGGTTTACGGCGAAATCGCGCGGCAAAACGCGATTAGCCACGACATCCTGCGCTATCTCGGACACGCGGTGGAGTGAAAATAATGAGTCGTGAGCCACCCCGCCAGAGGCGGGGCGGGGTCCCGCCAAAGGCGGGATAGTGAGTCGTAATAAGTAGAAAAATACTCATCGTTTACTACTCACGACTCACGACTTACTACTCACTAACTTGGACAACGCCCTCGAACGACGGCTGTAGGTTATCGTGATACCGCCACTCGCCGGTCCTCTTGAAAATAAAAGACCAGGAGCCGCCGGGCGGGATGGAGGCAAGCGCGTCAAACCCCGGATAATCGGTGTGCGCCGGATGGGGGTTCACTGCCGGCCTGTGACTGCCTCCCGGGTCCTCGTTAATCCAAGTGACGGCTTGTCCTTTTTTGACGGTGATTTGAGCCGGATTGAATCCCCGGGGTCCGATTGAGACGACGGCTGAATCTATCAGTCCGCCGGACTCTATTTCCGGAGCGTTGTTTAGCGCGGGCGGAGGAAATGACGGACGGACGGTTTGACTGCCGGAACAGCCGGCCCCCAGAAACAGCAACAGAAACGGAAACAGAAACAGCGACAGAAACAGACGGGATTGATAATTTGGTTGGCGCATAGAGTTTTATTCGCCTTCGCAGAGTCTTCTCCGCCGAAGTAGATTCGGCTACGAAGGCTGGAATACCGTCCCGATGTGACGTCGGGGCGGATGAATGCGCAAGGCGAACCCCGCGAAGCCCGAC
>SCSU01000001.1 GCA_004299275.1 Patescibacteria group bacterium
TAATCGTGTCGGCTATCCCGATGATTCCAATAACGCGTCCATCCACTACCACCAAAACCGAGGTCTTACCCTGTTCCTCAAGCGGCGCGAGCTTTTTCTCCCAAGGTTCATCAACAATTCCATTTTCGCGTAAGAGTTTTCTGGTGCCGACCAGCACCGATTGGCCGCCGACCGCCGCCCGCACGCCGGCGCCGGTAATCGCGCGGAAGTCGCTCGCGGCGGGCACAGACAATTTGCGCCCCTCGGCAGCATTCACAATCGCTTTGGCCAATGGGTGCTCGCTCAACTTTTCGGCACCGGCGGCCAAGCGCAAAACTTCGTCAGGCGATTCTCCCAGAACATCAGTAACTGACGGCTTGCCTTTGGTAATTGTGCCGGTTTTGTCAAAAACCACGGCCGTGAGTTTATGCGCGGCTTCGAGCGCCGCGGCGTCTTTGATTAAAATTCCCATCTCGGCGCCCTTGCCCGTGCCGACCATTACCGCGATGGGTGTCGCCAGACCCATGGCGCATGGACAGGCGATAATCAGCACCGCCACGGTATTCACCAAAGCGAAACTGAAGGCCGGTGCTGGACCGAAAAACAGCCAAATGAGGAAGGTTAGGCCGGCAACCACAAAAACGATCGGCACGAAAATGGAAGCGATGTAGTCCGCGAGTCTTTGAATTGGGGCCTTGCTTCCCTGCGCCTGTTCGACCAAACGCACGATTTGCGCGAGCACCGTGTCCTGACCGACTTTGGTGGCGCGGAAAAGAAAACTCCCCTGCTGATTGACGGTCGAACCAATCACCGTATCGCCGACGACTTTATCCACGGGGATTGACTCGCCGGTCACGAGCGACTCATCCAACGCCGAGCCGCCCTCGGTAATCAGGCCGTCCACCGGCACTTTTTCTCCGGGTTTGACGCGCAAAATGTCGCCGAGGCGCACGGAGTCAAGCGGCACATCTTCCTCCTGGCCATTAACGACGCGGTGCGCGATTTTGGCCTGGAGGCCCAAGAGCTTCCGAATCGCCTCACTCGCCCGTCGCCGCGCCTTCATCTCCAGATAACGGCCGAGCAAAATTAAAGTGATAATCACAGCCGAGGTGTCGTAGTAAAGGTCAGCACGGAGTCCGCCGCGCGTGAAAAGCGCCGGGGAAAATGTTGCCGCGGCGCTCACCGCAAACGCGGCTAGGGTGCCGACCGCGACCAGCGTATTCATGTCCGCCTGTCCGCGGCGCAGCAGCAGTTTGAGACCGCTGTAAAAAGTGCTGCCAACCCAAAATTGCACTGGCACGGTAAGGAGCATCAAAACAAACGGGTCAGTCAAAGCCCGTGGTATAAAAGAAAACCACGATGGGTAACTGCCGAACACAATCAACGCCGAGAGCGCGATGCCGACCCAAAGTTTTTTGGCGGTTCCTTTTTCCTCCATCTCGCGGAGCATGGCGGCGTGGTCGTGCCCGGGCGCGCCCATCGGCGGCTTTTCATCGGTCGCGACCTCCAAATTATAGCCGGCGTTTTTAACCGCCCGCGCCAAGTCCGTGGGTTTCGCTTTTTCGGGGTCAAAAACCACTGTGGCCTTTTCCGCGGCCAAATTGACGCTCGCCTTTTCCACGCCCGGGACTTTATTCAAGGCGTTTTCTATGGTGCGCACACAGCTCGCGCAATGCATGCCGCGAATCGCGCCACTGAACGTTTCTTTTTTCGATTCGGAAGTCATCATAAATAAGAACATTCCTCACCCGACCTATTCTTTCCGATCGGAAGGAATTGGTCGGGGCTTGCTGAATTAGATAAAAAATATTTAGACCGGTTCAATCGGTTCGGGTAAATGGCGTTCCCGATGTGCGATGATTTCCTCAATCCGGTAAGTCCCGCGCTTGACGCCGCCGACAAAACCGGCCACCGCGGCGCGCGCCAGCCAACCGCTCGCGAGCCAATCCCAGAGCCACTGGTCAACGTGCTCAGGGGCTTCCTGCGGGATGCCCGCGCCCAAATTGCGGAGCCAGCTGGCGTTGAAATCCTCCTGCGAGCCGATAGCTGGAGCGATGATAATCGGAATCCCCAAACCGGCAAAAAAGGAAAGCTCGCTCGGCTTGGTCCAAAGGACGTCAGTGGTGTGGAGCGCCGCGTTAAACCGCCGGAAGTATTCATTGCGGTCCGGCGCGTAGATCACCGAAAGCGAGCGTTCAGGCAGGCCATCCAAACCGCTCCGGCGAATCGCGCCGCGGAAGTGCGTTAAGACGTCAGAGCGCGAGCCGGCGACCAAGATGAGCCGCAGCTCTCCGGCAAACAACTTTTCTTTAAGCGAACGCAAAATGGAAACCACCATTTCTCTTTGAGCTCCAGCGCCGCCCACGGCAAAGGTCAGGGTCAGCGGATGGTTGGGTCGCGGCAGACGCGGGATACCGAGGAGTTTACAGACGCTCGGCCCGAAATTGCGGGTGTATTGCTCCTTGGGGTCAAGGTTGACCACGCGCGCCGCCAGGTCGCGTTTTAAAATCTCATGCTCCAGCCCGCCGACCAACTCTTTAGGCAGAGGAAAACCGGTCAGGTAAATATTTTTTTCCGGCACGCCGTAGAGCTTAAGCCGTTCGGCCACGCGGCGGTTGGGAGCAAAATATTTAATCCGCGTCTTTTTGGGGTTCATCGGCGCCCAAATCCGCGCGATATCGGTGTCGCAGAGGACGCAATAAATATCGCCCTTGTAACCGAAATACTCGGCCGCCAAAGCCGGCAGATAAAAAGTGCAGACCACCGGCATCGGCTTTTTTTTGAACTTATCTATTAAATGGCGCAGGAATCCTTTCTCAAATAATTTATAAAGCTGGCGAACTTGAAAGGTCGCTTCGGCCAGGTCACGGCGCGGGTAGAAGTCAGGAATTTCCTGCCATTTGTCCAGCAAAAAAAAGATCGGCTTGCCCGCGACCGGCATGCGGGCCATGCGCGAAACCGCCTCATAAAATTCCCGTGACCGCTGCCAGGCTTTCCGGTCCTTATTAGGTATGCCCTCGTAGTCGTTGGCCACGATATAGTGGCCATCAGTGAGTTCGCGCAGGGGGTAGGCGGCGCGCATGTGCCCGTAGCCCATGTTGACCGTAACCACCCAGGCGTTGGTATTGTGACTATGACTCGCGGCGGAATTTTTCTGGCTCATAGAACATTTATGATAATGCACGTATTATAGCGCAATGAAGGCAATAGTGAGTAGTGAGTCGCGTGTCGGCATAAAATATCTACTTACTACTAGCGACTCAAACTTACTTATTATGAAGTTCGAATTCATCTTGGGTCCGGCCACCTGGTTCTACGAAACCGATGAGGCGGCGCTCTCTATCCGCGCCAGTGTCTTGGCTGGACGCGAAAAAAAATGGACGATTGCCTGGAATCAGATCATCGGCGCGGGCCATATCGGACAGGAGGTCGCCGCGCCGCAGGAACCCGTTCCGGAACTCCTGCCGTTGCCCGGCAATATTTTGGAAAAAGGCGCGGCTTTAGCGCGGCGGCTCCAAAATATCGTCATTGTTTATCTGGCGGAAAATGGCGGGAGGAAAACTGTTTTTGCGTCAATCGCCGCTGTTCATCCTCAAAAAAATCAGCTTCTCTCAGAATTGAAAACTCGCCTGGGCGGCCGCTGGCTGGGTGAAAATCAAACCATTTTCGTTTTGCGTAAAAAACTAGGCCTAAAAAACTGGTGGATTCCTCCCGCGGCCCTGTTCGCCCTCGCCGTCGGTTTTTTGATTCTGCTCTTTCTCATCTTTCTGCGCTGCGGCGCGCTGCGGCTCTGCGGTTAAGGTAGCCCTTCGACTCCGGTCCGACGTAACGTCGGACCTTCGCTCAGGGATTTGTAATTTCAAGTTCCCGAGCGAACGAAGTGAGTCGAGGGACAACATTATTTAATCGCCGCGGCGACTGCGGCAACAACTTTTTTGTCAAAAACATCCGGCAAAATTTTTTCGGCATCCGGCGTCTCCACCGAGCGAGCGATATTTTCCGCGGCGGCCAGAAGCATCGCGTCAGTAATCTTTTTGACCCGATTGTCCAGCGCGCCGCGGAAGATGCCGGGAAAAACCAAGACATTGTTTACTTGGTTAGGAAAATCCGAACGGCCAGTGCCGACAATCGCGGCGCCGGCGAGGAGCGCCTCTCCCGGCATGATTTCCGGCACCGGATTGGCCATAGCGAGCACTATCGGCCGCTGATTCATGCTCCGAACCATTTCTCCTGAAAGCACGCCCGGTTTGCTCACGCCGATAAAAATGTCGGCCCCGCGGATTGCCTCGGACAGACCGCCAGAAATGCCGGCAAGATTGGTGCGCGCCGCGAGCTCGAATTTCTCTTTGCTCAGGTCGCCGCGCCTGGCGCCAATCACTCCTTTGCTGTCCAGCAAAATTAAATCCATAAAACCATAAGCCAGGAGCATTCGACCAATGGCAATCCCCGCGGCGCCGGCGCCGTTGATAACGACTTTTACTTTCTCTTTTTCGCGTCCGAGAACCCGGAGCGAATTGATTAAGGCGGCTAGAACCACCACCGCCGTTCCCTGCTGGTCGTCGTGGATTACCGGAATATCCAATTCTTCGCGGAGCCGCGCGAGAATGCCGAAACAACGCGGCGCGGAAATGTCCTCCAGATTAATGCCGCCAAAAACCGGCGCGACTGCTTTGACGGTCGCAATAATCTCTTCGGGCTCCTGCGTCGCCAAACATAAAGGAAAGGCGTCGATGCCGCCGAACTCCTTAAAGAGCGCGCACTTGCCCTCCATCACCGGCAACGCCGCTTCCGCTCCGAGATTGCCGAGCCCTAAAATCGCCGAACCGTCGGAAATTACGGCCACGGAGTTCTTCTTCAATGTATAATCGTAAGCTAATTTTTTGTCGGCGCCGATGACGCGGCTCACCTCCGCCACACCCGGGGTGTAGGCGAGCGAGAGGTCGGCGCGGTTCTTAAGCGGCACTTTGCTCTTGACCTCCAATTTGCCGCCGTGCCGCCGGTGCAACTCCAATGAATCTTCGTAAACTTTTTCCATAATTTATTAAAGTTTTTGAGAGAGCCTCCTCGAGGTTGGATCTCCTGCAGGAGATCCAACCTCTTCCCGGCTCTTATCGTTCATCTCCGTCTCCTTGAATCTTGCCGCGCTCCAATCGCGAGATAAGTTTTTCTAAATTGAGTCGAGCGACGTCGTCAAGCGAAAGTCCGAGTTCAGTAGCAATTTGCGCGACATACCAAAGCACGTCGCCGAGTTCCTTGGCAATCTCATTTTTTTTGGACTCATCCGCGACCCCGTTATAATCGCGCAAAATCTTTTTTACTTTTTCCGCCACTTCACCGGCTTCGCCGGCTAATCCCAAAGTGGGGTAAATAAAATTATTGCCCTGATTGGGGTAAACGGCAGTGCGGCGGGAAAGTTTTTGATACTCGTCAAAGTTCATAAACCGCGCTCTGTTTTAAGAAGACGAATCGTCATCCCGGAGCCGAGGGAACTTCAATTCTCAATCTTCATCGCCGAATTGAAGTTCTCTCCGTACTGGTCGAGAAGACGTCTATTTAATTTTGGGCTAGTTCTCGACACCCGCATAACTTTAGCATATGATCAGAATGGTACCAATCTCCACAAAAACGACTACCTATGAAAGTCCGCGATGTGATGGAGAAAAATGTAATTGCCGTCAAAAAAGGCGCGACTTACGAGGAAGTGGCCAGAATTCTGGATAAACAAGGCATCAAAGGCGCGCCGGTCGTGGACGAAAATAATGTCGTCATTGGTGTTGTATCCGAAAAAGACCTTTATAAAATTCTCTATCCCTTTTACAGCAGTTTTTACGACCACCCCGAGCTGTACGTGGATTTTGAAAATCGCGAGAGTAAAATTGACGAAGTGCGCGGCAAAAAAGTGGAAGAATTCATGTCGCGGAATACAGTCAGCGTTTCCCCCGACTCGCCGGTTATGCGCGCGGGCGCGATGATGATAGCCAAAGGCGTGCACCGCCTGCCGGTGATTGAGAACGGCAAACTCGTCGGTATTGTCACCCGAAGCAAAATCTACCGCACTCTGCTCCGTAACCGCCTGGCGCTTTAAAAGACAGTGAGTCGTGAGTAGTGCGTCGTGAGTCGAGGAACTTCCGTATTAACGCATAATAGTCCCGGTTTTGCTTGCCTCAAAGGCCGAAACCGGGACTTGTTTCAAAGAGGTCATCTGAAAATTCCAGATTTGGTCGAAATCGCCCAGTTTTG
>SCSU01000016.1 GCA_004299275.1 Patescibacteria group bacterium
CGCTCCGGCTGTCGCTCGCGTCAGCGCCTCGCGAATAACACCCGCCGCGAACTCGGCCGCGAACCGCGTTTCGTCCTGCTTTTGCCCAGCGCGGAAGTTGGAGAGCATAAAACCGGTAATTACCGCAAAAATCCCGATGGAAACTAAGAGCTCAATCAGAGTGAAGCCGTAGAGCACAGACCTTGAAGGTCTGTAAAAACAGACCTTCAAGGTCTGTGCCGAAATCCGAAATCCGAAAATTGGCTGTCTAGCCGACATACCATTTAATTACCGCTTCGCCGAAATAGAGCGCGAAAAGCGCACTGGCCGATAAAAAAGTCCCAAAGGGCATCGCACTCTGCCAGGTTTTTTGTCTGCGGGCGAGGAGAACCCCAGCCGTAATTCCGCCGGTAACATAAGCAACAAAGAGTGCGACCAAAAGCGACTGCCAGCCAAGCAGCGCTCCCATGAGCGCGCCCAGCCGGATATCCCCTCCCCCAATCCACCGCCCGCTTGAAAGGAGATACTGCGTGAGGAAAAAGCCCGCGCCGATAGCGATTCCCAAAATCAAATTCAGCGGCGTCACCCCGAGGAGCAGCGACAAAACCGACAAAATCGCGATTGCCGGCAGAGTTACGCGGTCCAGAATCAAACCGCGCGTCAGGTCAAAAATAAAAATGACGAGGAGCACCGCGATGGCGTAAAAATCGCGCAGGGCTAAAAGCAAAAAACGCGCCGGGTCTCCGAGCAGTTGCGGCAAGGGGTCAGCCCCAAAACGTAGAGCGAAGCCGAAAACAAAAAGAATGCCGGTTAAGAGTTCTATCGCCGGATAGCTCCAGCCAATCGGCCGGCGGCAGCCATGGCACACGCCGCGCTGAATTAGCCACGAGACCACTGGGATGAGCTCGCGGACCCCGAGGACCCGCTCACAATGCACGCAACGCGAGCGGCCGCGGAGCCAGCTTTGGCCGCCTGCCAAACGCGAAAGCAGAGCGGTGAGAGCGCTCCCGACAATCGCGCCAAGGATAATAACAAACAGGAAAATCATAAAATAATCGTCTTCTCGACCCCATCTGTCATTCCTGCGAAGGCAGGAATCCAGAAACAGAATCCAATTCAGTCCGACTTGCGTCGGACCCTTGCTCGGGATGACAGAATTAATATCCAACAAGCAGGCTCCGCTCGAGATGACAGTATTATATTATACCAAAATTCCCTCTCCATGGTTTGGGGAGGGAAATGGTTGTCCTCCGAAGCTCGAAGAGCGAAGGAGGATGGCCGCTAACTCTGTTCAAGCTTACTGAATGCCGTTCGGGGTAGCGGTGTGCGCGCCAGCCGCGAGACTACCGACTACGCCTTCGAGCGTAAAGGTGATGGAATAGGTTGAGCCCGGCGAAGCCGCGGTATAGGCGTAGTTCTGGGCAGCTGTCGGGTCTTTGGGAACCTGTCCCATGTAAGTCGTCGTCGTGCAAGCATCGGCCCAGCCGCCGGAAGAGGCCTTATCACAGAGCTTCAACTGTCCGGTATTCCCGAGGTTAACAGCAAGCGCTTCAATCGGATATTCGCTACTATCCGCGTAATAGAGCTCCAGCGCAGTCTGGATTTGCTTAATATCAGAAACACGTTTGGCGTCGCGAGACTTAACCCGCGCGCTGTTTAGGGCGATAATCGCGAGGGTCGACAGCAAGCCGATAATCGCAATCACCACGAGCAATTCAATCAGCGTAAAACCTTTGGTTTTGCTTCGGTTCATGCTCTCACCCCCTTTCAAAATAAAATTGACTTGTCCACAGGTTATTGGACAGCCAAATTATAGCACATTTCTGCGTCAGAACGAATTGGCCAAACTATACATTGGCAAAATTATCGCCGAGACCATCACCCCGACGGCGATGCCCATGGTCACGACAATCAACGGCTCAATTAAAGTGACCAAGGCCGCGACCGAATTCGTAATTTCGCGGGTGTAGAAATCGGTCAGCCGTTTTAAGGTCTCCCGGAGCTGGCCGGTATCCTCCCCCACGGCGAGGAGCTCCGTGACCATCGAGGGCATAGCCGGATTCCCGGCGAATACCGTGGTGATGGAATTGCCATCCTCCACTTCGCGCCGCGTTTGGAGAATCAAGTCACGGTAAATCGCGTTAGAGACGATGTCTGCCGAGGAAGCCAAAGCCGTTACCTGGTCCACGCCGCCGGCGAGCAGGGTTTCCAAACTCTGCGTAAAACGGACGACGTAGATTTCCCGGAAAAGTTTGCCGAAAATCGGCAGGCGGATTTTTAGCCCGTCCCAGAGCCGCCGCCCGTCTTCGGTCTTGATATAAAATCTGAGCCCGACAGCCAGCCCAGCCGCGGCGACAATCAGCAAATACCAGTAGGCGGCAAAAAAACCGGAGACCGCGATAAGCGCCTTGGTCGTTACCGGCAGTTCGGCGCCGGACTCTTTGAGCACGTCGGTCAATTTCGGCACGACAAAAGTCATCATGATGAAACCGACCACGACCAAGCCGCTGATTACAAAAGCCGGGTACATCATGGCGCCGCGGATTTTGGAACGCAGGTCGTAGTCTTTTTCCGACTGGTCGGCCAGATAATCCAGCACCTCGGCAAGCCGCCCGGTCGTCTCGCCGGAGCGAATCATGTTGACGGTGAAATTGGAAAAGACTGCCGGGTGCGCGGCGAGAGCGTCCGAAAAACGCGAGCCGCCCTCCACATTCTCGGTCACCTCGCGGAGGATTTCGGCCAAGCGCTGGTTCCCGGTGTGCTCGGAAAGTGTGCGCAGAGCTTTGTGGAGCGTCACGCCGGCGACAGACATCACCGAGAGCTGGCGCAACAGAGCCACCAAATCCTTCGCCGATACTCGCGAAAAAATTTCGAACGATAGGGCGAGGACGCCGGGGCGAGGACGTTCGAGCAGGGTGGCGGTCATCATCCCCCGTTCGCGCAAAACATCTTCCGCCAGTTCTTCAGTATCGGCCACCACTACGCCGCTCGCCTCCCGTCCTTCACGGGTTTTAGCGGTAAAATCGTATAGCGCCATCAAGCAAGCTTTAACACTTTTTTAATTCTCTGCACTGTGTCCGCCGGGCCGACATGCGCCTTAATCAAATAGTCAGCCGCGCCCAATTTGAGGCCGCGGTCCACATCCTCTTTCTGCGCGAGATTAGTCAAGATAATCACCGGAATCTCGTTAGTCTCCGATGATTTTTTAAGTCTTTGGAGCACTTCAAAACCGTCCATCTTCGGCATCAGGATGTCTAAGAGAATCACATCCGGCTTCTCTTCGCGAGCAAGCTTTAGCCCCGCCGCGCCGTCAACGGCATGGAGCACGGCAAAACCTTCGACGGAAAGTTTGGCGGAATAAATTCCGGCGAGAAACTGGTCGTCCTCAACCTGCAAAACTTTGATTGTCTTTTTGGTTCCATCATCGCCGGCCGCCGCTTTAGTTTTACCATTAGACATAGTTGGAAATTGAAATTTAGAATTTGGGTTTTGGAATTTGAAATTTTAGATTTGTGATTTGGAATTTGGGATTTATTTATTAGCAGTTAAACCATCGGATTTTCTTCGCTGACGCGGAGCACTTCTTCCACGGTTGTGAGTCCGGCGAGCGCTTTTAAAATCGCGTCTTGCCGGAGCGTTATCATCCCCTGCCGCTCCACTTCGGCGAGCACCTCCTGCTGGCGAAAGTCGGAGACAATAATCCGCTGGAGCTCCGGCGTTACGAGGAGAAACTCGGCCACCGCCACGCGCCCCAGATAGCGCTGGCCTTTGCAGGTCTCGCAGCCCTTGGCGTTCCAAAAAGTCAGTTTGCCCTTAAGGTCAATTCCGGCCGGGAGATACCGCTTGGGAACGCGCGCGAGTTCGGCGGCGAAAGATTTGTGTTCGCGTTCGGGAATCTCCTGCGAAATTTTGCAATTCTGGCACAGCCGCCGCGCCAACCTTTGCGCCACTGCCGCGTTTAGCGTCGCGGCCAAAAGGAACGGCTCCACCCCGATGTCCACGAGCCGCGGCACCACGCCGAAGGCATCGTTGGTGTGAATAGTGGAAAAAATCAGGTGGCCAGTCAGCGCCGCGTGCACCGCGAGCTCCGCCGTTTCGCGGTCGCGAATTTCGCCGACCATGATGATGTTCGGGTCCTGTCGGAGCAGGGCTCTGAGTCCGGTGGCGAAAGTAAAACCGATTTCCGGCCGAATCTGCGCCTGATTCACCCCGGAGATGTAGTACTCTACCGGATCCTCCAGCGTCACGATATTCTGCCCCTCGCTGTTTAGGAGCGAGAGCGCCGTATAAAGGGTGGTGGATTTGCCCGAACCGGTCGGCCCGGAAATCAGGAACAAACCATGCGGCAGGCGGATCTGGCGGGTAATCATCTCCACGTGCTCTTTCCGGAACCCGAGCTGTTCTAGGGTCGGCACGCCGACGGAGGTGTCCAAAATACGCATCACCGCCTTTTCGTTGTCCACGACCGGCAGGACGGAAACGCGAAAGTCAATAATTTTGCCGTCAAAATGCTCGGTAATCCGGCCGTCCTGCGGCACGCGCGTTTCGTCCAGTTTGAGCGTGGCCAGCACCTTGACGCGGGAAATTATGGAGGCGTGGACATAAATCGGCAACGTCAACACCGTCCGGAGCACGCCGTCGATGCGGTAGCGAACGCGAGAATTTTTGCCGTGCGGCTCAATGTGGATGTCCGACGCCCCCTCCTCCACCGCGTGGCGCATTATGACCGAGACCATCCGCGAGACCGGCGCGCCGCGAATCACTTCTTCAAGCGCCTCCTTTTTTTCCGGTTGGGGCGCCTCGGCGGCGAAGCGCTCTTTAGCCGCCTCAAGTGCCCGCCCCACTTCCACCCCGAGCTCCTCGTACTGGTTTAGCGCCGCTAAAAAAGAATCTCGCGAAATCACCGAGAGCCGCGCAATCTTGCCCGCGCTCTGCGCCAAAAATTCCAGAGCCTGCACTGCCTGAAAATTGGTCGGGTCAACCATCCCGATTTTTAAATCCTTCTTCTCCACGGCGTAGGCCACGGCGCTGTCGGACTCGGCCACATTTTTGGGGACGAGCAAAAGAATTTCCCGCGGAATTTCCTTTTCGCGCAAGTCGGCGTAAGGCAGGCCGGCGGCCTCGGAGAGCGCCTGCGCCACTGGCTCGGCCGTGAGTCCCGCGCGGGCCAGGGCCTCGGCGAGCGTCGCGCCGCCGGAAATTGAATCCTGGAGCGCGGCGGCTTGGCTCGCGTTAATCACACCTTTTTTCTGGAGCTGGGCGACAATGTCTTTCATAAATACCGAAGCTAGTGAGTCGAGGGACTATTTTTAATAGGGTGTAGTTGGAACAGTGCTCGTCGCGGCCGGGGCAAGGGCGGCGAAAGGATTGGGACGGCCGAGCTTGACCTCGGCGAGCGGCAGACCGGGCGGCAAAACTAATTTCTGAAAATCGGGGTCGGAAAAAAGAGTGAGGTCAACGCGCTCCGGCGCCGGAAGCGATTCCGGCGCGGGCGCGGCCGCCGGGCGGGACAGATAAAACCAGCCGACAACCGCGGCCAGGGCGATTAACAAAAGCGCCGCGAGCAAAATCGGGTTAATGGCGCGAGCGGATTTTTTGACAGGGATGGTGGCCATAAACGCGGGTTAATCTGTCGGCGCCCCAATGGCCGTCGCGGCGGCCGGCGGCCGGGTGCGGTAATAGTAAGCGCGCAGGCCAAAAGTGTAGTTCGCGGTCCGCGGATTCAAGACAATTGTCGCGATGTCTATAAGCCGCAGACTATGCTCCAGGGAAGTGACCAGCGCCTTGAGCGCCGGATAATCCCCGCCCGAAACGGTCATGGTCACATTTAGGAGCCCGATCTCCGGCGCGCCCTTAACTCCCTCTTTCTGCTCCGCCGCGTCCACGCTGACTAAATTCATCCCGGCGTCTTTTACAAATGCGTCCAACGCGGCGACGATCGAGGCCGTGTCGGGCTCGCGGGGGAGAGCGGTCGCGAGCTTCAAACGCGACTCAACCGAGAGCTGTTGGGCGTCGGCGGCAAGCGCCTTGGCCTCAGCCGCGCGGCGCTCGGCCGCCTCGGTCTCGGCGGCAATGAGCTTTAGGTCATATCGTCCGCCGGCGGCGGTCTCAGCAATTAGCGGGCTGATAAGGAGAAAATAGGAACTCACTAAAATGATGAGCGACAAGACAACCGAAACCAATCGGGCTTGTCCGATAAACTGTTCCTTCAAACTGGTCTTCTTTTTCGCTTCCGCCATATTGTTGTCTACTCACTATCCCGCCTCTGGCGGGACCCCGCCCCGACGTTACGTCGGGGTGGCTCACTACTCACTTTGTTTTATGAACCAAACTCGGTTCAAAGCGCAATCTGATGGTGAGTTTGACTGTTTTTAGTTCGCCGCCCGGCGTGATTTCCGCGGAAATGCCGGAGACCTGGACCTCCTTAATCTCTTTGGCAACGGTCCAGGCATTTACCTGCTCGGCCAGCGCGCGATAAGAGCGCGCCTCAGCCGAGAAAACCGCGCCGTCTGGCCCCTCGGTCGCGAGCTGAGAAAAAGTCACCTCCGGATGGGTCTGCTCTTCCAGAAACGTGAAAAATTGCGACCACCGCGGCCGTTCGGACAGCAATTTTTTTACTGATTTGATTTGGCGGGCGAGCAGCCGCGCCTCTTTGAGTTCCGCGCCGGCGGCTTTAACTGACTGCTCGGCGGCCGCCTGACGCGCCTCGTGGGCCAGCGCCTCATTTTTTTTGCCGCTGACATAAAACCAGACCGCGCCGTAAGCGAGACCGGCGACAAACAGTGAGGCGATGACGCTTATGATTATGGTCCGGCCGCCGCGAGCCGGCCCGGCTGCCCGCTCCGCCGCCCGGGGAATCAGGGAAACGCGCAGTTGGGCCCCACCGGGACGCGCGGGTGCCGAAGGGCTTGGCGGCGGGGGCGGTTTCTTCTCCTCTGCTTTCAAGGACGGCGGCGGGAGCGGCGGCGGTTTAGGGGGTGCCGGCGGCGCGGGCCTTGGCGGCGGAGGCGGCTTTATCGGCGGTGTTGGAATTTGGGATTTAGGTTTTGGAATTTCCGCTGGCGGCGGCGCGGGCGGTTTGGCCGTAACGCTAGGTTGAGCCGGCCGGGGAACGTGAAAAGCCAACTCCTCTTTGACCGGGGGCTTGGGCTTGGCCGCTTCTTCTCTTTTTCTCATCTCCTCCGGGAGGAGAGAAATGTCTGGCATATATTGCTGTTGGCGGGTTAGCGGGTTAACACGCTAACCCGCTAACATTCTATTCAATATCCCTCATCGCCAAGCCGACCGCGACCGCGAATCGCGGACCGATTTGGTCGAGTACCGGCCGCAAATCTTCGGGATAGACGACGCGCGCCCAGGGGTCACCCAAAAATGTCTTGATGCCCAAGGCGTTATTGATTACCTCCGGCAAACGCGGGAAAAGCGAGGCGCCGCCGGTGAGCTGTATCTTTTCCACGCCGCCGGCCACCCCCTGCTGGCTCAAATAGATATTCACCACATAACGGAGCTCGTTTAAAATCGTCTCCGCGAGCGATTGCAGCATCGGCGGCAGTCCGGCCGCGGGCAGCATCGCCTTGAGCGCGCCCAAATCCAGCTTCATCTGTTCGGCAGCGGCCAGGCGCATCTTGAGCTGGTCGGAGAGGACGCGGGTGAAAGACAGCCCGCCGATGTCAATCGAACGGGAGACGACCGGGATTCCTTTTTCCACGATGGAGATGTTGGTCCGGAGCGCGCCGATGTCCACAATGATAATCGTCGAGAGGTCACGGCCGACGAGCGAGCGAATCAAAGCCAGCGCCTCGGTCTCGAGCGACACCAGCTCCAGCCCGGATTTTTTAAAAATCTCAATGTACTTCCTGACCAACGAGGCTTCGGCCGCCGTAATCAGAACTTTGGTCTGCTTCGGCCCCTCTTCCACAATCTTGTAGTCCAGCACCATCTCTTCGAGCGGCCGCGGCGTAATTTTTTGCGCCTGGAGCTTGATGGCCGCGTCCAACTCCTTTTTCTTCGCCGCCGGAATGTTGACCGAAATGATGGAACTGAATACTTGCGAGATGGGAATGCCGGAAATCGCCTTGCGCGAAACACAGCCGGCCTTGGTCCAGACCTTTTTTAGAAGGGCGATGGTCTCCTCGGGGGAGTCCATCGGCGAGGAGCCGGCCGCCTCGGGCTCCCGCTCGCTCCAGCCGTAGGTCAAAAGACGGGCCCGGCCTCTTTCGCTCACCAGTTCCACGAGCTTCACTCCGGCCGTGCCGATATCCACGCCGAGATAGCTCACTTTCTGCGCGCCGCCAAAAAGAGACATGGGGGGAACTAGCTTACAAATGCTAATAAGGTAGTCCCTCGACCTGCCTACGCTACCTCCTTCGCATAAAGCTTCGGAAGGTCGAGAAAAGCTACGGCAGGCAGGCAAGCTCGGGAACTGTGTTTACAAGTCCCCGAGTGTAATCGAGGGGCTACAATAATGTTGGCAACATTATACCACAAACGGCTTAGGGGGTTCCGAGACTGATTGTGGGCAAGGCCTTGGCAAAATCAGCCAGCCCCGGGGGCGGATTTAGTATCGTCCGGGCATCGTAGACAACCTGTTCCGAACCTCGGGATGGGTCAATAAAAGTGCGGTCAAAAACGAAATCCTTGGCGATCACCGGCCCGAAAACCGTTAGGGAATTGGCCGAAGGGCCGGTCCTAAAGGAAGTCTCGGCAAAAAAGGCGCCGGCAATTTTGGTCACGTCACCAGAGAGCGTAATGCGGCCGCCGGTGCCGTCCGGACGCCTTAAGACCAGCCAGCCGACGCTCGCGAGATTTTTAAGTTTAGTAACGGTAGCCGAAGATTCATAAGCCACGTCGGCGTTGATGTTCAGGTTGCCCCTGACCACAATGAGTCCTCCGCCGCTAGAGCTGCCCCCGGCCGAGTTAAAGGTCAGCGGCGCGTTAATCGCGAGGTCGCCGTCGAAAACATAAACCTTGCCGTCCAAAGACCCAGAGCTGAGCGTGACGTTCGCGACCGTCGGCCCGTAACGGCCCGCCAGGATGCCGGCCAAATCAATCCGGCCCAGACTCGTGCTGTAACCGGTCGCGGCCGCCGGGGCGTTGACCGCGAGCGGTTCGGGCGCGGACGCGCACATCCCGCTCGGGTCGGCATAGAAATTGGTCACCGTACCCACGGAGGAAAGCAGGCAAAAAGTCGCGTTATAGCGCTGGGGCGTGACCGCCGGCGGGCCGGGCGGCGGCTTTGCCGCCTCTATCTTGCCCTTGGAATAAATATCCGAGAGGAGCGACTGGAGCCACGGGAAATACTGCGGCTTGCATTTTTTTATGCCGTTCTTGTCCGGCGGACACTGCCAGTCGTAAATGCATTTAAGCGAGTTATCAACGGCGCAGATTCCGGTGCAGACCGAGGCGCAAGAGG
Source organism: Patescibacteria group bacterium (assembly GCA_004299275.1). Lineage (GTDB taxonomy): Bacteria > Patescibacteriota > Patescibacteriia > 2-12-FULL-57-11 > 2-12-FULL-57-11 > SCSU01. The sequence goes on from SCSU01000016.1 coordinate 9,392, forward strand.
GGTCCTGACAGTCGTAGCTGTTTTTCGCGTCATCGTCTTTGACGTTGGCGCAGCAGCCGCCCGCCCCGGGCACGCCGCCGCCGTCGGCGTTCGCCGGCTGGCAGGTCGCCAGATACCCTTCATCCGCGGCGCAGGTGCCGACGCCGTAGCAATCGGGGTCGGCGCAATCTATCGGGCCGTCGTTGTCGTTATCAATCAGGTCGTCGCAGATTAGCTCTTTTGACGGACAGATGTCCGGGAAGGCCTTGCAGGCCGGGTCGGCACAGCCCTTCTGGAGATTGCCATCGGCGTCGCACTTGTATTGGCAGGTGTCTTTGGTTTCCGCGCCGCAGACGTAGGGCACGGCGCAAGCCGGACCTTGTTTGCCGGTGCAGTCCGAGTCGGCGCAGTCCCGCGGCCCGTCGTTGTCGTTGTCAAAGCCGTCGGCGCAAAGCGTCTCGGTGGCGAGCAGGCTGGAAGGCGAAAAATCCACCCAGCCGATGCCCGTGCCGTCAAAATTTCCGTTCCAGCCGAAACCGTTGACAACGCCGCTCGCGAGGTCGGCGGAAACGAAATAGCTCGAACAGCCGGGCGCGAGGTCGCCGCAGTTCAGCGAGAGCCAGCCCTTCGGGCCGAGGGCGACAATGTTGGCCCAGCCGTGCGTTTGATTGGTTGTTAAATTTAGCTCGGCGTAGGAGGCGCCGCCTTCGGGCGTCGGTCCGACTGTTCCGGGGTCGCAGGTCGCGCCAAAACAGACCCAGCCGATGTTGGCCGACCAAGCCCAACCCGAAATGTCAAAATTGCCCTTGGCGTTCGGCGCGTCGGCGACATCCACGCCATAATTGTTGGCGGCGCAGGCGCCAGGGTCGGAAGAATCGGAAAGGCAGTTCATCACAATCCAACCGGCGGTCGAGCTCCAGAGCGCGCCGCGCCAGGTGTCGTTGGCGCCGGCAGTTGCCGCCCGCGGGTTAAACGCAAAAAAAACAGCGCCTAAAAACACTGCCGCAACGCAAATCTGCCGGCCGAGCGCCGTTTTCATACGACTCAATTATAAAGGGTATAGGGTATAGGGTATAGGGGATAGACCCGGCAGTGAAACGCCGACAGCGTTCCTAAAATGGAGTTTCATTAAGGAAATGAAACAGAGTCCAGAGCAAAAGCAGCTAAGTAATGAATGTTCGCTCGGCAAATCCCGCTTGGCGGGATTCAGAGTCGGCGTTCTACTGCCGGGTAGGGAATGGGGAATAGAAATGGAGGAATAAATCCTCCGGTCTCTATCCACTATCCCCTATCCACTATCTACCCGCCCGGTCAATCGCCGCGTTGACTTGGGCGTCGGCTTCCTTATTCTTCTCTCGCGGAATGTGGTGAAAGCGCACCCGAGAAAATTGCTGGGTCAAATTCCAAATTTTCAAAAAAAGCGGCGCCAAACCAGGATTTTTGACGCGATACTCCCCCCTCATCTGCTTGACCACGAGTTCCGAGTCCAAAAAGCAGTCAACCTCCTTGGCGCCGTGCGAGCGCGCCGCCTCAAGCGCGGCGGCGAGCGCCAGATACTCAGCTTGGTTATTGGTGGTCTCGCCGAGATATTCGCCGAAAGAAGCGATCGTCTTGTCATTGTGTTTTAAAACCACGCCCAAACCGGCCGGGCCGGGATTCCCCCGCGCCCCGCCGTCAGTGAAAACTGCTAACTTTTCATATTTCATACCGCTAACTATCCCCTATTCCCTATTCACTATCCGCTTTTTTCAAGTCTATCACTTTTAACTGTAATTCCCGATTGCCGTTCCACTGATTTTCCCCGACCGTAAAAACCGCGTCAATCGTGTCGCCGACAGAAATTTCCACCACGCCAAAACCGAAAGCAATCATTTTATACTTCTCGCCACCGGAATCGGAAACAGTCAGCCGCAGATGCTTGCCCGCCACCCCGACTCGCGCCGTCTCGCGAATCATAAGTCCCCGCGCCAAAAATTTTGGTTCGGGATTGCCGACGCCAAAGGGCTCAAACTGCCGGAACGAATTGTAAAAATCCCAATCAACCGCGCGGAGCGTGATTTCAGCGTCAATCGCGAGCGTCGGACTCAAAACTTCCGCGCCGATGAGTTCGCGGCTGTGGGCACGGAGCCTAGCCCGCAGCTCCTCCACCATCCCCTCTTTGACCGTAAAACCGCAGGCCTGCGGATGGCCGCCGAATTTTTCAAACATCTCGGCGAAACTCCTCATCGCTTCCACCAAATGGTACTCGGGGATGCTCCGGCCGCTCCCCAAACACCGGTCGCGGAGCGAGACGGCAAAAACCGGTCGCCAGTATTCGTCCATCAGCTTGCCGGCGATTAGCCCGACGATACCGGGCGCCCAGTCGCCGGCGACCACAATCGCCGAATCATTTTGCCAGCCGTTATCTAAAATCGCGCGCCGCGCCTCAGCCAACGCCGCCTCCACCAGCCGCTGGCGCTCGCGATTCGTTTCGTCCAAACCCTTAGCCAATTCGGCGGCGCGGCCCGGGTCCTGTTCCATAAGCAAGGCGAAGGCGGCGCTCGCGTGGTTAAGCCGGCCGGCGGCATTAACTCGCGGGGCAATCTGAAAACTGATGATGTTGGCGCTAATCGGGCCCGATAAAACACCAGCCGCCTCTAAAAGCGCCCTGAGTCCCGGCCGGCGAGTTTTTGAAAGAACAATCAAGCCGTATTTGACAAGCGTTCGCGTCTCGCCCAAAAGCGGCACCATGTCCGCGACCGAAGAGATGGCCACGAAATCCAAAAGCCATTTGTCAAAACCGGCAGAAAATTTGGTCTTTGTCTCCTTAATCAGCGCTTGGGCTAATTTAAAGGCGACGCCGCCGCCGGCGAGCCCCTGCCACGGGTAGGTTTCGCCCGGCACGCCCGGGTGGATGGTGGCAAAAGCCGACGGCAGCTCGGCGGGCAGGGCGTGGTGGTCGGTGATGATGACGTTTGTCCCCCGCGCTTCGGCGGCGGCAATTTCGGCCGTGTTGGCAATGCCGCAGTCGCAGGTGATGATGACTTTTGCTCCCTCGGCCGCGAAGCGCTCCACGTTTTTGAGGTTAAGGCCATAACCATCCTCTTCGCGATGCGGAAGAAAAACTTCATAATTCGCGCCGAGCGCGGCAAGCGTGGTGGCGAGGAGCGCGGCGGCCGCCACGCCGTCGGCGTCGTAGTCGCCGTGAATTATAATCTTATCCCCTGCCCCGATGGCTTGAGAAATCCGCTCCACCGCTTTTTTCATCTCCCGGAAAAACAACGGGTCATGCACCCGCGTTTCGTAGTCCGGATAAAGGAACTCCTGAATCGCGTCTTCCGTCTTAAGGCCGCGATTAAACAGCAATTGCAAAACTACGGGCGGAAAATCCGGAAACTTTGCCCGCGTTTCCTCCGAAACCGGTTTAGCCACTATCCACTTTTTTTTCATCATCGGAGCGAGCCGATACCCAATACTGCCGAACCAAAAACCATCGAGACCGCGGTGAAAAAAATAAAAACCATCCAGCACCATTTAATGAGCCGCCGGCGTTTGATTTTGTACTTGCCGATTCGCATGGGGTTACGAATTACGAATTTGTGCGAATTTACGAATTGCCAATCAATACACCTGCCTGCCCTGCCTACCGGCAGGCAGGAATTTACGAATTTTATTGTCATCCCGAGCCCGGGTCCGACGCAAGTCGGACTGAAACCGAGGGATCTTCAATTCTGTATCGTCGAATAGAAGTTCTCTCCATTCCAGTCGAGATGACGGATGCTCTTACTGTTTCTGTCTCTTTTTACTCACGACGCACTATCCCGCCTTTAGCGTGACCCCGCCAGAGGCGGCGGCTACCTGCTTTTTTTAAGCACCGCCAGATAGGCCTCGGTCGGAATTTCCACCTGCCCGCCGCTCTCCATGCGCCGCTTGCCCTTTTTCTGCTTCTCCAAAAGTTTTTGCTTGCGCGTCCAGTCGCCGCCGCTCATCTTGGCCAGCACGTCTTTGCGGAAAGGCGCGATGCGCTCGGCGGCAATCACTTTGCCGCCCACTCGCGCTTGGAGCTTGATTTCAAACTGCTGGCGCGGCACCGACTCCTTGAGCGACTCCACAATGGCCCGGCCGGCGCGGTAGGCCTCCTCGCGCGGCACCAGGGTAAACAGCGCTTCTACCGGCGCTTCTGCAACGAGAATCTCCAGTCGCACAATATCGCTTTCCCGATAACCAAGCAATTCGTAATTCATTGAGGCGTAGCCGGAGGAAGCTGACTTGAGCTTGTCGTAGAAGTCCACGAGAATCGCCGCGAGCGGCATCTCAAAGCGGAGAATGGCGCGGCTCCCATCCCCGGCGCCAAGATACTCGGTGTTTTGATAAATCCCCCGCTTCTCACTCGCCAGCGCTAAAATGCCGCCGATAAAATTAGTGGGAGTGATGATGTCTACCTTGACCCACGGCTCTTCAACCCTCGCGAGCCGCGAGGCATCCGGCAATTCCACCGGCGATTTAATCACCTGTTCGCCGCCG
>SCSU01000017.1 GCA_004299275.1 Patescibacteria group bacterium
TCGCTCTCGCGGATGCCGGACGCCCGATTCGCTCATTCGCTGGATTACGGGCTTCCTCCACTTCCATCCGATTGTGAAATGTCGACCTAAATTACCAACCAAATTAGGGCGTTAATGCCGTATGTTGATTTGAGCATAGCGAGCAAGATCAGATATGGCGGATTGATGGGTGACTTCAATTGCAGGAGCTCCACCAGAAATACCAGTATATACAATATCTCTTCCAGCCTGTTGTATTGTCCCGGTAGATACATCAGCTTTAACTACATTTTTCTGTGATGGTGAATTTGTGTGGTTTAGAAATTTTAGATGCAAAGCATCAAAAATTTTTTCAAATATGTACATACATGATATTTTATCAATTTCTAACCCCATCTGTCTAAAGATAATAAAGTCATAAACTTCCTGGCTGGGAGACTAGGATTCGAACCTAGATACCGGCGTCCAGAGCGCCGTGTCCTACCATTAGACGATCTCCCATCGTGGCGGCAGAGTATCAAAAAAAGTTCGGTCGTTCAAGACCTTAGTACAAAAACGGAATCAGGCGTTTGGTTTTTAACATATACGCGCGGTAGGGTTCGTCCAGTTCGCGTTCCAGGACTTCTTCCTCAACGCGGATTCTCCAGAGGAGGAGCGCGGAGCCCGGGAGGAAGGCCAGCGCGAGGCCAAACCAGTTGCCAAAAATCAATCCGGCGCCGAGCATGGTAAGGAGCACGCCGCTGTAGGCCGGGTGGCGGATATAGCGGTAGGGCCCGCTCGTGATTACGCGGTGTTCCGCCTGCACCGCCACGTCCACGGTAAAAAATTTCCCGAGAGTAAAAACGCTCCATTCGCGGAGCGCCATACCGATGAGCATCAAGTTCGCGCCGATAGCGGCCGCGCCGCGAGGAAATTCTTGAGGTAAAATCAGCCAAGCGGCAAAACCGAGAAAAATCGAAGAAATAATCACGGCAAATAAAATTGGCAGTGTGCGACGGTCATCAATCTTGGCGCCCGGCTGGCCGAGCGCGCGCATCCCCGCGTGCCGGAACTCTAGTAAAGCCCAGAGGAGAAAAACAAGAAAGACAATGTAGAAAAACATACGCTAGTGTAGCCCTTCGACCCGCCTACTCCGCCAGTTGGCGGATTCGGCGGGCAGGCTACGCTCAGGGACTTTTATTTCAGTATTGCCGAATTGAAGTTCTCTCCGCGCGGGTCGAGATGACAATGTCTACACCACTTTTCCGCCTAGCGCGTCCAAAACTGCCTTGAGCGCCGGGTCGGTATCAACCGGCGCAGTAAGCGGCGCGACCTCGCCGGCGGCATCCTCCGGCACCGCGTCGGAAACTTCTGCCGCGACTCCCAGTTCTTCGCCGAAAATTTGGGCGCAGGCCGCCCGGAGCGAGAGATAATGCTTTTCCTCGTTCAGCCGCTCGCAATGGAAGGGGTAACGCGAGCCAATGACGAGCGTCCCCTGCTCCAGGCGCAAAGGCGCGCTGACGTTTAAAACAAAAGGCAGAGAATGATTGAGTTCGCCCACGGCCCGGACAAAATCCGGCCAGCGGTTGCGGACATCTTCGATGGTGGTTTTTACGTTTTGAGCAGTGGCCGGGCGTCGGGGCGGCGCGGGATGTTGCTCGAAGTCCGACCTCCGTGTGAGAACGGGCCTCGCGACCGGCGGTTGGACAGGCGACGGCGGGAGCGGTTTAATTGCCGGTTCTTTTTTAGACAACGGTGGTTGTTCACTCTCCAAAGTCAATTCTACGGCCGCGAGTTCGAGCGGCAGGACGCCGGCGTCGCTAACTTTAATTTGCTGACGCTTGTTGAGCAGGAGTTCGATCGCGGCGCTCACGCGCTTGAGGTCAGATTCCCCCGCCAGCCGGACAATCGCCTTTTCCGTCTCGGAGTCAAAAACACCGGAGAGAGCGCTGGTGTCGCGCTCCAGGGAAACCAAAAGCATCTTGCGCAGGACGGCAATGCAATCATCGGTAAAACGCAAGGGGTCAACACCCTCATCGGCGACTCGAGCGACCACGGTGAGCGCGCCGCCGGCGTTCCGCCGCAGAGCACTGCTCAAAAACTCCACCGCCAAATCAACCTCGGAGTGCGGGAGAATCAGCGAGGCCTGCTCCTCGCCGATCGGGCCGTCGGCGACCGAAAAAATCTGCGCCAGCAAACTCTCGGCATCGCGCAGCGACCCGCCGGCGGCGCGGGAAATCTGCTCAATCACCGCGGCGTCAACCTGGCGGCCTTCCAGAGCGGCGAGGCGCGCCAAGCGTCCAGAGAGCTCCGGCACGGCAATCCTCTTAAAATCAAACCGCTGACAGCGGGAAACAATCGTTGCCGGCACTTTGTGCAGTTCGGTCGTGGCCAAAATAAAAATCGCGTGCGGCGGCGGCTCTTCTAATGTTTTGAGCAGCGCGTTAAAGGCGCTGACTGAGAGCATGTGCACCTCGTCAATGATAAAAACCTTATTTTTGAGCGCCAAGGGCGTAAAGCGCACATGCTCGATGATATTCTCCCGCACATTATCCACGCCGGTGTTAGAGGCGGCGTCAATCTCCATTACATCCAGCGCCCGGCCGGCGGTGATCTCCTCGCAAGCCGCGCACTGGCCGCAGGGCTCGGATTCGACGGGTTGGCGATTCAGACAATTCACCGCCTTGGCCAAGATGCGCGCCATGGTCGTCTTGCCCACGCCGCGCGGACCGGTAAAGAGATAGGCATGCGCGACCTTGCCCGTCAGGAGCTCGTTGGCTAGCGTAATCTTGATGTGATTTTGGTTGGTCACATCGGCGAAAGTTTGGGGGCGGTATTTGCGGTAGAGGGCGAGGGCCATAAGTGAAGTTACAGGGGTTGCAAAAGTTTCAAAGGTTGCAGAGGTTGCGGGGGTTACAGAAGTTATCGACGCAACGACTCGATAAGCTGATGCAAGAGAAAAGCCGTTTCCTGACGCAATTGTTCCAGCCGGTTGAATTCGTCCTTAGTGATAATAGCGAGTTCTAATGCGAGTTCAAGATAGTACTCGGATTCCGCAAGTGAACCCTTGCTGATTGTTAAAAAACGGACAAACTCCGGCCCCTTGCTCTTGGCCTGACCTTCAACAATGTTTGCCGCGACTGAAACCGCGGCGCGTCGCAGTTGGCTGGTTAAACCGTACTGTTCCTCACGCGGAAATCGAGCCGTAAGTTGATAAATATCTTTCGCGAACTCATGGGCTTTCTGCCAAACAATTAGTTTATGATACGCTTTCTGCTCACGCATACTGAATGTCTTTTGCAACATTTGCAACCTCTGCAACCTTTGCAACTTAAGGGTTACTTCTCTGTCGCTCGCTTGATTTAGGGAGGGTGGAATTGATGATTTTTTTCGTTGTAAACTATAACGCCGATTGTTTCACAATATTATCTACCGCGGCCCAGGCGCTCTCGCCGTTTTGGGGAATTAAAATCACGGTCTCGTCGCCCGGCTCGCCGCGGTAAAAAGTGACCGAGGCGGTCAGCACTTTCCACTGCCGCTCGCCGGAGGTTACCACGTATTGTTTGGTCGCGGGGTCAAGCGCCAGCGTGCCAACCAGGCGGTTGCGCTCCACCGGGCCGATTTGCTTGAAAATAAAATTGCCGCCCAAGCTAATGGCCAGTTTAAGCCGGTCGCCGTTAACCAGTTTGGATTTAGAAGCGTAGTTCGGCGGCACGCTGTAACTCTGTCCGTCGCCGCCGATCATTTTTTGTCCGTCAAAAATTCCTTCAATCGTTCGGCCGGTGGCGACGGCGCCCGTCTCCTTTCTGGTGATGAGTTCGGCGACTTTTTCGCTGGAAGCGCCGTCCATCCCCAGCAGCTCCAGCGCGCTACGGATATTTTCCTGTGCCTGCCTTAACACCTTCCTGAGCAGTTCATTATTTTGATTTTGCGTATTTTGGTTTTGCATAGTTGTTTTTATTTTTTTTGAAGTGATTATAACCCACTATAGGAGGTTATAATCACTGGTCTGTTTTTAATCTATCTTGTTAGTTCCGCAAAGACGGGAATCAAACACCACCCGCTTATGGATTCTTTTTCGGAAGCCACTTCCAGCTCCGCATAATGCGGTCGGCGACATCGTCGTCAACCGCATATTTGATACGGAAAAAATAACCGCCATGATCGAAGTAGATGACACGAATGGGTCGAGTTATTAATTCCCCTTCTCTCACACTTTCGGGAAAACTTAGATTATCTCTAAAACCTTGCTCTCCCCAAGATCCACCTCGCTCCACAAATGCTCCCTTTGCAATGAAAGTAAACGCTGGCGCGCCATCCACCGTCGTATCCGCTTCATCACTGTATATTGCATCCTTGTCGCCGTATTGTTTATTCAAAGCCAAAGATCGCTTCCCAAACTCCGCCCCGGACTCTGAAAGGGCACTTCTGACCGTGACGACCTCGAAGGAATGCTCGCCGCCCCAGGAAGCAGATGGATTGAGCCCAATGAATCCCCCAACATACTCGTTTGGTTCGGGCTCAAACCAATCGCCGCCAGGGTATCTTTCACATGTGGGGCCGCCTTCGGAACCGAGGCAAATTGGCACGGAGACTGGTGCGCGGAGTGTAAAGCCGCCGTCAGCCGGCGTAATCAAACGCGTCGGCTCCAGCACGACACGCGGGGTTCCGGTGCTGCTTGTAGACAACGAAATCGTGAGGATGCTCTGACCGACGGACACGTGGAGCTCCTTGGCTTCCGGATCCATAACGGCTGACTTGTAACCATACGGCATCGGTCCCCCGGGGACTGCTCCATACCGGGTTTCGCCCCCCACGACCCTCGTGCAACGGACCGGCACGCGATCCTGTTTAGGAATCAAGATGGTCTTGGAAAGTGGCGAGATTTCGAGCGATGTCAGCTCTCCATCAGTCTCCGGGCGATCAACACAGGAACCAACGAGCTTAACCAAAATATTCGACTTATTAGCGAATAACACTTGGAACTCTTGCATTGTATAGCTCCTATACGTCGCCAGGTACTCGCCTGTATCCCCGTTGATATAACTTTCTGTTTCATCGGGTGTTTCAATGACGACCACGTTACCATACCCTCTGTCTTGCAGCCGCATGGTAAGGCCTGGCTGGTAGTGGCCGACATACTTGAGAATGGGGGCGCCATAAAGTTGATACAGATAGGCATCTTCGACGAGCGCCATGCCGCCGTGACTTGAATCGAACTCGAAAAAACGCGCATCCTTGAACAGCGAATCAATCAGTGTCGTAGAGGATACTTTTGCGTTTGAGCCGGGTGAGACAACCCGCTTTGGGACCGATAAAAACGACGCGGCTGCGATGGCGAGGCCGGCAATAACCGCAATAAGAATCGCACCGCCAAGGAGCGCGAGCAGTTTCCAATATTTCATTTTTTCTTTTTTTGTAGGCATGGTTGTTTTTTTATTTATTATTTTTGCTAGAAGTGATTATAACCCGCTATAAGAGGTTATAATCACTGGTCTGTTTTTCGTTTTTCATTTTTTTAGGAACTTCCATGTCGAGAGAATTTGCTCCGCCACCGTGTCACCAACACCGTACATTATGCGATAAAAAATACCGTTACGGTCGAAGTAAATGACGCGAACGGGACGAGACAGAGCACCGCTCTCCGATCCATGGACGCCAAAAGACGAATCAAGCTCATACCCTTTCTCTCCCCAAACGGCGCCACGTTCCTCGAACGCACCCGTCGCGACGAAGGAGAAGGCGGGCGCTCCGGCGAAAGTCGTGTCCGTCTCATCCGAGTAAACTGCATCCTTCACGCCGTACTGACGATTGAGCGCCAAAGATCGCTTCCCGAAATCCGCCCCCGACATCGGCAAATTGCTCGGCACAGACAGGATATCAAGCGAAATACAATCACCGCCCCAGCATGGACCCGTTCCGAAACCGAGGATGGCGTCATTCACGTCACCCATTGCCTGTTCTCCCTCCGGTCCCCACTCCGTGGCAAGGACGTATGGGACGTATATCGGGACACGCACCTGATACTTCCCGTAACGATGCGTAGCCGCGTAATATCCCGAACTCACGAACTCGTTTGGTGCCTCCAGCTTGGTGAAGTCCAATCGCAATAGGGTCTTACCGAACTCAAGAAGGCCGAAATGGTTTGTGGTACTGACCTGAAGTTGTCCAAAAATCGGCTGTTTGGGATCATTCGGCTCTAGATACACCTCACTGTTGTCTGGAGCGACGCAACGGACCGGGACGCGGTCCTGTGCATCCAACGCTTGACGGACGGATAATTTGTTCATCGGCCAACTAGGCACCATCACGCGATACCCCGTGAGGACCCCTGACGCAATCCTGATGGAAGTCGTCGAAACAGAGGTTTCACAATCGGCTTCCCCTTGGATGAGCAAGACCGGGTCATAACTTCCGATCGCAATCGTGGAGCTGCTCTGTCCGACCTCGATAATCTTGTCTCCCGTTGTTTTGTCAAAATAAAGGCGATCCACCCCCCGCCTTACGGCGGTCTCGAACGGCGTCTCAGCAACAAAAACATCACCAAGCGGCGTCTTCTCCGAATGCGTCGTACGCATCGAGTTGCGCGATACGAGCGTAATCGTTGACGTCGGCCCGCTGCTTTGGCGATAGATGTATGAATCTTCTCCAATCGTCATCCAATACATCCTGTCATTGATCTTCTGAAAACGGGCGTTCTGGAAAGGAGAAGGTGCCTTCTGCTCGTTCACCAAGGCGGCCGTCTCCTGTATAGGCTTAGGCGTCCGTACGGTCAGGACTGCCGCCGCAGCGATGGCGAAGCCGGCGAGAATCGCTAAGACAATCGCGCCGCAAAAGAGCGCGAGTAATTTCCAGTATTTCATTTTTTCTTTTTTTGTAGGCATAGACGTTTATTTCTATCCCCTACCCGACAGTAGAACACCGACTCCGAACCCCACTAAGCGTGGTTCGGCCAGCGAACATTCATTTAAATATTACTGTCATCCCGAGCGAAGGTCCGACGCAAGTCGGACCAAAGTCGAGGGATCTTCAGTTCTTTTTATTTTAGCGAGTTGAAGTTCTCTCCGCTTCGGTCGAGATGACGTTTTTACGTTGAAGTTCTCTCCACGTTGGTCGAGATGACATTTGCCAAGCT
>SCSU01000018.1 GCA_004299275.1 Patescibacteria group bacterium
AACTCCAAAAGCGGCTCGACCAATTCCTTGCGTATTACTTGAACGAACGACCGCATCTTTCCCTCAACATGCAAACCCCGAAAGAATTCGCTATGTCGCATTTGACCTGAAAGAGGACGAAGCGTTGACAAAAATTCGTTTTTGTGATAGGGTGTCGGGTCTTTGTGCGGAAAATATTCGCCAAAGAAACGACATGCTTATTACTACTATTGTCACTTCGCTAATCATCACCAATATCGTTGGCACGGCATTCGCCGCTTTGCCTGTTTCGGGTTATAATTTGCCGTCTTTGGCGCCGCTCACGGTGGTTTTGGAAGCACCAGAAAAAGCGGATGCTCCAGCGGAAATCCCCAAACGGGAGGAAGCGGTAAAAAACTACCGCGTCCCGGTCACCGCCTATTCCTCCACGCCGGACCAAACCGATGACACGCCGTTTATCACGGCGAACGGCAGTCGGGTGCGCGACGGCATCATTGCCGCGAACTTCCTGCCCTTTGGCACCCGGGTGCGCTTTCCCGAACTTTTTGGCGACAAGGTTTTTACGGTTGAAGACCGGATGAACGCCCGTTACTTCTACCGCGCTGATATTTGGATGGAGAGCCGCGCGGCGGCCTGGGAGTTCGGTATCAAACGGAAGGTGTTGGTCGAGGTGCTGTTGACCGAAGAGCGCGAAGTCGCAAGGAAGTAAGACATTGATTTATTCGCTGTTACGCGCTATAGTCTCGCAGCTCCCCCGGGAACGGGGGATTTGTGTATGGATATCCGCAACATCGCCATCATCGCCCACGTTGACCACGGCAAAACCACGCTCGTGGACGCCCTGCTCAAGCAGTCCAACACTTTTCGGGATGCCGTAGCCATGGGCACAACGATTATGGACACGAACCCGCTCGAACGCGAGCGGGGGATTACGATTTTCTCCAAAAATGCCGCGATTGAATGGCGCGGAGTGAAAATCAACATCGTAGACACGCCGGGGCACGCCGACTTCGGCGGCGAGGTGGAACGGGTGATGAATCTGGTTGACGGCGCCCTGCTCCTCGTGGACGCCAAGGAGGGCCCGATGCCGCAGACCAAATTTGTTTTGAAAAAAGCTATTGCCGCCGGGCACAAAATCATCGTGGTCATCAACAAGATTGACAAAAAGGACGCCCGGCCGGAGTGGGTGCTCGACAAAACTTTTGATTTGTTTGTGGAACTAGGCGCTTCGGACGAGCAGACGGATTTTCCGGTGATCTACGCGAGCGCGATTAACGGCGTAGCCGGAGAGACGAGTGTGCTCCGTGAAATGAAAGATATCACACCGCTGCTTGATTTAATCGTGAGCGAGATTCCGGCGCCAAAAGGCGACGCCAGCGCGCCGCTCCAGGTTTCCGTAGCCAACGTGCAGTATGACAATTACAAGGGCAAGATCGGCATCGGCCGGGTGGTGAACGGCGTGCTCCGCGCCGGCGCGCCGGTTATTCGCCTTGATCGCGGCGGAGCGCAGCATCCGGCAAAAGTTACCAATATCATGGTGTTTAAGGGTCTGGAGCGCGTGGAAACAACCGAGGCTGGCGCCGGCGACATTGTGGCTCTCGCCGGAATTTCCGATATTTCTATTGGCGAGACAATCGCCGATGCGGCTGATCCCCAGCCGCTCCCGGTGCTCGAGATTGAAGAGCCGACAGTCAAGATGAATTTTTCCGTGAACACGTCGCCCTTCTCCGGCCGCGAGGGTGAGTATTCCACCTCGCGCAACCTCAAGGAGCGCTTGGAGCGCGAATTGATGAACGACGTCGCCCTGCGCTTGGAGCCGGGGGAGAGCGCCGACACTTTTGTCGTCTCCGGCCGCGGCGAACTCCACCTTGCAATCTTGATTGAAAAGATGCGGCGCGAAGGTTACGAATTGCAGGTCTCGCGGCCGCAGGTGATTTTTAAGGAACGCGACGGCGAGAAGACCGAACCATTTGAATCCGTAAGCATCGAGTGCCCGGAAGAGTTCGCCGGCGGCGTGATTGAAAAAATGGGCCGGCGCCGCGGCGAGATGCGCGATATGCGCGTGGAAAACGGCGCGGCTTTCCTCGAGTTTGAAATCCCGACGCGCGGACTCATCGGCTACCGCTCGGAATTTTTAACCGACACCAAGGGACAGGGGATTATCAACTCGCTCTTCCTCGGCTACCGGCCGAGTATCGGGGCAGTCGCGACCAATCCGCACGGCTCGCTGGTCGCTTTTGAGGACGGCATTTCCACCTCTTACGGTTTGGCCGCGGCCCAGGAGCGCGGACAGCTTTTTATTGGACCGGGGGCCGAGGTCTACGCCGGAATGATTGTGGGGCAGAACGCCAAGCCCGAGGATTTGGAAGTGAACGTGGCCAAGGAAAAACGGCTCACTAACATGCGCTCCAAGGGCGAAGGTGAGGGGATTCGCTTGGACACGCCGCGAGAGATGTCGCTCGAGGACTCCTTAGAGTACTTGGGCGATGACGAACTGCTCGAAGTTACCCCCAAAAATTTGCGTTTGCGCAAAGCGATTTTGGACCATCTGGCTCGCAAACGGGCCAGCCGGTAATTTACCCGTAAGAAAAAGAGAGGCGCGTGCCTCTCGACTCATTTCATTGCGACTGGGTCCTGCTCGTCCGTGAGCGCCGCGACGGTTCGCTCGTTCCCCTCGCCGTCGGCGAGGATTTTTTCGATCTCGGGCGCGATCGGGCCGTAGAGAATCCGTACACTCGCGAATTCATCCATGTAGGCCACGAGGTGCCGGTGCTGGTTCTGGAACACCTCGCGGTAGACCAGCTTCCCCGCGAGGAACTCGCGCACCGCCCAAAACATGTAGCCGAGCCGCTCCAGAGCGTTGAAAAATCTGCCCTCGAATGATGCTCGATCATTCTGCAGTTCGTAGGCGGCCGAGAGCGATTCCAGCGCTTCCTGCGGCATGAGCCGCGCGAAGCGGTTGAACGCATTGCGTTCATGCTCCTCGAGCACCGGGCGCACCCGCGGGTCCAGCTTGATTTCGTAGCGGACATCGCCGATAGCCCCCTCGCCGAAGTCGTGAACGATTGCGGCGGCGAGGATGCGATAGGCGTTGAAATCAGCTACAGTCCCAGCGGCGCGCTCGATCGCAATCATGACCTGCGCGAGGATCGCGCCCTTGACCGTGTGCTGGAGTACTGTCTCTCGTTCAGCCACCCGCCGGTAGTGGCCCCAGCGCCGGACTTCTTCGAGTTCGCGCGAAAGATCGTGCATCTCTACTTCGAGTGATGCGAACTTGAGCATCTGTTCCATTTCCGGTTCCTTTCGATTACGAAGAACGCCTCCACAGGCAACCTTACTGTACCATCTGCGGATGTACAATATCCGGCAAAAGGACGGGCTATTCATTTATTTTTTGCCGGAGAGAGACCACCGGGTACTATAAAGCAAAAGTCACAGGGTTATACTGGAGGATGTCTAATTCACTCCATAATAACGCCTATGACTTTCGTTCATTCATTATCCCAAATCCCTTCGGAAACACAAATCCAAA
>SCSU01000019.1 GCA_004299275.1 Patescibacteria group bacterium
GCGCGAAGTCCCGCACTGTATTCCGGTGTCGTCTAATGGTAGGACCCCGCACCGATCCCGCCGTGGCGGGGTGGTGCGGGGCAGGCATGGGCCGGCGCGAAGTCCCGCACTGTATTCCGGGGTCGTCTAATGGTAGGACATGGGCCTTTGGAGCCCAGTATCATGGTTCGAATCCATGCCCCGGAATCTAGTGCGGGAGAGCCCAGGTAAAAAACAGTCGCCCCCCAAGCGGCTGTTTTGTTTTTAAATTTTGTTCTTTACTTTACCCTATCCACAATCCCCTATCCCCTATCCCCTATTTTTACCGATGCAGATATTTCCCCACCGCTACGGCCGAGGCCGTGATGGTCAGGAGCACCACGCCGATAAGTTCCACTCCGAAAATAAATAAAGCATTGGTCTGGTAATATCCAAAAAGGTCAACGCTCTGGCTTTCAAAGTAGCTGGAAATTGACGGCGTGGCAAAACGCACCGCCGGCAAAACCACGGCCGCGGCGAGCAGTAAAGCAAAGACGGAAAAGAATACCCCCTCCACCACAAACGGCAGGCGGACGAAGCTGTTGGAAGCGCCGACCAGCTTCATAATGCCGATTTCCTCGCGGTGAGTGTAAATCGCCACGCGGATGCTATTAAACACGATGAGCACGGCAATAATCAAAAACACGACCGAGAGCGCAATAGCGGCGCGCTCCACGCCGCTCGAGATCCGCTGGATGCGCTCAATGACCAGCTTGTGGTCGTCGTAATTCTTTTCCACGATGGAAGAAGAAAAAGCCGGGTTTTCCAAGGCGCGGAGCACGGCCGGATAATCTTCCGGCGTCCGCGCCTTAACCGACAAGCTCGGTCCCAAGGGGTTCTCGCCGATGGTCGCGAGCGACGACGCGATGACCGGATTGTTGGCGTGGCGGACGCGGAGCTTCTCTAGGGCCTCCTCGCGGTTGGTAGCTTCCACCGACTTGACTGACGAAAGCGTCAGCAAATAACTCCGTACGGTTTTAACCACTTCGTCGCTGGTGTTTTCCTTAAAATAGACGGAAATGTCAATCCGGTCCTCGACCGCGGCCACCGCCTGCCGCGCCAGCACATTAAAAACCAGGAGCACGTTCACCGAAACCAAAGCCAGAGCGAGAATACTGGTCGTCACAAGAGAAAGCCAGATGTTCCGCCAAAAATCCTTGGCCGCGAATTTTATAATCCGGGCAATTGAGATAAACATAATGAGAACCTATTCCCTTTACCCTATCCACTAACCCCTACAAATAATACCTCCCCACCTCTTGGTCGTTGACGATTGTGCCGGCGTCAAGGGTAACCACGCGGCGGCGGAGCGAATTGACCACTTCGCGGTTATGGGTCACGAGGAGCACGGTCGTCCCGAACTCGTTGATTTTTTGCAGGAGGTCCACGATCTCCCGCGTATTCAGCGCGTCCAGATTGCCGGTCGGCTCGTCGGCAACCAAAATCCTCGGCCGGTGCACGAGCGAGCGCGCAATCGCCACCCGCTGCTGTTCGCCGCCGGAGAGCTGGCGCGGGTAGCGGTGGGTTTTGGACTCCAGGCCGACAATTTTTAAAACCTGCGTCACCACGGAGCGGATGCGGGCCGGCGGCGCGGCGGCGACCTCGAGCGCAAAAGCCACATTTTCCCAAACCGTCTTTTGCGGCAGGAGCTTGAAGTCCTGGAAAACCACGCCGATTTGCCGGCGCAGACCGGGGATATCCCGACCGCGGATACGGGTGATTTCCCAGCCGCCGACAAAAATGCGCCCAGCTGTCGGCCGCTCCTCGGCGATGAGCAAACGCACCAGTGTCGTCTTGCCCGTGCCGCTCTGCCCGACAACCGAGACAAACTCACCCGGCCGGACGCGGAGGTTGACGTTTTTTACCCCCACCGAATCCGGCGGGTAGAGCTTGGAGATGTTTTCAAATTTTATCATCGTGTCGGACATAGCGGGAACTATTGTACCACAAAATAAAAAGCGGCAAAGTGTTGTCGCGATGATTGTTAAATGTTATACTCGGCTCCGCAAAAAAGACGCGCTGGCCTGCCTGTCGGCAGACGGGTGCGGGTATAGTTTAGTGGTAAAATGACTGCTTCCCAAGCAGTAGTCGCGGGTCCGATTCCCGCTACCCGCTTTGCCGATGTAGCTCAGTGGTAGAGCAATGCCCCGCACGACTTTTAAAAGATATGAAGCGGGATCCCGCCATGCGGCGGGACTTTCGCCCGCCTGCCATAGCCTGAGCCGGAGTAGCTCAGTGGTAGAGCAATGCTTTCGTAAAGCAGAGGTCGAGGGTTCAAGTCCCTCCTCCGGCTAAGGCGATGGCGGGCAGATAAGACAGAGGTCGTGGGTTCAAATCCCACTATCGGCTCCATCTCCCGCGTTCTTTGCCCCGCGCCGCGTGCCGCCATCGTCTAGCCCGGTCTAGGACACCCAGCCCTTTTCCCGGATAATTTAAGTGGCATTACGAGTTCCACCCACGGAAACGCCTTCGGCTTTCTCTGCGTAAATCAGGATACGTTTCTTGGAAAAGGGCTGGGCAGGCTGCGTTCCTTGCCCCGCACTATCCCCTTGGCCCCATCGTCTAGCCCGGTCTAGGACACTGCGTTCTCAGCGCAGGAACACCGGTTCGAATCCGGTTGGGGCTAAGGGATTAGTGCGGGGTCAGCGCAGGAACACCGGTTCGAATCCGGTTGGCGGTACCAGTACAAAAACAGACCACAATGTGGTCTGTTTTTGTTTCGCTGAAGTCTGGTTATAGTAATAAAAAAACGGCGGGGAAAGTCCAGCGGAACTGGACCACCTCGCCGTAGGTTCACTCGCCGCTCTTGCCGGCGAAGAGGCAGGCCGAGCGGTGGAACGGGTCCTCCTTGCCGCTCGCCGCGCAATACTGCTCGCAGGCGCTGTTGCCGCGGCGCGGAGCGCGCACGCAGGCCTCCATGAGCGGCGCGAGCGCCAGGTTCTCCGTTCGCGGGGCGAGAGTCGCCGGACGCTCGCTCTCCGCCGGCTTGAACGGGCCAACCGAGGTGTTCGCGGCGGGCGCTGTCGGCGTTGGCGGCCGCGGCGTGTTGGCCGTAGCAGTCGGAGACGCCGGCGGCTCGACCACTGACGCGACGACTGTCGTCGGCGCGCGCGGCGTACCGCTGCCCGACGGCCTCGTCAGCCATCGGTATCCGGCTACGGCGACCAGAGGCAGAAGCATCGCCACTACGCCCGTCGCGACCAACAGCCACTTCCGCCGCGGCTTCGGCGGCGGCAACAGCTGAGGCGGCTCGGAGCGCGGCGCCGGTTTCTCCGACGACACGCGCTTCTTGTCCGCAGTTTTCCCGGCCATGGTCGCCGCGTTCGGGCTCACTTGCGCTGGACGCGGAGCGGACGGTACGGGTGGGTAAGGGTTCCAGCTCGGGCTCGAGGCCGGACGCATCGAGAGCTGGCGCTTGCGTTCACTCAAGACCTCGACCATCGCGTCCTCGAAGGCTTCGCGGAAAACCCTGACCGACTGCCAGCGCTCGCTGGCCTTTTTCTCCAACGCGCGCATCACCACCGCGGCGAGCTTTTCCGAAATCTCCGGCCGCTTCTCTCGGATGCCCGGGATCGACCGGGCGATGACAGCCCGGA
Source organism: Patescibacteria group bacterium (assembly GCA_004299275.1). GTDB lineage: Bacteria > Patescibacteriota > Patescibacteriia > 2-12-FULL-57-11 > 2-12-FULL-57-11 > SCSU01. The sequence continues at coordinate 3,615 of SCSU01000019.1, forward strand.
TGAGGTCGTCCACCGTCTCCGTGCCGGTGTCGGAGAAAAGCAAGTGACCGGTCAGCATGAAGTAGATGGCCACCCCGAGCGCGTAGACGTCCGACTGCACCGTTGCCTTGCCGCCGGCGCAGACTTCCGGCGACATGTAGTAGGGGGTGCCGAGGATGGCCTTTTCCATGGTGAGCGCCGCCCGGCCGGTGCCGATCCCCTGCTCCAGGATTCGCGCGACGCCGTAGTCAAGCACCTTGACCCAGAGGATGGTGCCGTCGGACTCGCGGTTCACCATCACGTTCTCGGCCTTGATGTCGCGGTGGATGACCTGCGGCTCCATCCGGTGGCCGTATTCGATGGCCCGGAGCACGTCGCGCGCGATGCGCACGACATCGTCGAAGGACAGGTAACTATCCCTCTCCTCGATTTCCTCGAGGAGGGTCTTGCCCTCGACGAACTCCATCACCATGAACTCGCCAGCCCCTTCGGTCACCAGTCGGTGCACCTCCACGACGTTCGGGTGGTGCAGCTGTGCCAGGATTTCCGCCTCGCGATGAGCGCGCGCCACCGCCTCCGGGTGGCTCGCCAAATCGCGGTTCAGGCGTTTGAGCGCCACGCGCTTGCTAAGCGAAAGCTCGAGGCCTTCGTAGACCACGCCCATGCCGCCTTCGCCGATCTTCCTCACGATCCGGTAGCCGCTCTTGAGCGTCATGCCAATCAGCGTGTCGGCGCCGCGCGCCGACGACGCGCTGTCCTCATCGTTCGGCGCCATGGCGCCTCCCTTCTCGCCGGCGGCCACGGTTCTCGCGGATGCCGGGTCGTTGTCGTTGGTTGGTGTCAAGGAACGCGGGTTGTCCCTCGCGAAAAGCGAGATCACCCTTGCTCCGCCTGTGCTGTTTTTTCCCATTAGAGCCCTCCAAGGTGACCAGAAAAACTAGCAAAAAACAAGTCCCGCGTCAAGGGGGAGAAACTGGATGGGGAAACTGGACAGTAAAACCGGACGTTCTATCACTGCCTTAATCATTCAGTATCGGGGCTGGTAACGGATAAAACCGCAAAACGACCGCCTGACGGCGGTCGTTTTTATCTTGCTCACTATCACGAAAGCGACTTATGGAGCTGGAGCGTAAAGCGCCTTTTCCGCTCCGGTGATGTCCGAACCGGCAAGGATGCTGAAAGAAGTCGTGATGACAAAAGCGGGGTCAAACCTGTTCTGTCCAAAGGCCTCGCCGCCAAATCGCCGAACCTTCTGCACTCCGGCTTCCCGGACAACGAGATACCGTTCCCCTGCCGCATTCTTGAGCACCGTTCCAACCGGGTAGGAATAGGTGCTGATACTCTCGCCGATCGTGTAGGTGGAAAAAAAGGAGACGTCCAAGTCACGCACGAGTTTAGACCAATTTTGGCCGTAAAGTTGAGCGGCCAACGAAGCGGAGGTAACCCAGCGGAGGACGCCGCCGGGCTCAACGGCGTAGACCTTGGGATCGCTGACAACTTTTATCAAGACAGTTCCGGGCCGAACTTTAACGTTGCCGCCGAGGGGGTAAGCGGCCAGCGTCGCATCGGTCACGGTCTTCACCGCGGAGAAATTCGTGTACCACGTACGGTAGATCATTTCGTTGGGGAAGACATATCGTTTTCCATCCCCAGCGATGTAGTAGAGGGCTAAACTGCCGCCCTTGACCAAGTCACCCTCCACCAGGGTAACTGTCGGTTGGGACGGCGCGCTGGGGGTCGGGGCCGGAGTTGACGGCGCCGGCTCGGGTGTTGGCGCGGGCGCTGGCGCCGGTGCCGGAGCTGGCGCGCTCACCGAGGCGGCCGGGGTAATCTGATACTGGGTGGCATCAATCCTCTCGTTGCCCGAGCCGTCCTTTGGCCGCAAGGTGTAATAGTAGGTGGTGCCGGTTATCACCGAGGTGTCGGTGAAGGACCCCGTGGTTATTTTTGCCATAAAGTCTCCCAGTGTGCCTTTAACCGTGGCGCGATAAACCCAGACCCCCGCTAGGTCGCTATCGGTGGGATTCTTCCAGGTCAGGGTGACCGCCTTTCCATCCGGTGTAGCCGCGACTGACACGCCGCTTGCCGGACCCGGCGGTGTGCGGTCGCCTGTAGTGCTCCTCCCGGTGACCTCGATCGTCGCGGCCGCGTTGCCGTAGGTTGTACCGCCGTCAATGGAGAATTGGAAATTCGTGGCTGGAGAGGCCAGTCCGTTGCCGGTAATATTGAGCCCCGAAATGATCACGGTACCGTTGGGCGAAAACCGTTCCGTCGCGTCCAGTACCAAAATTTTCGGCAGGCCGCCAGTATTGGTAAAGGTCACTGTCGTGGCGGTTGAGGTCGCCGTCGTCCCGGCGAGGGTTACAGTCGTATCAGTGATGTCCCAAATAGCGTTAACCGTGCCCGGAATGCGGATACGCAGATCATTGGCGGCAGTCACCTCCGAAGGGCTCACGTCGGTGAAGGTTAGGGCGCTGATTGCTTGGGTCGTGCCGTCGGTGACGGCTTGTGCCGTTCCGGTCAGTGTCCCAGTCGGCGCGGCGGCCCTGACAGGCAAAACCTTAAAAAATATACAAAATAAGCCGACCATTATCACTCCCCCCAACGCTGCGTTCAGCAAAATTTTTGTCCAGCTGTAATTGATGCCCGCACAATGCTGTTTAATCATAAATAACCGTTTAAAAATATATAGGTATATATGGGATATACGCCACATTTTGGTTGGTGACCAACCATGAAACGTAGCTGATTGATGGGACAATCCGAGTATTTGCGGGCATGGTTCGCGGTGTATGAAACACTACACCGCGAACGAGGCCT
>SCSU01000020.1 GCA_004299275.1 Patescibacteria group bacterium
TTTTGGATTTGTGTTTCCGAAGGGATTTGGGATAATGAATGAACGAAAGTCATAGGCGTTATTATGGAGTGAATTAGACATCCTCCAGTATAACCCTGTGACTTTTGCTTTATAGTACCCTCCGCCCCAAAAAGCCGCCAAAAGCAAACATCAGCTAGAAAATCCCTGATATTTAGCATTTTTTTAACCACCGGCTCTTTCGTGCGAACAGGTCAAAGGGGGGTAGCTGGCTGTTAAGTTCCGGACGCGCCGGGGATCCACTGCCGGCATAAAAACAAAAACCCCCCGACAATCGGGGGGCTTGGACGTCAGTTTCAATCTGCGCGGGAGCGCGAGACAACGTGGCAGACGCGAGTACTCGGCTATCGTCCTTGGGACTCCAGCCAGAACGGCAGCATCACGATGCCAACGACGATGAGCATCATGACACCCAGCCGTAAGAACGGCTCGTCAGTCATAGGTGAGGCCGATGTTACGGCCTCGGACAAAAGAATAAAAGAACGATGGCGGAAATTATAGCAACTTCTTTTCGTCTGTCTAGGGTGTGGACAAGTTTTTTGTCTCGGTCGCCTGCGGCGCGGCGGGTTTTTCCTCTTTCCCCGCCGTTAAAAGATAGATGACCTCGAGAATGCCGATCAAATTGATGACCAGCATGGCGATAAACCAGACCTTGTGCCCGTTGCGCGCTGCGCGCCAGAGCGCGAAACCTTTGAGCGCCAGCAGTCCCAAAAGCAGTAAGAAAAAAACCGGACCCCAAACTCCCCAAACGGCGGCCTGCGACATCATGCCGGCCGGAAAAGAGTTAAACGGCAGGAATGAGTTCCAATTCATAGAATTAAAAATTAGCGAATTAATATCGCATAATGTCATCCCGTGCGAAGCCTGCCTGCCGGCAGGCAGGTCGAGAGATCTTCAATTCTATATTGCTGAATTGAAGTTCTCTCCACATGGGTCGAGAAGACATTATCTTAATTGTTCCCGAGCGAAATCAAGGGACTACTTTTTATAATACTCTCTCGCCGCGCGGCGAACAATTGAAATCTCCGCTACAGCCGCACGATTTCTTCCCAAGGAAAGCCGTCGCGGCCAAAGTGTCCGTAAGAGGCCGTCTGGCGATAAATTGGTTTTCGAAGATTCAATCTTTCAATAATCGCCTGCGGACGAAAGTCAAAGTGCCGGCGGAGCTCGGCGGAGAGGTCCTTGCCCTCCCCGCTTTTGGCCGCGAGCATCAAGGGCTCGGCGCGGCCAATGGCGTAAGCCACGGAGACCAGAACATTTTTGGCATAACCGCCGGCCACCAAATTTTTGGCGGCAAAGCGCGCCATGTAAGAAGCCGAGCGGTCAACTTTTGTCGGGTCTTTGCCGGAGAAGGCGCCGCCGCCGTGCGGCAGGAGCCCGCCGTAGGTGTCCACCATAATTTTGCGCCCGGTGAGTCCGGTGTCGGCGGCAAAACCGCCGAGCACAAAACGGCCGGTCGGGTTGACCAAAACTTCCAGATTGTCGGTTTCGCCCAAGAGCGGCGCAATTACCGATTCGGTGAGCAAAGCGCGGATTTCCTCTTGGCTGATTTCCGAATCGTGCTGGGCGGAGACGAGCACGGTTTTGACCCGCCCGCCGTCCATGGTGACTTGGGCCTTGCCGTCGGGCCGGAGCCAGGCGAAAAGCGGGTCATGCCGCCGGAGGTCGGCGAGGCGGCGCGTGAGCGCGTGCGCCAGGACGACCGCTTTCGGCATCATCTCCGGCGTCTCGGCGCTGGCGTAGCCGTACATAATCCCCTGGTCGCCGGCGCCGCCCGGGTTCACCCCTTGGGCAATGTCCGGGGACTGCTTTTCTAAGTGCACCAAGACATCAATCTCGTCGCTGTAGCCGACCTGCGCGTAAAGGTTGCGCGCTACCCGCTCCACATCCACCTCGGCAGTGGAAGTTACTTCCCCGCCGATGATGAGCACCCCGTGACAGCCAAAGGCCTCCACCGCCACGCGGCTTTGTTGGTCGCGGCGCAAAAATTCGTCGAGTATGGCGTCCGAGACCTGATCGCAGACCTTGTCCGGATGGCCTTCGGTCACCGATTCCACGGTTTTGAGCATAAGGAAAGGATAAGTTAACAGGAAGCTTCTCAAACGTAAACCCTGACCGCGCTGGACAAATAAAACAGGGCGTGATATCTTCTTGCCTTGTCGTGACCCAAGGAGGCCAAATGCAAGAGGAAAAGGAAGTGGAAAACCTCCCGCCGCCCGCTCTCGCCGTGCTCGACTGCTTCGGTTCGAGCGAGGACGCGGCCTACGAAGGACAGCTCCCGACCAAGAGCGGCATCCCGGACGACGCCTGGGTGCTGCCGGAACTCTCCGACTGCTAGAAGTGAAGCGCTCCGCGGCACGCACCGGCGGATGCCAGTGAGGAGAAAACGCAAAAAGTCCCGCGCGAGGGACTTTTTTTTACAACGGCCAATGAAAACACGATAAAATATTTGCTCAATTAGAGTTGGAAGGTGCCGTGAATTGGGCGAACGGTTCAAGGGAACGAATATTTCGAGCGGTTTTCCAGCTAAAAACACGCTTTTTTTCCAATTCATCAATGACCGCGCATAATTTTTTGTCTTCTTTACGCGTCAGTAAAACCAGTTCGCCCCGGAGATCAGACAGTTTATCGCTCAAATATTCTTTAGTCACCATCTGGGCTTCAATCATTTCAAAATGCCGGTCAATACTCTCAAAACGTTTATCAATACTTTCAAAACGTTGATCAATACCTACAAAACGCTGGTCAATACCATTAAATCGCTTTTCGACGTAGGTTGCGAAATCGTGAATCGCTTCCAGAATATCCAACAAAGTCGGCTCGCCGGTCATAAATCTGACAATAAATTTAACTTACCCACAGGTAACTCTAATATAGCGCGCCGGCTAACCTCCTCTAAAATGTTTGTCAAGACCCTTGTTAATCCCCAAAAACCATGGCTTCCGTAATGTCCGTGACGGAAAGCCCCGGGTGCTTGCCGCCGGCGGCGGCGTAGATGGTTCCTCCGACCGCCGCGAGCCCTAGGCCGTGGCGCGCGCCGGGCATCGGAGTCAATTCCTCCCATTTGCCTTTCTCCGGGTCAAAACGATAGACCTCATCAAAAGTCCTGCCCGCGGCTTCCCCGCCGGCCGCGATAATTTTCCCGTTCAAAACTGCCGCCGCGCCGCCGCCCATGCCCCGCGGCAAATCCGGCCCCTTGCTCCAGCTGTCCGCGGCCGGGTCGTAAACCTCCACGAGCTTGAGTGGTCTGGCGATTTCGTTTTTTCGGCCGCCAAGGACGTAAAATTTCCCGCTGACCGCGGCGGCGGCGAGATGGTCGCGGGCCGTGGGCATCGCGGTCTTAATTTCCCAAACATTGCTCGCCGGGTCGTAGCTAAAAAGCGCGCGGGAGAGCCCGTCGGGCGAAACACCGCCGACGGCAAAAATCTTGCCGCCCAAAACCGCAGCCGCCATCGCGCCGCGCGCCTCGGGCATCGGCGCGATTGTCTGCCAAGTGCCGGTTACCGGGTCAAAAACAAAGCCGTCGTAGCTCGGAGAAAAATTCAAACCCTGAAACCCGCCGATGACATAGAGATAACCGTCGAGCGCCACCACACTCGGGTGGTGGAGCGGCCGCGGCAGGGGCGGAGCGTTCTGCCAGCGGTCAGCCGCCGGGTCGTAGACCTCGACCGTCGCGAGCGTCTGACCAAACCCGTCAAACCCGCCGACGACATAAATTTTCCCGCCGAGTTCGGCCGCGGCTACTTCGGTGCGCGCGGTGGGCGCCGCGGCGCGGCCGGACCAGCGGCCGTGGGCGGCGTCGCCCGCGGGCTTCGGCGGGCCGAATAAAAACAGGCGCTCAAAGGAAACGCCGCGCACATACCAGGCGTAAAAACCCAGCACGGCCAAAACCGTGGCGAAATATATGGCAACGCGTCGGCGATGGCGAGTCATAATAATTGCCTCAAGATTGGATCTCCGCGCCTGCCTGCCGAAGCTCTCGCCTTGCCGAAGCCTTCGGCGAAGCGCAGGTTAGTGTAGGCAGGGGAGATCCAATCTTGCTTGCGCGATTTACAAATCACTAATATCCCGGAGCAATCCGCGGCGCGGACGCTTCCTCTCCCCCAGTTCATCCAGCTCTATTGTATCCTCTTCCGAAAAATTTGTCCCCTCGTCCGTCCCTGCGCCACTCCGCCGCGACTCCTGAACCAAACGGTGGTCCAGCTCTTGCAGGAAAGGCGACGGGCCGCTCCATTCCCAAGAATCCGTTCCGGCGCGCAAGGGATAAGAAAGGTAGAGATTCCGCTTGGCGCGGGTCAGGGCAACGTAAAACAGGCGCCGTTCTTCCTCGAGCTCATCTTCGCCCACGGCCCGCACATGCGGAAAATTGCCGGCGGCGAGGTGAATCAAAAAAACCGCGTCCCACTCGAGCCCCTTGGCTTGGTGGATGGTGCTCAAGACCACCCGTTCCTCTTTTTTCTCGCCCCGCGCGCCGTTCGCCGCGTCATAGTCGTCCTTGAGCGTGATTTCCGCAAGGAACGATTCCAAATCGCGGTAACCGCCGGCAAAAATCGCCAGCTGTTCCAAGTCCTCGAGCCGCTCGGCGGCATCCGGGTACTCCAGTTCCAGATAATCGGCGTAAGTTGAAGAAAGAATTGCCCGCACAGCCGCCTCCGGACTCGCCGCAAGGGCAAGGCGCCGGAGAATTTCCCGATACTCCCGCCAGCCCTCGGCGCCGCGGCCGGTTAAAATTCCTTGCACCAAAGCATCGTCAATGTTTTCCAAATTCTCCAGCGTCTTTAACCGTTCGGCCAAGCGCGCCGCGCCGGTCTCCCCGATGCCGGAGACGAGCGGCAGTGTCCGGAGCCAGGAGACGGTGTCGCGCGGATTGGCGCGGAGGCGGAGAAAGGCGGCCGCGTCTTTGATGTGCGCGCGTTCAAAAAATTTCATTCCGCCGCGGTAGTCATAGGCAATACCGCGTTTGGACAATTCAAATTCCAGCTCTTGCGAGTGGTGGGTGGCGCGGAAGAGCGCGGCCAGGCGGTTCGCCGCGAGTCCGCCGGCCACGAGCCGCCGCATGGTCTCGGCGACAAAAACGGCTTCCGCCGAGCTTGAGGCCGCCGCGATAAGTTCGGGTTTGCCCGCCGACGGCGCGCTCGGCCTCAGTGTCTTGGAAAACTGACGTTCGTTTTTGGCAATCACCTCGTTGGCCAGCTCCAAAATTTCCGGCGCCGAGCGGTAATTGGTCTCCAGGCGAAAGACGCGCGCGCCGGGGAAACGCCGCGGGAAAGAAAGGATGTTCTCCACCGTCGCGGCGCGGAAGGAATAAATGGATTGAGCGTCGTCGCCGACCACCAAAATATTTTTGTGCACCGCGGCCAGACGGTCAACTATCGCGGCCTGAACCGGGTTGGTGTCCTGATATTCATCCACGAGGATGTAACGGAATTGCGACGACAAGCGCTCCGCAACCTCGGGATGCCCAACCAGAAGCTCGTCCAAGTTCGCCAGCAAATCGTCAAAATCCACGGCGTTCGCCCGTTTTTTGTGCGCGGCATATTCCGCGGCGAGCGCCGTAATCTCCGAGGCGAAGACCTGAAACTGAGA
>SCSU01000002.1 GCA_004299275.1 Patescibacteria group bacterium
AATCATCGTCGCGGGGGCATTCGGAGTGTTTCTTTTCCGCGATCAGCTGATCGGCCCGCGGCTTTCGCCTTTTAAGGATTTCACCGGCGATCTGATTCAGAGGATTGAGAAGCGGATTTCCGCGCCGCCGCCGCTCCGCTCCGGAGAAGAAAACCCGCAAGCCCTCCTGACCGCGGCGGGTATTGTCAGAGAGACAAACGCGCGTCGCGCTGATGCCGGGCTGCCCGCGCTCGCGGAAAACGCCCAACTCCGCGCCGCGGCTCGAGCGAAACTCGCGGACATGCTGGCCAAGCAGTATTTCGCCCATGAGGCGCCGGACGGGACCAGCGTCTCGCATTGGGCCGATTCGGCCGGCTATCGTTACGCCGTAATCGGGGAGAATCTGGCTTTGGGAAATTTCCAAAATGACGCAGCGCTTGTGGACGCTTGGATGGCCAGCGAAGGGCATCGCGCCAACATTCTCTCCTCAAGTTTCACCGAAATCGGCGCGGCGGCAGGCCAGGGAATGTTTGAGGGCAAAAAGGTCTGGCTGACGGTGCAGGAGTTCGGCAAACCGCTCGCCGCCTGCAGGGAACCGGACGCCCAGACCAGGAGCGCGATTGAAACCACGCGCTCGGAGCTCGACACGCTCAAAAATGAACTTGACCGTTTGCGCGCCGAAATTAAGGCCACGCCCCGCAATCGCTCCGGCGAATATCGGCAAAAAATTGAGACCTATAACACTCTGGTGTTGAGCTACAACAGTCTTTTGGACGAACTACAGCGGCTTGTCGCCGAATACAACAGTCAGGTGGAGACTTTCAATGTTTGCCTTCAAAAGTAGTCTTGGCACCGTGTTTTAGCTCGGCCGACTTTTTGATACGATGGGAAAGTCTCGTTTGTACACTCTTGCAGTCCCTATGCCGGAAACTTACAGCCAGCGCGCCGAAAAATTGGTCAAATTTCGCATCCGCGGGCCACGCAAGGGCGCGAAAAACGAACCTGCCTCGGCCCACTCGTTGCGCGTGGGCGAACTGATTCAAAAACACGGCTACGGGGAGGAAGTGATTATCGCCGCGATTCTCCACGATATCGTGGAAGACGGCGGGATGACTTTTGTCCAACTTGTGGCCAAGGGGTACACGCCGCGCGTAATCCAGATTGTCAAATTGTGCACGCATAATAAACGCGTCCGGAATCGCGATGCCCGCTGGCAGCTTTTAGTCGCGGGACTCGTGACTGCCCGCGACCGCGAGGCCTGGGCGGTCAAGATTGCCGACGTGCTGGATAATTTTCGGAGCAGTAAAACTCTGCCCCGCGACCGCGCGGCATTTTTTCGCGGGGTCAAGGCGCCGTTGGTGCTCAATGTCTCGGAGGACCTGATGGGCAAGACGGCGATTTGGAAGGAACTAAAACGCGAGATTGAGCACAGCATGTCCCGCGCGCTTTACCATTTTGTCCGGAAGTTTTTTTCGCTCAAAGCGCTGGACGGCGTCGTCGGCGCGCTCAAGACCCCGTTTATCTGATTTTTTCGGCGGTTGCGTTATTTTTAAGTTCAGCTACAATTATTTTCCATCTTAACAATTAACCAACATATTTTATGCCTCAAAAAAAATGGCAGTGGATTATCGGGATTCTGGCTG
>SCSU01000021.1 GCA_004299275.1 Patescibacteria group bacterium
AGGAGCGGTATCGGCGGCATCGAGGACTCTCACAAGGAAGGCGACCAGCATTCTTTTGTTGGTATTTCAACTGGTGTAAACGGTGAAGAATCACCAACACGTTTTCACCATTATGCCCATCCCGAGCGTGGCCTGTCCGCCGAATCCGCCAGTCGGCGGAGTAGGTGGGTCGAGGGATCATCTACTCTACCATCTATATTATTCCGAGGCCGCGCGGACCGTCTCCTCTAAAATATCCATAGGTTCGCCCGGTTCGTGCAGACCGGCCACCGCGTCCGATGTCCAAACTACATTTTGCCACTTCCAGCCGTAGGTGACAAAAACCTTCTCGCTCATAATCGGTCGCCGCCGACCGAACTCAACGACATAAACCGTTGGTTGTCCTTTAATTCCGATAAGCGTGCCGTCCTTAAACCGAACCGGATCGCCAGTCGGGAGAGAATTTAGCTGTTCCGGCGCGCCCGGAGTGATAATTTTGTTGGCGAAGCGGGCTTGCAGGAGTTCCTTGGACCAAATCGGATATTTACTCCCGTCCTGCACCCAATAAACTCCGCCGGTTTTTTTGTCCTGGATCAGCGTGCCCGCCGGATGGGCGCTTGAGAGCGTGATCGGTGAACCGTCGGCGTAGCCCCCAAGGTCTTCAATGGCGGCAGCTTCAAGTTCGTCGGGGTTAAAACCAAGCCGCCGGAAAACTTTGTCCGACTCAATCATGCGTTTACTGTCGCCGTCAATCAAATAAATTTTTTCATCAGGCGTTTTGATCAGTGACCAGTTGGCGAATTTAATTTCCGGACCGAGCGGGTATTGCTCCAGGTCTTCGGTTTTTATCGGGATAATATCCTTTTCGCGGAAACGCGAAAGGAAGACGCTCCGCGAGGTAAAGAGCCGGCGTTGGCCGTTCTGAATCAGCCAGATATTTTTATTATTTGGCGCCTTAACCAGAGAGGCGTCGGGGTAACTCAGTGAAAACCATTTTTTCCAAATGGCGGCGAAATTAAGATTTCCGTTTAGATGAGGCGTGTAGGTATAGAGAATCGCCGTGGCCTTGTTTTTGGGCGCAATCGGAACGCCGTCAATTATTTTTTGAATTCCGGGCCCGATACCGCTCAGGGTCGTCCCCTTGCTATCCAGGTCGGGTAAATAGCGATTTCTGATTTGTTTGGCGGCGCCCTCCACCTGGCGGGAAAATCCCTTCCAATCCTGAAGGTTGGGGTCACTCTTGCTGCAAGCATCGCAAACGCCGAACCCGGTCGCCCAATCGTATTGCGAGGGAGTCGGGCGTTTATCTTCAATCAAACTCTGTTCCCTTTGAATCAAAGCCAGCAGAAATTTTGGGGAGATGAGATAGGTTTTGGCCACGCGGTAAATTATTTCGGCGGCGGTTTTTACGACGCTGTCAGTGTCCTCGGCATAATAATAGGCCAGAGTGCCCTTTTCCGATAAAAAACGTTGGATTTGCGCCAAATTCATGGCGTCTGAATCGGTTAGGTCTCGGTCGGAAAGCAAATAATCGGGCGAGACCGCGCTCGCGTCCGCCGGGGACAGGAACATTAAAATGCCCAAAACAAAAGAAAAATGTTTTCTGTTCATAACGGCAGATATTTTACCACCCCGCGAGCTGGAGGGAAAGAACGGTTTATGGCATCATTAGCGCATGCGAAAACGAGTTTTTTTGGCTTTTCCCGTTCCTTTGGCAGTCCGGCGGTATCTGGCGGGTATAGCCGAGGAACTTGAGCGCCGGTGCGCGCCGGATGAGGTTGTCCGCTGGGTCGGCGAGGACGGCCTGCATGTTACGACGCATTTTCTCGGCGAGCAGGAAGAGCAGGGGATTTTATCAATCAAAAAATCATGCGAAGAACTTGTCGGGAAATATGCGGCCGTAACCGTAACGCTCACGGCGATAGACGCTTTTCCATCGGCCGATCTTCCGCGAGTTATAATTGTTCCTCTGTGCGAAGACGACGGTTTTGTTTTACGGCGCCTGCAAAACGCCTTGGGCAAGAACCTGGAACAGAGCGGCATTGATGTTGACCATCGTCTATGGACGCCGCATATCACGCTCGGGCGAGTCAAGACAGCAATAGAAGGGCGTAAGTTGAAAATTCCGGTGGAGCCGCGCTCGTTTAATATCGAACAGTTGGAGCTGATAGAGAGCCGATTAACCGACGACGGCGCGCTCTACACGCCGCTCGCGGTTTATAAGCTGTCAACATGAGTCCCCTAAAAATATTGGACACGGAAATTGATGCTATTACTCTTAAAGAAGTTGTCGCTCTTTTTGATAATGCCCTGTGTTCAAAAATCCCCCAGTTGTTTTTGGCAACGGTTAACCCCGAAATTTTGCTCCACGCCCACCGGCACCGGCCATACCGCGAGGTTCTCCAACGCTTCTCACTCCGTTTGGCTGATGGTGTCGGCGTAAAGCTGATTGTCGCGATGAGGGGAAAAAAGATGGAACGGTTGACCGGCCGGCGGCTGCTCCAGACACTGCTCCAGCTGGCCGACCAAAAAAAAATAAAGGTCTTTATTGCCTTAAACAGATCGGGGTTGACTGACGCCGCGGCGGCCGAATTATGTCTTAAAACAAAGTATCCCGGAGCCGAGATAAGTGTAAAAGCGATAGTTCGGTCGGAAGACTTAAGTGAAACGGTTGCTGCGGAAATTGTTGTCGCCGGCCTGGGGGCGCCGTGGCAGGAAGAATGGCTGGAACGCCATCGCGCGAAATTTTCACGCGCCCGGGTACTCCTCGGCGTCGGGGGCGCCGTGGACGTGCTTTGCGGCCGCCTGCCCGCGCCGCCGAACATTATCGCGGCAATCGGACTTGAGTGGCTCTGGCGGCTTATGATACAACCAAAGCGTCTGCCGCGAATCCTCCGGGCGGTTGTTGTTTTTCCTCTGACCGTTTTATTCCATCGCTGGCTGCATTAAATTAAGGAAGTCCCTCGACCTGCCTACGCGAGAGCTACGGCAGGCAGGCAAGCTCGGGAACTAAAATTAACGAGTCCCTGAGCGTAGTCGAAGGGCTACCATATAGGATAGAGATTGGAGTTAGAGTTTATGACCACACCCGACAAACTTGTGCGAGTCAGATTTGCGCCTTCGCCGACCGGGAGTTTGCATATCGGCAATCTCCGCACCGCTTTGTACAACCGGCTTTTTGCCAACCGGCATCAGGGCACTTTTTATATCCGAATTGAGGATACCGACCGAACGCGGTTTGTCCCGGGCGGAACCGAGGAACTGCTCCGCGTTTTGGGCATTTTGGGCATCGCCCACGACGAGGGGCCATTCCTCGTCAACGGCAAAATAAAGGAGAGGGGCAAATACGGGCCGTATATCCAGTCCGCGCGGCTGGCGATTTACCAAAAACACGCCGCTGAACTCGCGGAGCGCGGCGCCGCTTATTATTGTTTATGCACTTCGGAGGAGCTTGAAGCGTCGCGCCAGAACGCGATGTCGCGCGGCGAGCCGATTATCTACGACCGCCGCTGTCGACGCCTCTCGGACGCTGAACGAAAAAAGAAAATTTCCGCGGATGTCCCGCGCGTTATCCGTTTGGCTGTCCCGGAATCGGGACAAACCTCGTTTAACGACACAATCCGCGGAACAATCACTTTCTCCAACCGCGAGCTGGATGACGCCATTCTCCTTAAAAGCGACGGTTACCCCACTTATCATCTGGCCTCGGTTATTGACGACCATTTGATGGAAACGACGCACGTGATTCGCGGCGAGGAATGGATTTCTTCCACCCCCAAACACATTTTACTCTACGAGGCCTTTGGCTGGACGCCGCCGGAGTTCGCGCATTTACCACTGCTCCTGAACCCCGACCGCAGCAAACTCTCCAAGCGCCAAGCTGACGCCGCGGTAGAGGATTATCTTGGCCGCGGCTATCTGCCGGAGGCGTTGATTAATTTTGTGGCGCTGCTCGGTTCGAACCCGAGTGCCGACCGCGAAATTTACTCGCTGGACGAGCTTTCCCGTTTATTTGATTTGCGCAAAATCAATTCCACCGGCGCCGCGGTTAATACGGAAAAATTGAATTGGCTGAACCGTCACTATCTGCGGCTCGCAAGCCCAAAAGAGTTTTTACAGCTCTCTCTGCCCTATTTGAACACCGCTGGTTTGCTGGTCGCGGGGAAAAAGGCGGGGGAGTGGGTCGGGGCGGATGGACGACGTTGGCGGGACACCGAGCTCCAAAACATGCTAAAATTGGAAAAAGAACGCGTTTCCGCGCTGAGCGAGGTGCCGGAGGCGGTGGCTTATTTCTTTAAACCGGTTAAGCCGGAAGCAAAACTGCTTTGTTGGAAAAAATTTTCCTCAAAAGAAACGCGCGAGCGCTTGACGGCATTAAACAATTTTCTGGCCCGCCAAAAAGTTTTTTCGGACGCCGTGTTGGAGTCGGCGACAAAGGATTGGATTAGAGCTCAAGGATGGGGGAATGGCGAGGTGCTCTGGCCGATGCGTGTCGCCCTGACCGGCCGCGAGGCATCACCCAGCCCTTTTGAGGTTGCCGCCGTTTTGGACAAGGATGCGACAATTGACCGAATCAATCATGCCATCCAACTGCTTTCAGAATAACAATGGAGCCCCTCGACGCAGCTCGGGGAATAATAGCGTCGGCGTCTCGGCGGCTATCGCCTGTCTGATGGCGGTGATGCTCTTTGCTTTTGTCGCGGGGATAGGCGTAGCAGTGGCTGAGACCGCCACTAGTACGGCCGTAGTAGTTCCGGTTCAAAAAGAAATACGCCGCAGCCAGCTAAAAGAGGAAATTGAAAAGCTTAACGACGATATCCAGAGCAAAAAAACGCAGATCGGCGAGATTGGCGACCGCATCAGCGGCTATAATCGAAAAATCCAAGAAATCAGGGGTAAAAGCGCCACCATTCAAAACGAAATTGAACTTTTGGACAACAAAGTCAAAAAAACGGAACTTGATATTGAGCAAGCCAACCAGGAAATTGAAGCAACCAATCTGGAAATCAAAGCCCTAGACCTGCAGGTCCGCGACAAATCGGAGCGGATTGACGCGCAAAAGGCGATTGTCGCTGAATATCTCCGCCTGATCTATCGCTATGACAACAAGAGCGAACTGGAGGTGCTTTTGGCCAATAACTCCTTTTCGGAATTTTTTGACCAGATTAAATACCTGGAGATTGTCAATAAAGATTTGAACGAAAATTTAAATTCGCTGATTGCGGACAAAGACGAGCTGGAAAACGAACGTAAAAACCAAGAGGACAAAAAGCTCGCTTTGCAGGAATTGGAAAAACGGCTTGACGGCATCCGGCTTTCCTTAACTGACATCAAGGGCGATAAGCAACTGCTCGTGACCGAGGCCTCGCAAAACGAAACGGCTTTCCGCCGTTCGCTGGCTGAATTAAAAAATGAACAGGCGGCGGTTGAATCTGATTTGGAAAACATTGAAAGGGCGCTGAAAGAAAAATTAAGAAAGAGCGACAAATTTGCCAATTTGCCCGGGGAAGTCGTGCTTTCCTGGCCGATTGACCCGAGCCGCGGTATTTCCACCTATTTCTATGACCCGGACTACCCGTTCCGCTACGTCTTTGAACACCCGGGGATTGATGTGCGCACGCCGCAGGGCACGCCGGTCCGCGCGTCGGCGGCCGGTTTTGTGGCGCGCGCCCGCGATGGGGGAATGGGCTACAGCTACATCATGCTAGTCCACTCCGAGGGCATCTCCACGGTCTACGGCCACCTCTCGCGCCTCGTGGTCAACGAAGACGAATTTGTTGAGCGCGGACAGCTCATCGGTTATTCCGGCGGCATGCCCGGCACGCCGGGAGCGGGCAAGCTCACCACCGGACCGCATCTCCACCTGGAAGTCCGCTCCAGCGGCATCCCCGTCAATCCACTAGATTATTTGATTAAATAACAATTCGTCATCTCGACCAAGGCGGAGAGATCTTCAATTCGTTATTGTAAAAAATTGAAGATCCCTCGACCGCGTTCGGGATGACGTTTTTTGTTAAGAGGGAAGAAGGTAAGGTGGAATAAATCTAGTGTCGTACATTGTATCTTATGCGAAGCTCAATATAAACACTCTTGTAATACGCTGTTCACGACTTCCGACTCACTGGGAATCAATCTCCCACGATTAACGCAACGCCTATAACCGCAAAAATTCCAAAAAGAACTGCGGCCCCGTTTATTTGAATCGTAACATCCATTGGCTCATTTAAAGTTAACGAAGACCTTATCCGGATAGCGGACATCAATATAGTCAATCCGTTTGTGGTCGCGATACTGCTTTTCCCGCAATACGGCGCTTAGACGCTCAAGCTGTGAGACCGGCGTGGCGATCGGGTCGGTAATCAACTTCCAGCCATCCTTGATGACGGCTTTTATCATAGTCATATCCGCGCTCACGAAAAATTTTAAAACCGTAATATTCATTGCCTGCAGGCCGCGGCTCAAAGAGTTGATAAGCGTCGCACAATTTTTACACAAAATATTCTCACCGATAGAAAAACGCGTCGTACTTGAGCTCTCCTCGATTTCAATTTGGGTCAGGGCGCTTGAGGAAGCCGCGCGGGAATCGTCGGCGGCCGTGCCGCTCGCGGTTTGCATTCTGATTATTTCCAGTACCTCTCCCCTCTCCCCGAGCACCGCGCGCTCTTCCCCGCGCTTGGCAAAGAAGAACGGCTCAACCTGCCGCACGTAAATATTTAACTGGTGCGGAAATTTTTTTTCCACGCGAACGCGGGCGTATACCCCGGTTTTTTCAATCATTTCCGTCAGCCGCCTTTCATTAATTAAAAAAAAGGAACGGCGTTCAATTCCAAATAAATACTGCTTGGACAAGGCGCTTTCCACCGTATGGCGGATAAGCTGCTGGCGAGTTTCTGGCAAGTAGGATAAGTCATAATTTATTCCGTCTCGAACAACAAACCACGGACTGGCCCAAAAAAAGAGCGACAGCCCGCTTGCCGCCGCGAGTAGCGCGAGCGCTAAAGCGGCATAAATTATCCGGCGCCAGCGATAACGTAAAAATGGCCGGCGTGACGATGTTTTTGCAAAATAGGGGTTTCGCTGACGGCGCGGCGCGGCGCGCGACCGCAGGACAAAGCGCAAAAGATAATCTCTTTTTCGTTTCATACGTAACGGCGGCAAATGAACGGATTGATGCGCGTGACTACTTCGTAGTTAATGGTTCCGGTCTTGGAAGCGATTTCCTCGGCGGAGATACGCTCATTTTTCTGGCCGCCGAGGAGCACGACCTCGTCCTCGGCTTGAACTCCGGGAATGTCGGTAACATCCGCCATAAACATGTTCATGCAGACCCGTCCCAAAACCGGAGCCCTTTGGCCGCGGACCAAGATTGCGCCGCTATTGGATAGTTTGCGGTCAAAACCATCCCAATAACCAACCGGAATGACCGCGATTTTTGAACGGCGGCGAAGAGTGGCGGTCAGACCATAAGAAATCGGCGTTCCCTTGGCCGCCTCCTTTACCTGCGCCACTATCGTTTTCCAAGCCAACGCCGGCGCGATATTTAACCGCACGCCGCGTTCCGCCGCAGAAACTTGCGTTTCCCGCGACGGCCAAAGGCCATAAAGCGCCAGGCCGATGCGGGCCAAAGCAAAATAAGTTTCGGGAAAAAGGATAGCGGCGGCGCTGCAAGCGGTGTGTTTGACGGGTATTGGCCGGCCGTAAGCCCTTTCGGCAATCGCGGCCAGCCGGACATACTCCCGGAGCTGGCGGGCGGCGTAGCGATGGTCGGTCGTGTCCTCGATATTGGCGTAGTGGGTAGAGAGCCCCTCGAGAACGACGCGCCGTGTTTTGCGCGCCAGCCGGACAATATTCAAAAGTTCTCTTTCCCCCACTCCCTGCCGCGTGGTTCCCGTCTCCAATTTAAGATGCAGACGCGCCGTACGCCCGGCGCGAGCGGCAATTTTTACTGTTTCCGGATTATAAACGGTGAGCCGCGCGCCCAGACGGACCGCTTCGGCCACGCGCGCGAGCGGCGTGTAGCCTAAAATCAGCGCAGGATTTTTTGGCGCCGCCGCTATTGTCCGGCGCGCCTCGTCTATTGAGTCAACTCCCAACCATTTAGCGCCGCCGCGCGCCGCGATCCGCGCAACTCCCTCCAGACCATGGCCATAGGCGTTGGATTTAACCACGGCCATCACGCTCGGCCCATTCCCGAGGCATTTTTTTATCGCCTGGATGTTGTCCCGAATCGTTGAACCGGAAACTTCCACCCAAGTTTTTTGGCTGGAACCCATCATGATTTTTTTAGAATCGCGAACCCTTGGGGTAAATAGGGGTGCAGCGCTCTGGGGGTCTCCACACTGCCGTCGCGACGCTGATAATTTTCCAAAATGGCGATGATTGTCCGGCCCATGGCGAAGGCCGTGCCGTTTAAAATATGTACCGGCGTCGCGCCGCCGCCGCCCGGCCGATAACGGATACCCAGGCGCCGCGCCTGAAAATCGGTCGTGTTTGAAGCCGAGTGAGTCTCGCGATAACAATTCTGTCCGGGCATCCAGGTTTCAATGTCATAGGTTCTCACCGCCGGATCGCCCAGGTCGCCGGTGCAAAGTTTGACCAGGCGGTAAGGCAGCTCCAGCCCGGCGACCAATTCCTCCTCCAGCTGGCGCAGAAGTTCGTGCTCCTCGTCGCTTTTGTCCGCGGCGGTGAAGCTGACCATTTCTAATTTGTCAAACTGATGGACGCGGAGGATACCCTTGGTGTCTTTGCCGTAACTCCCGGCCTCACGCCTAAAGCAGGTGGAAAAAGCGGCGTAGCGGCGCGGCAAAGCCGATGCCTCCAAAATTTCACCGGTATGATATGAAACCACCGATTGTTCGCTGGTCCCCACCAGATAAAGGTCGTCATC
>SCSU01000022.1 GCA_004299275.1 Patescibacteria group bacterium
CGCTCGCGGAGCCAGTCGACCTCGGCTCGGAGCTCGGACGCGCGCCGCTTGGGGAGCCCTCTGAACGCGAGAGTGAACGACGAGAGCTGTTCGAGAACGCTCGCCGTCTCACGGCGCAGACACCTCGGGTGCGCCCAGCCGATGACTTGTCGGAAGCCGTCCGGCGCAACTGGCCCGAAAATCGCCTCCTCGTTCCAGCCGTGACGGGGCGGACGATGGCAGAACCTGCAGGTCTCCTCTGCGGCAGAAAACTGATTGACCTCACTCATGGCGCTTCCTCCTTGGAACGTGAACAGGGAACCTTGGTCAGCAAGGGAAGCCAAGTACGCCACTGCCTGAGGGATGCAATAACATAGACGAACCGGCGCTTGGTGTCAAGTCACAGGGGTCCGACCCCCGTACAGGGGTCGGACCCCTGTGACTTAAGACAACTGCACTTTTCCAAAACGAACGGTAAGGAGCGCGGCGAGCGCCGGACTCCTCGTTAACGCTGGATCCGCGGCTAGCAGTCGCCGCGCTTCTTCATTGGCGGTCTCCCGCAGAGCGGTATTCTGTAAAGCCGCCGCGGAGAGTTCGCTAAAACCTGTCTGGGCGGTGCCGAGTATCTCCCCGGGTCCGCGCTCGCGTAGGTCTGCCTCGGCCAGCCGCCAGCCATCGTAACAGCACTCGAGGAGCTTCAGCCGCCGGTAGGAATCAGGACTGGCTTGATCGGGGATAAGCAAACAGACACCCGGCGCGCTCCCCCGTCCCACTCGGCCGCGGAGCTGGTGGAGCTGAGCCAAACCAAAGTGTTCCGCGCCCTCGACTACCATCAGCGTCGCGTTGGGCACATCCACGCCAACCTCAATCACGGTCGTCGAAATTAGGATGTCGTGTTTACCAGCGACAAAAGCCGACATCAATTCGTCTTTCTTTTCGGCTTTCATCTTGCCGTGGAGAGTGGCCAAGCGCAGTTTTGGAACCATAGTTTTTAACTCCTTCGCAACCAGCTCCACCGAACGCCGCGAGGAGGCACCTTCTTCGGCAATACGCGGACAGACGACAAACGCCTGATGGCCATCTTTCACAGTCTGGTTGAGTGCCGCGGTCAAAACCGTTTTTTTATCTCGCGAAACAACGGTCGTCTTTACCGGCAAACGGCCCGGCGGCCGTTCGGGAATAACC
Source organism: Patescibacteria group bacterium (assembly GCA_004299275.1). Lineage (GTDB taxonomy): Bacteria > Patescibacteriota > Patescibacteriia > 2-12-FULL-57-11 > 2-12-FULL-57-11 > SCSU01. The sequence goes on from SCSU01000022.1 coordinate 1,165, forward strand.
GAAAGGTCAAGGTCGCCGAAAGCCGTGAGCGAGAGCGTGCGCGGAATCGGCGTGGCGGTCATTGAGAGCAGATGCGGCAGTCGTCCGGCTCCCGCCTTTTCGCCGAGCGCCTTGCGCTGGGCCACACCAAAACGGTGCTGTTCATCCACGACTGTGAGCGCCAACTGGGCAAAGCTGACTTTTTCCTCGAGCAAAGCGTGAGTTCCAACGACGAGCGACACCGCGCCGCTCTGAATTTCTTCCAAGAGCTTTGCTCGCCCGACATCGGCGACTCTCCCCGCCTGGGATTCGCGGGCGGTCGAAGCGGTGAGCAGAGCAATGTTTATTTTTACCTCAGACAAATAACGGCTGAGCGTCTCAAAATGCTGGAGCGCCAAGACGCCGGTCGGCACCAAAAAAACCGATTGCGCTCCGGCGCGAGCGGCGTTTAAGGCGGCGATCGCGGCCACAAGCGTCTTGCCGCTCCCGACGTCACCGTCAAGGAGCCGGTTCATCGGCCGGCTGGCGCTCATGTCTTTAAGGATTTGCCAAGCGGATTTTTTTTGGCCATCAGTTAGGGAAAACGGCAGTCGACTGACGAAATTTTTTGTCGTCTCTTGGTCAAAAGGGATGGGAGTCGCCGAATAACGTGCCAAGTCAGCCCGGAGCCAGGCGTTGCCGAGGGAAATCAAAAAAAGCTGTTCAAAATCGCGGCGGCGTTCGGCCGCGCGGAGAGTCTCAGCCGACTCCGGAAAGTGCAGAGCGCGCGCCATCTCGTTGCGCTGCGGCAAGGCGTGCCGGGCCACGATATCCGCCGGAAGAATTTCCTGGAGCAAGTCCGCGGCCGGCAGTAACTGGAGCATGATGGCGCGCATGGCCTTGGGCGTGAGGCCGCCGGTGACCGAATAAACCGGCACGATTCTGCCCACATGCGCCTGCACGTCGCGCGCCGGCTCCCAGACGGGCGAGATAAACTGAATTCCGCGCTTCCCGAGCTCCGGCGTGCCGGACACCAAGAGCTCATCGCCGGGTTTAAGAACTTTAATGAGATGCCGCTGGCCGAACCAAGTGAGCAAAACATTGCCGCTGCCGTCGGAGAGGAGCGCTTCAACTATAAATATTTTCCGTCTGGGCGTGCGGAAACTGCCGATGCTTTTGAGCGTACCGCGCACGGTCGTCGTTTCTCCCGGACGCGCCTCGGCGATTTTGACAATGCAGGAGAGGTCCTCGTAACGGAAGGGATAATGTGCCAGCGCGTCGCCGACGGTTTTGATGCCGAGTGCCGCGAGCTCGCGGCCGTAACGGCGGACAAATGGCCCGAGTGAGTTAATCGGGGAAGAGAGCTGCATAAACCAATTATAGAAGCATACAACAAAAGCAAAAGCCCCTCGCGCTGGAGAGGCCTTAGCTGGTGCGTCCGAGACGATTCGAACGTCTGACCTGTCCGACGTCCGTCGGACCGCTTTAATCTCTTAGACTAAGTGGCCAACGTAGCAA
>SCSU01000003.1 GCA_004299275.1 Patescibacteria group bacterium
GAGGTTCCTCCAGGAAGAGGTGGAAGCGCCGAGGTCGTAGGTGTTGTTGGCGCCGGGGATAAGATGGCCGGATTGAGTCAAGGCGCCAGAGAGGTTGAGGGAACCCAAGTAAGCGGTGCCTGAAGCGTAGATATCCTTCCAAGCGCGGGTGTAGCCGCCAATGTCGTAGAGGTTGTTGGCGGTGGGATAGAGGCCGCCGGTGGAGGAAGCGCCGGAGATATATGAGGTGGAGGAGACGTAGAGGTTGCGGAAGGAGGAGGTGGCGTAGCCCAGGTCAATGGCGTTGTTGGCGTTGGGTCGAAGGTCGGAGCCCGTCTGGAGACCGCCGCCCAGATAAGCGGTGGAAGAAACGTAGAGATTGCGGAAGGACGAAGTCGCCGCGCCAAGGTTGACGGAATTGTTTGGGTTTGGAATTAGCGCGCCGCCGAAGTAGGCCGAGGAGGAGACGTAGAGGTTCCTCCACGAAGAAGTTGCGACACCATTATCGTAAACATTGTTGGAGTTGGGGAAAATATTGCCGGAAAAACTGACACTGCCGCCGGAGACCGTCACCCAGCTGCTGCCGTCAAACACTTGCAGTTGGTTACTGTCGGTGCGCCAGGCGAGGTAGCCCTCGCCGGTCGTGGGATTGCCGAATACGCCGGAGGCCTGCGGCAGTTTTAACCCTTCGTTCGTTGACGCCGTCGGCTGAATAGAGGAAAGGTCAACTAACGTGCCATCCGTGAAAGTCGCCCCGCCTTGGAAGCTGGAAGCGCCAACCACAGTTAGCGTCCCATCGGTGGAGATGTTTAAACCAATGGTTGTGGCCGCATTTGCTGGGTTTATTGCCAAAAGCCAAGAGCTAATGACAAATAAAATCATGGTCACCGCCCCCCAGAGCCGCGCTTTAAGCCCGCATGCCTGATGCCGTAAACAGGCACTTCCGAAATCTGGAATTTTCCTGATTTCGGTCATGCGGTTTTGGTTCCTTTGTACTCATTATTATAGTCGAGATAAGCAAAAAAGAGGTGTGGATAACCCCTTTTCGGTCAACGGCGGCTTTTCCGGAACACTACTTGGCTTGTTTGTACTGTAAAATCGCTTTGGTGACTCGGCTATCGGCCTTAAGTTTTTCCACAAAAAGTATTTGATTGCGGGAAATTTCCATCCTGTCTTCCGGCCCGTGCAGTTCGTTGCCCAATTTTATCAACGACACGTCATCTTGCGCCTGTAATTCCTCTTGCGAGGCCAATGGTTTAGGGAGTTTTAGATAATATATATCGCCGAGCGTCAGCGCGAAATTATTTTCTTTTTTGATTCGGCCGAAATAGACTTGTCCGTTGCTCAAAAAAACCGCATAGACGCCCGGACGCCAGGACGGAAAATTTTCGTCAACAAATTTTACCGATAATCCGGCGAGGGTCAAAACAAAAAATGCCGCGGCCGCGAAAGCCAAAAAATAACCGAGTGATTTTTTTTCAAAAAGTTGCATTTGAGTTCTTTTGTCATTCCTGCGTAGGCGGGAATCCAGACATTTTGTTTCTGGATCCCAGCCTTCGCTGGGATGACAGAAAAGTCATTGCATCAAATTGAAGTTCTCTCCGCGCGGGTCGAGATGACGGCCATCTTATGACGTCATCCCGAGCACAGCCGAGGGATCTTCTACTCTTTCAATCGCAGAATTGAAGTTCTCTCCGCGCGGGTCGAGATGACATTATCTATCCCTTTTTTTACTTCTGACTCGCCCCCAAAATCACCAGGATGTCAACGCCGGTCGGCGCCGGCTCGCCCTCGGGCAAGGTACCAACTTTGCCGCCGATAAAAGCCGCGAAGGGCTGCATATCCAACCCCTTGACTTTGTCCGAAACGGCGATAACCAAAGTATCACTTAAAGTCTTTTTAGCATCCTTCACCGCGGAGACGGTCAAACCCTTTTCCTTAATTCGGTCGGCGATGGTTTGCCCCAAACCGGCTTGTCCGGAACCGTTGCGTACTTCAATAATGATGTCTTTCGCCTGCAGTTGCGCCTGATTCAAGAGCGGCGCCCAGGGGGCTTGCAAATTCGGCGCCACCACGGCCGCGAGAATTAAATCCTTTTTTACCGAGTAGAGCACGGCGCGGTCGCTCCAGACAATCATCTTGTCGCCGACCGCCGCGTCTTTGAAAAATACCGGGTCCTGGCCGCGCAAGGTCAGGGGGTCCTGAACCGTGGCAAAAGTCGGGTTTTCCGTCGGATTAATGGCGAAATGCCGGGAAACTTTTTGGAGCAAACGATTGACTTCCGGAACATTGGAGACGGTAATCGGCAGTCCGCGGTTAAAGAGATTTTTGCCGAAATAAGCGCCGAGCAAAAAACCGGCGAGGAGCAGGGCCGCGGCGGCGGACACCCGAGTCAGCAGCTGTTTGCGCTGAATTGGGTCAAGACGTGAAAAAAACGACGCGCGGCGAGCAAAAGACGACGGGGGAAATCCTGTAGGCATAAAAATTAGTTATAAATAATAATAAGTCTATTTTAGCTGAAAGACAGAATTGGGCAAGAGGGCAAAAAGATGCTTAGACGTTGAACATCCCGCGGATGTTCAACGTCCCGACATCCGTTGTTGTCATTCCTGCCGGCAGGCAGGCTCCGCTCGGGGATGACAACAATTTTACGTGCTCGGAGGGTTTTGTTCAGTTCCCGAGCCCGAGTCGATATTTGGATGTTCAACATCCCCAACATCCAGTGGCGAGTCAGGCGGCATGGTCGGCGCGGGAGACGGTTGGGGAGACGCCCGTGGCGGCTCCGGCGGTGGCGGCGCGGGAGACGGTTGGGTCGGTGTTTGAGATCCAATCTCCTCTGGAGATTGGATCTCTCGCTTGGCTTCTGTTGCTGTTGCCGTTCCTGTTTCTGTTACAGTTCCTGTTTCTGTTGCTGTTTCCGTTTCTGTTACAGTTCCTGTTTCTGTTGCTGTTTCTGCTTTTACCGGGCTCAACGCGACATTTTTGGCGATAACTCCCCGCTCCACTCCGGTCGACAAATCAAAGACCTCGCTCTTTTCCGGCTCGTATCCTTGGTGCGTCGTGGTCACGTAAAACTTGCTGCGTCCGACCAGAAAGGCGTAACTCCCCTGCGCGCCGGTTACCTGTGTTTCGATCAGCTTATTGTAAGTCGGCTCAAACAAGCGCACCACCGAATTGGCCAGCGGCTTGCGCATAAGAATATCGCTAATCACGCCCCGACCCTTGGGCTTGATTAACCGCGCAAGACGCCTAAAGGCAACAAAGGTTAAGACCTGCAGGCCGAGCGCGATGGTGTTCGCCATTGACGGCGAAATAAACCAGGCAAAAGCGGCCAAAGCAATGCCCAAATAGGCCAAGCCATGATGCAATCTGGCGCGAATCGCCTCGCGGATGATTGTCCGGTCCGGCTTGGCCTCGACCGCCGGGTCGATTGGGATGTTTGGCGCGAAAGCACCGCCGGTTTTGAGCTCAAAAACCTCGCCAAAATAAAGCCCGCCGTAGCCAAAATCCTCTTTTTTATCCTTCAAAAATTCCGAAGGATAGCTGAACTGCGGCTTGGTCACATCCAGCCGGTAGAGCCCCGGACCGACGAAGAAGATGAAGCGCCCGTTGCGGTCGGTAACCGAGGTACGAACTAATTTGTTGTTCACTGTGTTATAGAGCCGGACGATGGCCAAATCCACCGGCAATTTGGTCATGGAGTTGTATACCGTCCCCCACCCCCGCCGTTTGCGGAACAAGATAAACGGCTGGAGGAAGAGGAAACGGAGGTAGGCGAGGAGCCCCAAGTTGGGGAGCGCGGCGGCGGCGTTCGCGGCGGCCACAGCCACGACCGACGGCGCGACCACGGTGCGGTTAATGCTCTGAAGGACCGGGTTTTCCAAAACTTTGGCCACTGGCGCGAGGAAAGGGATTACTTTTTTAAGCGCGCTCAAAGCCGTCCGCTGGTCGCGGAACTCGTCGGTATCGTCGCGCCGGCGGCAGCCCTTGTCCGCCGGATAATCAATCCAGCCGTCGCCGTCGTTATCCAGCCCGTCGGAGCACTCCGGCGGCGGTTTGGCCACTACCTCGCCCTCCAGTTCCGGTTTGAGCAGTTCAGCCGCCACCGGCACGTGGAACTTCATCGCTATCGCGGCCGAAACATTGCCGACCTTGTCCTGCGCGCGCACGCGGAGCACATGGTCGCCTTCCGCGAGCGTGGCAAAAAGCCCGGTTGACCACTGCCCCACTGCCGGAGTCGGCCCCTGGACCTGCGGCCCGCCGTCAAAGGAGTAGTAAATCGTCTCGTCCGGGCGGCTGGCATAGCCCTTGAGCGCAAACTGGACATCGTAAATTTTGCCGGTGATTTTTTTGGAAGAAACGACCCGTGCTTCCAAAATCTCCGGCGGCAAGGGCGGGGCGGTGTCTATCACAAACTGCACTAAATTGGAGAGAGTGCCGTTGGCTTCGGCCTGCGCCAGGTGCCCGCCGTCAGGGAGCGGCTGGAACAAAGGAAAAGCCCAGCCGCCGTTGGCGTTCGCATTAGTCGTGCCGATAACTTGGTTATCCAGCCGGATTTTAACTAAAGAGTCG
>SCSU01000023.1 GCA_004299275.1 Patescibacteria group bacterium
GAACTCCAAAAGCGGCTCGACCAATTCCTTGCGTATTACTTGAACGAACGACCGCATCTTTCCCTCAACATGCAAACCCCGAAAGAATTCGCTATGTCGCATTTGACCTGAAAGAGGACGCAGACTTGACAATAATGAAATTTTTTGACTACTGTTTCAAAAGATCTTACGCCTTCGTTGGGTGAGATCTCTCGATCTTTAACAATGAGGTGATCATGTTCGACAACGACGAAAAAATCATTGTGCTCGCACAGCGGCTCCGCTGCGCCCAAAGCGCGATCACTGTTGACTCCGCGTTTAAGGGCGGCTGCAGGATTGAAGGCGAACGGCTCCCCTACCTGCTCTACATCCTCCGTCACGGCCACTTGTTGACGGTGCGCGAGCTCCGAAAGCGTTTGTTCGAGTTGTTTTCGCTTCCCGCGCAAGATGTCGGTGATCTGCTGGCGGGACTGTACGATCTCAATCTCGTTACGACGAACCGGTTTTTCGCACGGACCGCGGAAGAACTGGTGATGAATCCGACTGTCCTCCCTCTCGCGCCAAGGACGGGGGAGGATCTCGTACAACTCTACCAGGACCGGCCCGCTGTTCGCTTGCCCATCCCTCACAGTCCGCAAACGCCACTTCAACAACTGTTAGCCAAACGGAATTCCGCGAGAACATACGCTAACCGCGATGTGGCAGTGACGCCCGCGCGGTCACTCGTGGCGGCGTCCTATGCGGGCTGGAACCGCCAACACCGCGCAATCCCATCAGCCGGAGCCCTCTACCCCTGCAATCTCACTTTCCTCCTTCGTCGCAAACGTCTCGGCTGCTACCTAATGTTTCGGACAGAATCGCTGAACGTGGTACGGAACAGACTTGCACTGATGCGCGTCTCCCGCTTGTTCCTCAAGGGCCAACCGTTCGGCACGTCGCCTTTTATCGCGATCATCAGTGCGAATTACGAACGGGCGACAAAAAAGTACGGGGTTCGGGGCTGGCGGTATGCCATCCTGGAAGCGGGCCACATTGCCCAGAACCTCTGTCTTCATGCCAGCGAGCTCGGGCTCACGACCTGCGAGGTCGGCGCCATCCGGGAAGAGGCGTGCCTGAAGACACTGCATCTTTCGGAAGTCGAGATGCCGCTCATCGCCGTCTGCGGCGGGTATCCGAGTAAGACGAGGGAGTCGGTCAAGATGCATTCGCTGGCGGCTGCCATCCGAGCGGCGTACAGCGGCGCTTACAACATCGTCCCCAAGGTCAAGGTGCACAGGAGAGAGGCGGAACTGTACCCCGAACGGTATTACGCCGAGGCCCAGGCGGCCCTGCCCATCCGGCATCGCGGCTTCGGCCGAAGTACCACCACCGTCGGCGGTGAAGCGGCTTCTCGTTCGATCGCGGTAACGAAAGCAGTCGCCGAAGGAGTGGAACGCTTCTCCGCGGGCTGGACACCACCACCGGATGTCGCGGGAAACATCTGTTCCATCCCTGTTGACGGCTATATCGATCCCCGCGACCTCCAGTTGTTCGCACGGAATCAGCGTCACCCCGTAACTCTCGACATTTTCACCAAACGTTCGAGAGGTCAGTGGTACGAAACGAAGGAGTGGAACGGGAAGTGCCGGAAGTTAGTCCTCGGTGACTTCCTTTTCTACCCGTACGCTGAGGCAGGGCGGAGGCCGTTTAGCCAGGCCAGCTCCAACGGCATGGCGGCACACACCGATCCAGTGATGGCGCTGTGGAAGGCGACGGCCGAACTCCTCGAACGTGAGAGCTTCCTCGCCTGGTGGTTCTCTGGCGCAAGGCCTTCGTCTCTCCCTACCCCAATGAAACTTCTCCCAATCGTTCAGGGATGGTCCAAACGAGGTATGGAGATCCGGTTCGCCGACATCACGACGTCGATCCCGGCCGTCGCGGTCATTGGGATCGACCGAGCGCGGCGTGCGTCCTATCTGGCTACAGCCAGCGGCATGGACATGGACGAAGCGCTCGTTCACGCCTGCTCTGAACTAGTCAGGAGCATCGCCTGGGAAAGCCAGTCGGCAGGCAACGTAAAACCGGCTAAAATTCGAAATGTGGAAGACCACCTGCGCTGCTTTGCCGGCGGATATGCCTTCCGTTTCGTCGAGTGGTGGTCACGGGGACCGGAGTATCGTCGCGAGTCGAAGTTTCCAAGCGGCAATGACCCGGCAGCATGGCTCGACTGGGTAATTGACAATGTCGGGCCCATCTACCACTATAGATATGCACTGCCGCCTCAGATGTTTCCGGCCCAGCCATTGACCGTAATCCGGTCGATTATCCCGGGTGTCGTCTCCATCCGCTTCGGCTATGGCCAGCAAGATCTGGGATTGCCGCGTCTCCGACGGCTAATGAGCCAGTGCAGCTCTCTCGGGGAGTCGAGGTACCGAGTCGTACCATGCGTCCATCCGCTGGCGTGACGGAGATTAGGAGCAGTCAGATGCGAGCGAGGAAGCGCAACCCGTTGAAGAAGCTGGGCTTCAAGGTCCGGTGGAAGAACGGGAAGCAGAAGAAGCAGTCCGCCCTGCAGTCGTCCTGCGGTCACTCCGGCTGCAACTGCAGCACGGGCTGACCCGATGGCGGCCCGTCGATAACGGGCTGCCCTCACGGGGGTGTCGCTACGCGTCGCCCCCTGTTTTTTTTGAAACTATATTTTGTCAGGAATGTCTGGATGACTTTTTCTGCGCCCAGGGATTCAACAATCTCCCAGGCGCGTTTGTAATCCGTGATCGCAAACATGATTTTCTTTTCGCGCCGCAGCCGATCCGTGGAAAAAACTTCTTCAAAGACGCGTTCATGGATGGCGTGGACGATGATGTGAATGATGACATTCTCCGATTCTCTCGGATACGCTTGCCGCAGGCGCGCGAGCGCCTGTTCTACTTTCTCGTAGCACTGCCGTTGAATTAGATTCCGATGGATGAGTTCATGGGTCAGAACATCGATGACATAGTCGATCGGCACTTCAGTCCGGAATACCGGAATTGTCAGAGGATCGGAAAAAGGGACCATGTAACCGACAACGTAACAGGTATGCTCAAGCGAGAACCAGGGGATACCGGAATATTTTAAGATAGATGCGAAAACTCGTTGTTCATCTTTCCGCCACTCTTCTTCAAGTCGCGACAGGTAGCGTTGTGTAAAATTAGGAGAAGGATATCTCCCCTCTTTTTTCGGAAGATTCCTCCAGGCGTTCTTCCACTGTTCATCGTAAACGGAACTATAAAGAAAAACGACCCGCGGATTGCGGACTGTTCGATCTCGTTTTGATCGGCCAATCTGGGTCAGCTGCATACTAGATCAGTTTAACAACCAAAGGCACCGAATTCAAACTCCTAACGAGATTTGATATTGGAATCTACCTGCAGGTTGACTCCATCGGTTGACAACTCCACATCTCCGTCCCGGTCATTGCGGTAAATTTTGGCTCCGGCCTCTTCAAGCCGGCGGAGTGTTTGGAGCGTGGGATGGCCATACCGATTTTTCGCTCCAACTTGAATCACGGCGATTTTCGGCTGGACGGCGCGCAAGAACCCGCGCGAAGTGGAATACTTGCTGCCGTGGTGCCCGACTTTGAGCACTTCGGCGGCGAGCTCGCCGCCCGAGCGAATCAGCTCCTCTTCCACCGCGCTTGAGGCGTCGCCCATCAGCATAAAATCGGTTTGGCCAAAACTCGCCCGAAGCACAACCGAGGTATCGTTGACTCCCCCGCCGAGCGCGAGGTTATCCCGCGGCGGCGCGCGGCGCTCCCAGGACTCCTCCGGCCAAAGGGTTTTGATTTTAAGCTCGCCGACCGTAAGCTCGGTTGAAGTCGCGACCAAAGTCACGGGAATTTTCTGCCTCTCAATTTCTTCCCGAAACTCGCGATAGGCGCCGGTGCCATGGTCGACGCCGCTCAGGAGCACGCGCTCCACGCGGTAGCGGCGGAGCACCTCCGGCAAACCGTTAACGTGGTCGGCGTGCGGATGGGTGAGCACAAGGAGTTCAATCGTGCGGTCCGTCGGCGGCAGGTAACGGCCGAGTTTCTCCACCACGGTATCCGACGGCCCGCCATCCACGAGCACATCATTGCCCACAGCATCGCGGAGCAGAAAACTGTCGCCCTGCCCGACATCGAAAAAAATCGCGCGGAGCTCACGCGTCGAACTTGCCGCCCGGCCAACCTCCGGCTTCTGCGTCCGCTCCGGAAAATCGCCCCAAAAGGCCACCAAAATTGCCGGAACAAAAATAACCGCGAGCAGAACGGCCTGGTTCACTCGCTGCCGGCGATGGTCAGATTTTTTATGATTTGTCGTTTCCATAAGTTACCGGCTTAACATTCTTCAATTTGCCATCCTCCGTACTGTTGGAGCGGCGGCTCGGCGATTCGGCGCGACGGAACGAACAACCAAAAACCGATGAGACCGTAGACAACCGCCATGGCCCACCATGGGAACTCTCCCAGCGCGACGCTCGCGACCGGTGAGAGCGCCATGAGCCGCGTGAGATTAAGTATAAAGGAAAGCGGCAGCCAGGCGACCAGGCCGAAGAGAGCGGCGAACGGGAGCGGCAGAAAACCGAAGAGTAGCGCCAGCGCGCTCGCGGCCATCGCGCCCGGGACCGCGGGCGTGACCAGAAAATTTGTCAGAGGCGAAACCAACGAAGCCGTGCCGAAGCGCCAGAGAATAATCGGGAAGGTGGCGATGATAGCCGCGCTGGTCTCGGTGACCGTTTGGGCGAGGAGCGAGCGGCCGAAAAAACGCGGGTATTTTTGAGCGAGCCGCGGACCGATTACGACCAGTCCGGCGGTCGCGGCGAGCGTCAGCTCAAAACCGATGTCAAAGACAAGCAGTGCCGGACGGAGCAAGAGCATCGCCGCCGCGGAGAGGAGCAGAGCGTGTCCGGCGCGCGACTCGCGGCCCAAAAGCCGCGCCGCAAAAACGGCAGTGGCCATCGCCCCGGCGCGGCTCACGGCCGGGAGCGCCCCGGCGAGCGCCACGTAGCTCCAAATACCGAGGAAGGCGAATAGCAAGGCCAGCCGCCGCGAAAAGCCGAGCCAAAGTAGAACGGCGAGGAGCCAGGCGGCGACTATCGAGATATTGTAACCCGAAACCGCGACAATGTGGCTCGTGCCTGTGCGGCGAAAGTTATCACGGACCGCCGCGGGAAGCGGCGAACGAGCGTTGCCGATAAGCAAACCGATGGCGAACTCCGATTGCGGCGAAGGCAGGGCGCGGTTTAAGGACTCAATAATTTTGTTTTGTAAAAATATCAGCGCTTGACGGGCTCCGCGGGCGGGGCTCTCGACAAAAACATCACCGGCGTCGTAGCAGACGGCGCGAATCTCGTCGCGAATGCGCGCCGACTCGCGGACGAAGGGCGTGGAGGGGGCGCGCAAAGTGCAGCGCACCCTGATCCGCGCGCCAGCGAGGAGGCCGGCGTAACGTTCGGCGGAAACGAGCACGTTGCCCCGAATCGCGCGCGCCTCGCCGCCGCCTAAAAGATTTACGCCGGAGAGCAGCGCGCGGCTCCGGCCGTTGTCCTCGCCAAGTTCGGACACAGTTCCCTCCAAAACACGGACGCCGCGGAGCGCCGGGTCCTCATCGGCTAAGGTTTGGAATACCGCGTCAAAACGGATAAAGGTCACCAAAAAACCAAAGGCGAAAGCGAGGAGGAGCGTTTGACGCCGCAGCCGCCAAAGCGGGGCAGCCACGACGGCCAAAACCGCCCAACTGTGGCTTATGGGCTGCGGCCAAACACCGTGGCCAAGGGCGGCGGCAAAAACGCCAACGGCAAAAAAACGGGCAATGGCGGCGGGGGTGGCTTTAGTCATCCGCCTCTAGCATACCCCGCAGCCCTAAGTCCGCGCCCTTGTCAAGACCCTTTGATTACGAAGTTTATCAACCGGCCGGGGATGTAGACGACGCGGGTGATAGTTTTGCCCGCCAGCCACTTTTGAACATTGGCGGATTTGAGCGCCGCGGCTTTAGCTTCTTCCTCACTGGCATCGGCGGCAAGGCGCACTGTGTCGCGCAGTTTGCCGCCGACCTGCACCGCGAGCGTTACCTCGGCGTCTTTGATGAACGCCGCGTCATAACTCGGCCATTTTTCTTTAAAGATTGAAGTTTTGTGCCCCAGCAATTCCCAACACTCCTCGGCAAGGTGCGGGGCAAAAGGGGCGAGGAGAATAAGCAGGTTCTCAAGCGCCTCTCCGGAGGTCGGACCTCCCAAGGAGGTCCGACCTCCTTCGGCGACGGCGATCTCGTTCGAAAAAATCATCAGTGCCGAGAACGCGGTGTTGAAGCGCAGGGAGTTGATGTCCTCGGTCACTTTTTTAATGGTTTTGTGCAGGAGACGGGTGATATTCGGATGTTCGATATTCGGATGTTCAACATCCGATATACTTGGATGTTGAATATCCGATGATACCGCGAGCCCGTATACCCGCTCCAAAAACCGCCGCACGCCGATAATCCCTTTGATATCCCACGGCTTACTGTCCTCAAGCGGTCCCATGAACATTTCATAAAGCCGCAGGGTGTCAGCGCCGTACTCGACGACGACGTCATCGGGATTAATCACATTGCCGCGGCTCTTGGACATCTTTTGTCCGTCTTGGCCGAGAATCAACCCCTGATTTTTGAGCGTGGTGAATGGTTCGCTAAAAGAGATGAAGCCGGCATCCTTCAAAACCATGGTGACAAAGCGCGCGTAGAGCAAGTGCAGTACCGCGTGCTCTGCCCCGCCGACATAGAGGTCCACCGGACACCAATAATCAACTGTCTCGGGATCAAACGGATGTTCATCGTCCTTGGGCGAGCAATAGCGCAAAAAATACCAAGAGGAGTCCACAAAAGTATCCATTGTATCGGATTCGCGTCGCGCTTTTTTACCGCAGTCGGGACAGTTCACTTTGTGGAAACTCTTGGAACGCGCGAGCGGCGACTCGCCGGTGGGACGGAAATCCACGTCATCCGGCAGGAGCACGGGCAAATCCTTTTCCGGCACCGGAAGATCACCGCAATGTTCACAGCGGATAATCGGGATTGGCGCGCCCCAATAGCGCTGGCGGCTCACCAACCAGTCGCGCAAGTGCCACGTGGTTTCACGCTGGCCCAAACCCGCCGCAATCAGCGCATCGGTGATTTTCACTTTAGCGTCCTCGGAGGTGAGGCCGTTGAACTCGCCGGAGTTCACGAGAATCCCCAGGCCGGTGTAGGCGCCAAATTCGTGGCGATGGAGATTGGATCTCCGCGGAGGAGATCCAATCTCCCCGCGCACCTCGATCTCGCCGTGGAAGGCGCTTTCAAACTGCGCGTGGGAGGAATCATGCGGCGGGGCAATCACCCACTTGCTCGGCAGGCCGTACTTTTTGGCAAAAACAAAATCGCGCTCGTCGTGCGCCGGCACGCCCATCACCGCGCCGGTGCCGTAGTGCGGCAGGACATAGTCGGCAATCCAAATCGGCAAATGCTCGCCCGTGAGCGGATGCAATGCCTCGGCGCCGAGCGACACGCCGGTCTTCTCCTTGGTCTCGCCCCGCTCGCGCTCGGACTTCTTTTTCGCCGCGGCAATATATTTCTCCACTTCCAACTTCCAACTTCCAAACACCAACTGCTCAATTAACGGATGCTCCGGCGCGAGCACCAAATAGGTCACGCCCAAAAGCGTATCCGGCCGGGTGGTAAAAACCGGAATCTCGTACTCTTTCCCCTCGGGCGTTCGTCCGCGAAAGATAATACGCGTCCCCTCGCTTTTACCGAGCCAATTTTTCTGCATGGTCTTGATCCGCTCCGGCCAATCCAGCGTCTCTAAACCGCTGAGCAATCGCTCGGCGTATTCCGTAATCTTAAAAAACCATTGCTCGAGCTCACGCTGTTCGACCGCGCTGCCGCAGCGCTCGCAGCAGCCGTCCGCGACCTGCTCGTTGGCCAGCACGGTCTGGTCCTTGGGGCACCAGTTAACCGGCGCCTCAACCCGATAGGCCAAGCCGCGCTTATATAAAAGGAGGAAAAGCCACTGCGTCCACTTATAATAAGAAGGGTCGGCGGTGTTGAGCTCCCGCGACCAGTCGTAAGAAAATCCCAAGCTCTTAATCTGGCGGCGAAAATTTTCGATGTTTCTCGCCGCAATCTCTTTGGGGTTCTGGCCGACTTTGATGGCGTAATTTTCCGTCGGCAAACCGAAAGCGTCCCAACCCATGGGGTGCAGGACGTCGTAGCCCTCCATCCGGAGCTTGCGGACGAAGATATCCGTCGCCGTGTAGCCCTCGGGGTGGCCGACATGGAGACCCTCGGCCGAAGGGTAAGGGAACATATCGAGCACGTAGCGCTTTTTGGCGCGAACACGCTCGGGCGGGGTTTGGTCGGCACGTTCGCGGCTCCAGCGCTCCTGCCACTTTTTTTCAATCTCGCGGTGCGGGTACTTCATAGACGCGCGATTATCTTAACACAGCCGAGTTCCGCGACAAGCGCTGATATAATGACCAGACGATACCCGGAACACTCCAACCATCCTAGGAATGGTTCGTGCGAACCATTCCTAGGGGGAAGAATAAAAAAAGAGTCCAGCCGGCGTCTCACATCCCTTGATGCTAACGCCGAAAGGACCCGAAGGTCTTTCTCCGACTGTCGGCCGAGTCCCTCACGACTCGCCGCTGGGCGCGTTCATTGCTGCTGTTGTTTCTCCTGCCACTCGGCGAGCCGACGGGCACACTCGGAGCGCGCTTGCTCCCGCGCCGCTTCCTCGATTCGCGCGAGTTCCTTTCGCCTTTCCCGCTCGTACCGCTCCGCCTCGACGACGATTGCGCCGAAAGCGAGGACGATCCCCGCGAGCAAGATAGCGGTGCCAAACTGACGATCGCCATTATCGCAGCGGGCAATGCCGGCGATAACCAGTATGAAACTGCAGGCCATCACGAACACAAACCGGTCCATGTCAACCTCCCTTCGCGCCGCGATTCGGACAAAAAACGATTTCTCTCCGCCGCGGCACAGTACTCTATCAAAAAGCCCGGCTTTGTCAACTATTGAGCTAAAAAACAACGCGTCTACAGACCTTGAAGGTCCGTGTTTTTTACGGACCTTCAAGGTCCGTGAGGGTGCAAAAAACGACCCGCCGGTTTAAGGTCAGGCCGTTTTTAAGGGGTGTCGTGCGTCCCCTGCCTCACGAACCCATATTGCGTCCGTAAGGGAGAGGACGAATCCTCCCCAAAATTATTTTGCGAGCGACCAGTCGCCGGCCAGCGTGCGCATATTGCTCCGCAAGCTGGAACCGAACTCCCTCGGATGGATGATAAATTGAGCCGAGAGCTCGCCGATGCTGTTGCCGACAAAAGCTAGGCCTTGGCCGAACGCTTCCGCCGACGCGAGGTCCGTGGCCACGAGCGAGACGACCTGGCCGTTAACCGCGTCAGCCGCGGTCAAAAAAGTTTGGCTGGCCGCGACCGCGGTCGTGACCGTCTTCTCCACGCCGCCCGCGAGATACGGCGCGGGCGTAAAGGCCAAAAAATAGGCGAAGGCAAACAAAAACACCCCGAATTGGAGTGAGGTGAGCGCCTCGCGCGATGAATAATGAAAACAAACCGCGCGGCAATTTTTGCACGACATATGTTTGTTTTTGTTTTATTGAGGTCGGACGGCCTCTTTTTAATTTACGCAACTATTATACCAAAAAAACGCGCTTTTGTCAAAAGTCAATGATTTCTGCGGCTTTTCAGCCCGCGGCCAGAAACTTTTCCACATCCAGCGCCGCCATGCACCCGGTTCCGGCGGCGGTAACCGCCTGGCGGTAGCGATGGTCAGCCGCGTCGCCGGCGGCAAATACGCCGCTAACCGAAGTCACGGTTGTGCGTCCGTCGGTCACGACATAACCCTTTTCATCCAAAGCCAACTGTCCGGCAAAAATTTTGGTGTTCGGTTCATGGCCGATGGCGGCAAAGACGCCATCAATTTTTTTCTCCGATATTTCCCCGGTGACCAAGTTCTTGAGTTTGACGCCGGTCACTCTCCCCGCTTCAACGCCCAGAATCTCTTCCACTACCGTGTTCCAAACCACGGAAATCTTTGGGTTAGCCAACACCCGCTCCTGCATAATTTTAGAAGCGCGGAAGGCGTCGCGGCGGTGAACGATGGTCACCGAACCGGCAAAGCGCGTGAGAAAACCCGCCTCTTCCATGGCCGCGTCGCCGCCGCCAACCACAATCACTTCCTTGCCGCGGAAAAAAAATCCGTCGCAGGTGGCGCAGGCCGAGACGCCTTTGCCGTAGAGCGCTTTTTCGCTCGCGAGCCCCAGACGTTTGGCCGAGGCACCGGTCGCGATAATTGCCGTCTTAGTCTCGTAAAGAACGCCGCCGCTCCAAATCTTTTTGGGCTCGCCGGAAAAATCTACCCGTTCGACCGACTGCTCCACCGCTTCGGCGCCGAAACGCTCGGCTTGCTCCCGCAATAATTTCATCAACTCTGGCCCTTCGATACCTTTCGGAAAACCGGGGAAGTTCTCCACCTCGCTTGTCGTCGTGAGCTGGCCACCGGGTTCCGGCCCGGTAAAAATTAGCGGCGCGAGCGCGGCGCGGGCGGCGTAGAGCGCCGCGGTCCAGCCGGCCGGTCCCGAGCCGATGATAATTAGATTGCGAGTCATAGCGAATGAAAACGAATATTCAAAAATCCTCCGGCTCGCCGTGCTCCGCCATAGCGGCTGCGCGACGGCGAGCAAGCTCGCCACCTCCTTTAGAAAAGGAGGAATAAAATCAAAGCGAATACGATAGGTAATCTTTGCTTTTATTAGCTTCGGATTCGTTTTAATTAGCTATCTCGCTTTAATTAGCTATCACCTTTGCGAGCGCCGCCGAGAGTTTTTCTTTGGTCTGCACGCCGACCAGCTGCTGGACGACTTCGCCTTTTTTGAAAATCATCAATGTTGGGATGGACATAACTCCGTACCTTTGCGCGGTCTCCGGATTTTCATCCACGTTCATCTTGCCAATCTTCACCTTTTTGCCGTTCATCTCCCGCGCAAGCTCTTCCACCACCGGCCCCTGCACGCGGCACGGACCGCACCACGGCGCCCAAAAGTCCACGAGCACGGGCGAATCGGCGGCAATTACCTC
>SCSU01000024.1 GCA_004299275.1 Patescibacteria group bacterium
CTGATCGCGGAAAAGAAACACTCCGAATGCCCCCGCGACGATGATTATTACCGGCAACCAGCCGAAGACGCGTTTCATAATCGGTTTTCTTTTTTGACTTTTTTAAAAACACGGCGCGGGAGAACCCACGACCACCTCTCTTCATCGAAAACTCAGTCGGGCTGGTGGGATTTGAACCCACGACCCCCTGCTCCCAAAGCAGGTGCGCTACCGCTGCGCTACAGCCCGACTAAATTTTCGACTTCGAGCCCGAGCTTCGTCCGTTCGGCCATTCACTGGATGACCGAATCCCAAAACAGCCGCGTCCCGAATATAGTTAGCCAAAAACCCGAGCCAGTTTTGAAATAAAAAACAGTATCCCTCAAGTAAATAATACTATCAAGGATGCCGCGCGGACGGAAATCAGGCTCTCCTGCCAAGGGTGGACTCAATCGGTGCGCGTGGTAAAGTGGGACGCGCCCGGACTTGGGCAATATCTCTATGGAACTTTCTATCATAATTCCGGTCTACAACGAAGAGGAAAATTTGCGGGAACTCGGCCGCGAGCTCTTAGCGGCCCTGCCGGCGCTCAAACCCGGCACCGAAGTGATTTTTGTAAACGACGGCTCGTCGGATGGATCGCTCGCGGGGCTCCGGAATCTCGTCGCCGGAAATTACAACTTTAAAATCGTCAGTTTCGCCAGAAACTTCGGCCAATCGGCGGCGCTCGCCGCGGGGATTGATTACTCAAGCGGCGAAATCATCGTGGCGATGGATGCCGACCTGCAAAATGACCCGGCGGACATCCCCGCCCTACTCGCGAAGCTCGGCGAGGGGTATGACGTCGTCTCCGGTTGGCGGCGAGAGCGCCGAGACAATACGCTCAGCCGAAAAATACCGTCGCGGATCGCTAACCTGCTTATCTCCCTCATCACGGGGATTCACCTCCACGACTACGGCTGCACACTCAAGGCCTACCGCGCTAAAATTATCAAAAATGTGCGTCTGTACGGCGAGATGCACCGTTTCATTCCGGCCTATGCCTCGTGGTACGGCGCGCGGGTGGCCGAAATACCGGTGCGACACCGGCCGCGCAAGTTCGGAAAAACCAAATACGGCATCTCCCGCACTCTGCGCGTCCTGCTCGACCTCTTAGTCATAAAATTTCTTTCCAAGTATTTGGCGCGGCCAATCCATTTTTTCGGCGGCTTCGGCCTGGCTCTGCTTTTCGCGAGCGGCGCCGCCGGGCTGCTCGCCTTGTATCTCAAAATCTTTCAAGCCGTCTCTTTTATCTCCACACCCTTGCCGCTGCTCACTGTTTTCCTCGCGGTCATCGGCATTCAATTTGCTCTCTTGGGCCTGCTCGCCGAAATTTTAATCCGCGTCTATTTTGAAAACGGCAACCGGAAAAATTATCTGGTAGGAGAAACAGTTCATTTTGAATAATTCTCCACGGTTATGTGCGGCATCGCTGGATATTTTGGCGTCGGTGATCGGACGATCGTCAAAAACATGATTGGCGCGATTGCCTACCGCGGCCCGGACGGGGAGGGAATTTTTGCCGACCACCGAGCCGGACTCGGCCATCGGCGGCTGGCTATTATTGATTTGGAACCTGCCGCCAACCAACCGATGACCAACGAGGACGGGAGCATCGTCCTCATCTATAACGGCGAAATCTACAACTTCGCGGAACTGCGGCGGCGCCTCGCTGGCCGCCACGCCTTCCGCAGCCGCTCCGACACCGAGGTTATAGTCCACCTCTATGAAGAGGCCGGCAAAAATGCGTTTGAACAGCTGAACGGCATGTTCGCCATCGCGCTTTACGACTCACGGCAAGGCCGAATTTTTCTGGCGCGCGACCGGCTGGGTAAAAAACCGCTCTACTGGGGGCGCTTCGGTGAAACACTGATCTTTGGTTCGGAAATTAAAGCTCTCCTCGGCCACCCGCTTTGCAAAAAAGAACTGAATCTCCGGGCGTTGAACAAATATCTGCAGTACGAATACGTCCCCACGCCGCACTCCATCTTCCGTGACATTCACAAACTCGAACCTGGACAGGTCTTAACCTATAATGGTCGGGAAATTGCGACGCACCGCTTTTGGGACGCGCGCTATACTCACAATCTGCCGACGCCGAGCAGTGAGGAAGCGGTCCGGGAACTGGACCGCCGGCTCCGGGAAACGGTAAAAACTCGACTGGTCAGTGACGTCCCGCTCGGCGTCTTCCTCTCCGGCGGACTGGACAGCAGCACTATCGCCTACTATGCCCAAGCGCAAAGTCCTGAACCAATTCAAACATTTTCCATCGGTTTTGCCGACCGGAGTTTTGACGAGTCGCCTTTTGCCCGCCGCGCGGCCGCCTTTCTCGGCACGGAGCATCACGAAAAAATTTTCCGCCCGGCTGATCTCCTTCAAATCATCCCCAAAATCAGCGAACTCCTCGATGAGCCGCTCGCCGACCCCTCGCTCCTCCCGACATTTCTGCTTTCGCAATTTGCGCGACAGCGGGTGACCGTCGCCCTCGGCGGCGACGGCGGCGACGAGCTCTTTTTTGGTTACGATACTTTTATCGGGCACCGTCTGGCGGCCTTCTATCAAAAGCTGCCCCACTGGCTCAAAAAAAATCTTATTGAAAAAATCGCCACCGGCCTGCCGACGTCGTTTGCCAATATCAGCTTGGATTTTAAAATCAAACAATTCCTCAAGGGATGCCCGGGCGACCAAAAATATCTAAGCCAGCGCTGGCTCGGCGCGTTTGACGATTCGGAGCGCTTGCAGCTCTTCGCTCCCGAGGTCAGCGCGGAACTCCAAAAAGAAAATGTCTTTGAGGATATTGACGCTTATCTCGCCCGGGTGGCCGACGAAAAACATTACGACCAGCTGGCCTATCTCTACCTAAAAACCTACCTGCTTGATGACATTCTGGTAAAAGTAGACCGCGCGAGCATGTATAATTCCCTCGAGGTTCGCGCGCCGTTTTTGGACTATACTGTCGTTGACTACGTTAATTCCCTGCCGCTCGCCTACAAACTGCGCGGACTGGAGCGGAAAGTGATTCTCAAAAAACTGATGAAGGGAAAATTGCCGGCTGAAATTATCTCCCGACAAAAAAAGGGGTTCGGCTTGCCTCTGGCCTCATGGCTCACCAAGGAACTTAAGGAGTACTCCCTCGACCTCCTCGCCGAATCGCGTATCCGCAGGCAGGGACTATTTTCCTATTCTTACATCCAGTCGCTTCTTTCCGAGCACTTCGCCCGAAAAAAAGACAATCGCAAACTGATTTGGAATCTCTTGGTATTTGAGTCCTGGTACGAACACTATGGACGATAAGACATCCCCCGAAATTGAACTGCCGGTGGACCCGTCCCCAAAACGCCGCCACTCGCGGCGGTTCTTGCTCGGCGCGCTGGCGGCCGGCGCGCTCCTCATTGCCGCGCTGAACGGCGGCGGACACCTGCTGATGCGCCAGCGGCTCGCGGCCGAAGGTCGCGGCTATTATCCTTACGCCCTGACCTACCAGTTTGACAACACCAACATGACCGGACCGCGGCTCCGCGAAATTCTGGACGGTCACTGGCTGGTCACCGATTTTAATCTGAGCGAAAAAAAAGGCTGGCTCTTTTACTGGCCGCCGCTGCCGCCGCTCCTCTTCTGGCCGCTCACGCTTTTCACCCGCAACATCATCAATCTCGTTATTCTCGGCGATTTTGTCTTTCCCGCGTTGTTTTTTTTAATATTTTTCTTTCTTTATAACGCCTTGAGTCACGGAAAAAAATGGCCGGCATTCTGTTTTGCGCTCCTGACCTCGCTTTATGTCTATTTCAGCCTGCATTTTCCGCCACTCGGCAGCTCCAACCTCAAGGCGTTCCTCAAGTCGGCGGTGCCATTTGATATCGTCGGGGCTCCAGACCCCTACCTCTTCTCACGGCGCAAGGAGGCCTTCGTGCCCGCGCTTCTGCCGCTCCTCCTCACTTTTTTGTTTGCTTACCGCGCGGCTGCCGGAAACAAAAAAAGACCCGCGCTGGTCGCCGGACTTTTTTTGGCGCTCAACGCCTATTCTTACCCTTTTCATTTTATTTATGCCGCGACCAGTTTTGGTCTCTTGTTCATTTTTGCCGCGCTGCGCCGCAGAAGGGCGCTGGTCAAACAGCTCTTGATTCTGTTTGCGAGCGCCTTCATCTTTCTTGTCCCCTTCGCGCTAAACCAGACACACCTGCTGGCGCTGCCGCATTACCGGGAATTTGTTGAACGGAACGGTTTGGAAGTCGGCCGGGCATTCCGCTTGGAGCATTGGCCGCGCTATGCCTGGCTCCTCGCCGTTTCTGTTTTGCTGTTTTTTGCCGCCCGAAAGAGACCGGACGAAAAGGAGAGAACTCGCGCGCTTTTTCTCGTCACGCCGCTTTTGGCCGGAATCATTGATTGGAATCTGCAAGTAATTTTAGGGTTCTCCGTGCAATCCGACCACTGGCTGGACCGGGACATTTTTTTAGGGCTCAATCTCGCCTATTTTGTCCTGTTCCTCTGGTTATGGACGCGGGTGGCCGCTAAAAGCCGGCGCTCCAAGTTCCTCGCCTTCTCGTTCCTTATAATTTTTTTGGTCTCGGTCGCCGCCACGCAAGTCCGCGGCCTGTTTGGCTACGCGCGGGAAAACTACCGACGCGCCGTCATCCCCGACTACCTGACCCGGCAATTCACCTGGCTCGACCAAAACATTCCCGCCGAGGCGGTGGTCATGACTCCCTCTTTGGTCAACAACGTCTTTCTGCCCCTTTATACGAGCGCCAACATCTTTGTGCCGCGCGGCCTCGGCTCGCTCGCCTCCGAGGAGGAAACATTGGAACGGCTTTTTATCACCTACCGCGTTTTCGGCATCGGCGAAGGATACCTAGAACAAGCGCTCACGCCTCCGGCCAAGGAGGAAAACAGTTACGAGGCGTTCGAGCGCTCAGCCATCGGCTACCTTTTCGCCACGCGCTACCAAAGCCGTTCGCTCACCGAGTGGACGCGGCCCACCGGAGAGGTCCGGCCGATTCCCGAGGGGCGTTACCGGGAAATCCTAGCAAAATTTCAGGCGTTCCGCTGCGACAATTGTCTAAAAAAATACCGCGTGGACTACCTCCTCTACGGCCCGAACGAAAAAAAGATTGTTCAGCGCGACTTCAGCCTGGAACCATTTTTGCGCCAAGTCTATGACGACGGCGAGACGCAAATTTTTCAGGTGATAGCCGCCGACGGCGGTTGACCCTGCTTTATCCGCCTGAGCGCCCAGAGGCGGAAGGGCACAAAGAGCAATGTCCAGGGGATGATTTCCAAGACTACGGTCAATATTGTCTTGGGGTCGGGGAAAAATTTCTCCGCCAAGTAAATGGCGATCACAAAACTCATATAGGCGAGGGAGATGGTGTAAGTGACCTTTTCCGCCTGACTGCGATGGAAGGCGGTGAGATACCCGACCACGTGGCTCGCCAGAGAAAAAATGAAAAGGACGAGCAGGATGGGAACCAAAGTGACATTAAAGTTGGCCAATATCTCGTCGGCGTATTTCGGCGTGCTGCCGGCTACAATCAGTCCGAGCAGCAGGACGGAAATCGGTTTGTAAGTGAAACTCGCGGCTTGCACCTGCAGGCGGACTAGCCGTCGGACAAGCTGGGCCAAAAAGAGCGGCAGAAAAATAACGAGAGCGAGGCTGTAAAAAATCTCGGAGCTGTTGATGGCCACCTTTTGGCCGACCGTAAGCGCAATGACCAGCGGAATGGTGAATGGCGCCACTAGGGAGGAAGTCGTGGTGAGCACGATGGCCAAGGCCTCCGAGCCGCCGACGAGCGAGGCGAAGAGCGGGGTGGAGAGCGCCGTCGGCATGGCCGCAAGGAGCATCACGCCAACCGCGGCGTCGGGATAAAAATATCTGGTCACGGGATAAGCGACAAGCGGAAAAATCACCAGCATAAAAGCGTTGGCCAAAAGAATGCGCAGTGGGTGGCGGAATTGACGACCAACCTCTTTGATGTCCAATTTCAGGCCGGCGAAAAAGAAAATTCCTTGGAGAAAAAAGGTGAGGTAAGGCGCGAGTACCACGGCTTGGCTCGGGAAAAATAGCCCCCAGAGCAAAGCCGCGCCAATCACGACAAGGTAGGACTCAAGCAAACGATAAAGAAGTTTAGTCAACGGCTGCATAACCATTATTTAGTAAAGAAACGCCGATATTCCGCCGCCGCGACTTCGGGAGAAATTGGATTCACAATCACCCCGTTCGTGAGCTCCAGGCCGGCCCAAAAGGTGCCGCGCGGTAAAACTTTAATCGCCAAGTGCATCTCTTTGGCGCCAAAAAGCTCGTCTAAGACCACATTGTAAGCTAACCGCCGGCGGGCAAGAAACCCGACGATTTTTTTGAGCAGTGTCGCGGCGCCCTGAAGTTCCTGATTATTGAACTCGGTGAGCGAAGTCCGGTGAGATGAAGGCAGAATCCAGGCCTCAAAGGGGAAGGCCGCGGCGTGAGGCGCGAAAGCTACTGAGCCGGGTGACTCGCCAATTCGACGCGCTCCTTTTTTTTCCGCGCGGGCCAGAGCGCAATAGGGGCAGTGGCGCCGACGACGCCAAGCCAGCTTGAACCGCGCGCGGCGGGATTGGACCGCCGGCGGCACAACCACGGTGGCGATAATCTGCGAGTGGGCGTGCGGGAGGGAAGAGCCCGCCAGCTCCCCGACATTTTTATAAACCGCCGCGTAGCGCAGTTTGCGCGTCTGGCGCATGACGGCGAGACGGGCGGCATAGACCGACAGAATATCGCTGATTTCCCGCACGGAAAAATTTTCAAACCGGCGGCGCGGCAAGGGAGTTTCGACCACCAATTCATGCAAACCGTAAGCGCGCCGGTCTGCGAGCGAAACTGCGGGGAATTTGTTGTCCACCACTTTAATCCGCCAGCTGCCGCGAGTGTCCGGTAAAATCAGATGAAACGGCTCGCGGTCCAATCGCGATGGGCAGAGCACGCACGGCTTTGAAGAATGTTGCTCCGGCGGCGATGTGCGGAGAACTCCGTGAGGCCGCCTGCCGCGCGCTGGCGCGACAATCACCAGCCGGTTTTCAATCTGGTCGCGGCGAATTTCGTTCTGAATCATAGAATTGTCATGTTATCCATGACCTGAGTCGCAGATATCTCATCCCCGAAATGGCGATGGCCAAGGCGTCGGCGGCGTCATCCGGCCGGGGGGTAGTTTTTAATTGCAAATAACGGCGAACCATCTCCTGCACCTGTTGTTTTCCCGCGGCGCCATAGCCGGTCACCGCCTGTTTGACCTGGAGCGGGGTTATTTCCAAGACCGGCAAACCGGCTTCGGCTGCTGCGAGCAAAATCACGCCGCGGGCTTCGCCGACCGCGCTCGCCGTCTTGGCGTTTTTGGCGAAGAAAAGTTTTTCCACCGCCACCGCGGCCGGTTTGTATTTTTTAATCAAACCACGGACATCGTCCCGGATCGAGAGCAAACGATTGCACTGCGCCTCGCCTTTTTTTGTTTGGATGCAGCCGTGCGCCGAAGCGAGAATTCTTTCACCCTTGAATTCCAGCGCGCCATAACCGACGCGCGCAACGCCCGGGTCAATTCCCAGAATAATCATAATTCAGCGTTGGTAACGACCTCATCAACATCATCGTCGTTTTCTAGCGCCTCAATCAACCCCTCAAGCCGGGCGCGGGCGTCAAGGTCGGCAAAATGCAAACGTTCTTTGGGCAGGAGCGAGGCCTCGGCAAATTCCACTGTTATCTTTTCCCGCTCCAGCGCGGCTTTGAATGCCTCAAGTTTATCGGACGGAACCAGAACCGTAAAACCGCCGTCCTCCTCGTGGACATCCTCGGCGCCAAGGTCAATCAGGCGCAGAAGAAACTCATCCGCGCCGCTCTCGGCATGGGGGACTCTGAGCACTCCTTTTTTCTCAAACATCCAGGTCACGGCGTTTTGCCCGGCCAAATTGCCTCCGTGCTTGCCAAAAATCGTCCGGAGATTCTGGAGCGTCCGATTTTTATTATCGGTCAGCGCCCGGGCAACAATTGCCGCGCCGCCCGGACTGAAGCCCTCATAAATCGCCTCTTCAATAACTGCGCCGTCGCCCCCGCCGCTGCCGCGAGCGATAGCGCGCTCAATCGTCTCCTTGGGCATGCTGGCCTCTTTGGCTTTTTCAATCGCGGTGCGGAGCTGGAAGTTCATCGCCGGATCGCCCCCGCCTTGTTTGGCCGCGACGGTGATCGCCCGCCCGAGTTTAGTAAAAACCGACGCGCGCTTGGCGTCCACCGCGCCTTTGAAGGTCTTAACCTTGGCCCATTTGGAGTGCTTGGACATGCTTGTTCTTTAATGATACTGGAATTGTCGGGAATAAAAAATCCGCGAGTGTTCAGGCGCGTTTCCTGAACAAATCGCGGAGGTGGGCGGCGAGCGAGATGGCCGCCGTATAGAGGGCAATCCCAAGAACGCCAGCCGCCGGGGTGACGAGCCACTCGTTTCTTGTAAGTGCCAGGCCGAGCGCGATCATCTGCAGCCAGAGCTTGACCTTGCTCCAGACGGTCGCGTTGACCGAGAGCCTGCGGGCGAGTTTGACCGGCCGGATGGCGAAGAGCGCGGCATCAACTGCCACCACTCCCCAAACAAGCCAGGCCGGAAAGACCTCGCGGCAGGCGAAAAAGAGGGCGCTCCAGACGAACGCCTTGTCCGCCGTCGCATCCAGGAAGGCGCCGAAGCGGCTCACCTCGCCCCGGGCTCTGGCCAGCGGCCCGTCCAGGAGGTCCAGCACGCCGGAGATGATTACGACCGCTACTGCGGCCGCGGGCTTCTCCCGCCAAAAGATGAGCGGTAGGACGAGCACAACCCGGCCGAGGCTCAGATGATTCGGTTTGATCCAATGCGGCACGTAATCCAAAAGTGGCCGACGCACCGCTTCGTCGAAAAAGAGCGCCATTCCTCCTCGCTTTCCCTGGCGGCCGGGAATATAACAAAACTGACGGAAAAAGAAAGGGTCAAAAATGAATCTTCATAAATCCCTCCCCCTACGGGGACTACTTTCAAAAGGATAAAAAAATCAAATCGTAATTTCGCAATTATTCGTATTTTCGTAACCATTAGCCAAATAAAAAACCGCGTTCCGTTGCGAGTGCGAGAAACGCGGGGTTCAGGCCGCACGCGGGCGGCGTTGGTAGACCACGTCCACGAGTACTCCCCCCTTGACGCCGAGGAAGAGCCGGCCGTCGCGCCAATAGACCGCTCCGTCCACCGGCTCCTGGCCGAGCACCGTCCGCCGGCAATCGTCGGCCACGCGGGCTGTCGCATTCTCCAAAACGTTCTGTGCCAGCTGCACGATTTCCCTGCGAGTCCGCGGGCCGAAGACGTTCTGGAGCAGGGGCACCAAGTCGATCGGGACCGAAACGTACTTGGGACGAACCAACCTGATTCCCGACGCCGGCGCGTCGCCCGACTCGCCTGTCGCCTCGAGCGCGGCCTCGAGCCGCTCGTCCACGCGGAGCACCGTGGTCACGATGTTCCGCCGCCTGCCATTCTTGCTCTGCTTCACGGCGTAGACCCGGTCGCCGACTCGACGATGCTCGAGATGCGGGTCGATGGAACGTTTGGAAAAGACGATCCGGGCCCGCGGCGAGAGCGGCTCGGATGACCAGAGATCGTACAGAATGCGCCCGAGATACATTCCGCGCAACTGCTCGCGCGAGAGGCCGCCACTCTTCGCGCCTCGCACGTGCTCTCTGTACCGCCTGAGGCAGTTCTCGGTCACGTGGTAATATGGGCCGTTTTTCATCGGAAAAAACAACCTCCTCTCTTCTCGACCGTAATGGCCGAACCGGTATGCTAAAACAAGAAACAGGGCCTGTCAAGGCCCTGCCCGCTCCAATTTTATTCGTTCTTTGCCTAATCCCTATACCCTATCCCCTATGCCCCGCACTAACTCTCCTGTCCCTTTTCGAGCTGACGCTTTTCTCGCGCTCCAAAGCCGGTGCCGGCCGGAATCAGCCGACCGATAATCACGTTTTCTTTGAGGCCCTCGAGCCGGTCAATGTTGCCGGTCACCGCGGCGTTGATCAGCACCTTAGCCGTCTCCTGAAAGGAGGCGGCGGAAAGGAAGCTCTGGGTGGAAAGCGAAATTTTGGAGATGCCCAAAAGCAGTTCCCGCCCTTCGGACGGATGTTTTTTAGCCGCGCGGGCTTTGGAATTTTCCGTTTCAAATTGCGCCCGCTCGACAATCTCGCCGGGCAGGAGGTCAGTCTCGCCGGCGTCAGTCACGTAAATGCGCGAGAACATCTGCCGGATAATCACTTCAATGTGCTTGTCGTTTAATTTCTGTCCCTGGGAAGTGTAAATGGATTGAATTTCCTTTCGGACATAACGGAGCACTGCATCTTTGCCCTTGAGCTGGTAGAGCTGTTGGAGGTCAAGGTCGCCGTCGGTGAGCGGGTCCCCGGGGAAGACGGCCTCGCCGGTTTTAACCTTGACCGTAAAGCCGGGCGGAATCACGTACTCTTGGGAGTTTTTACCCTCGGCAACCACCGTGACCTCGCTCCCCTTGACCCGCAGGATGCCGGCGGACTTGGAGACAATCGGCGCGCCGTCCTTTTTCTCAAAGAGAACCGCTCCCGCCTCGACTCCCTGTTTGTCTTTGACTTTGAGTGTATCGCCCTTCTCCATGCGGTAGGCGTCCTCGGAGACCCCACTCCACTCCACCCGGACGATTTTCATCCCGGGCACGAGCCCGGGCTCGCGGTCTTCCGAGTCGGTGTCGAGCATCCGGCGGTCAACTTCTTCCACCTTGACCTGGCCGCCGACTTCGGTGACAAAGGCCCTGCGCTTGGGCGGGCGGCTCTCAAAGAGTTCTTCCACCCGCGGCAGACCTTGGGTGATGTCCAAACCCGCCACGCCGCCGGTGTGGAAAGTGCGCATGGTGAGCTGGGTGCCGGGTTCGCCGATGGATTGGGCGGCGATAATCCCCGTGGCCACGCCGATTTTGACCGGTTTGTTGTAACTCAAGTCGTAGCCATAACACTTGATGCACAGGCCCTTGGCCAGCCGGCACTTGAGCACGGTGCGCACACGAATGGACTCCATCGGCAGCTTGGCGATTTCGCGGGTCTTCTCTTCGGTGATGAGTTCGCCGGCTTTGACCAAGGTCTTCCGGCCCGATTTGATGTCTTCGAGCGCGTAGCGTCCGAGCACGCGGTGGGCGAGCGTCTCGCCCATCTCCTCCGATTCCTTCGCGGTCAAAACCTCGCCATCCTCGTCACCGCAGTCCTGGGTGCGAATCACCACGTCCTGCGCCACGTCCACGAGGCGCCGCGTCAGATACCCGGCGTTCGCCGTGCGAAGCGCCGTGTCCGAGAGGCCCTTGCGCGTGCCGTGGGTGGAGATGAAATATTCGAGCACGTCAAACCCTTCCTTAAACCCGGCCTTGACCGGCAGTTCGATAATGTCGCCGGAAGGCGAGGACACGAGACCCTTCAAGCCAATCATCTGCGTGAGCTGGCCCGGGCTGCCGCGCGCGCCGGAGTCCATCATGGTAAAGACGGAACCGCGCTTGTCCAGCACTTCTTTAGAGAGCTTTTGCACCCGGTCCTTAACCTGGGTCCAAACTTCAATCACCTTGCTATGGCGCTCGTTGGCCGTAAGCAAACCCTCCTGATACTGGGCCTCGATTTCCGCGATACGCTGCTCGCCCTCCCGCACGATTCCCTTTTTCTCCTCAATGACCGGCAGGTCGCTCATCCCCCAGCTAAAGCCGGAGCGTGTCACGTAGGAAAAGCCGATTTCTTTCAAGCGGTCTAGGAGTTCCGCCGTCGCCTCCGGCCCGCGAATCTCGAGCAGGTAGCGGATAATCTCGTTCAGCTTTTTTTGGTCCATGGTCTCGTTCTGAAAAGCAAAACCCTCCGGCAAAACGCGGTTAAAGATAATCCGTCCGACCGTGGTTTCAACAAGTCCCTCCCCGGCCGCCGGCAAGCGCACTTTGATTTTCTCCTGCAGTCTGATTTTGCCCGACTGTTCGGCGTAGACAGCGTCTTTTTCGCCGGCGAAAACTTTGGGCTCGCCCGACTCGCGCGGCAGGAGCATTGTCAGATAATAACAGCCCCAAGTCATATCCTTGTTGGTGGAAGCCACGGGGTTCCCCGTCGCGGGTTTGAGCAAATTTTTGGTCGCGAGCATCAGCTCCGCCGCCTCGCGCTTGGCCTCCTCGGTCAGCGGCACGTGCACCGCCATCTGGTCGCCGTCAAAGTCGGCGTTAAAGGCGGTCGTCACCATCGGGTGAATCTGAATCGCCTTGCCCTCAATCAAAATCGGCTGGAAGGCCTGGATGCCGAGCCGGTGGAGCGTCGGCGCGCGGTTCAGCATGACGTGCGCGGTCTTGGTAATCTCTTCCAAAATGTCCCAGACCTCGGTGTGGTCGGCCTCGATGTAGCGGTTGGCCGAACGGATGTTGTGCACGTGCCCGGCGTTAATCAGGCGCGAAATGACAAAAGGTTTAAAAAGCTCCAGCGCCATCTTTTTGGGGATGCCGCACTGGTGGAGCTTGAGCGTCGGCCCGACGACAATCACCGAACGCCCCGAGTAATCGGTGCGCTTGCCGAGCAAGTTCTGGCGAAAGCGGCCCTGTTTACCCTTGAGAATGTCGGCCAAGGACTTGAGCTGGCGTTTTTTGCCGGTAGTGGCCAGGACCGTTTTGGACTGCCGCGCGCTGTTGTCAATCAAAGCGTCTACCGCTTCCTGCAGCATGCGTTTTTCGTTGCGCGAGATGACTTCGGGCGCGTTTAACTCCACCAACCGCTTCAAGCGGTTGTTGCGGTTGATGACGCGGCGGTAGAGGTCGTTCAAATCGGAGGTGGCAAACCGCCCGCCGTCAAGCGGCACCATCGGCCGGAGGTCCGGCGGAATCACCGGAATGGCGGTCAAAATCATCCATTCGGGCCGAATGCCGTTGGTCTTCAAATTCCGGAGGAGTTTGAGCCGCCGGATAGTCCGCTCGGCCCGGGCACCGGAGATATTTTTCAATTCCTTTTGCAGGGCCTCAATGGTCTTCGCCAGGTCAATTTTGAGGAGCAGTTCGCGGATGGCCTCGGCGCCGATGCCGGCCTCAAAAATGTGGCCGAACTTGAGCGACCAGTCGTGGTAGGTGTTCTCGGCGACGATGGCCAGAGGTTTTAAATCCTTAAGGGAGCGGTCCACGGCTACATAATCCTCCTCCAGTTCCGCAAGTTTCCGGTCGCGGATTTTCGCCGCTTCCTTCCATCCGGCGGTGGCCTCAAGCGGCTGGCCCTCTTTACGCTCCTTGGTCGCGAGCCGCTCGGTGTCGCGGCTGAACTCGTTTTCAATCTGCTTGCGCTTGCCCTTATATTCGCCTTTGAGCTCCTCCATGATCCCGAGCTTGGCTTCCTCATCCACTTTAGTCACTATAAAATTGGCGAAGTAAACCACCTTTTCCAAATCCTGAACCGAGAGGTCGAGGGTCAGCCCGATTTTGGAAGGCACGCTCCGCAAAAACCAAATGTGAATCACCGGCGCGGCCAGCTCAATGTGCCCCATCCGTTCGCGGCGCACCAAGCTGTGCGTCACCTCCACGCCGCAGCGGTCGCAGACGATGCCCTTGTAACGGATTTTTTTGTATTTGCCGCAGTAGCATTCCCAGTCCTTGGTCGGACCGAAAATGCGTTCATCAAACAAGCCGTCTTTCTCCGGTTTTTGGGTGCGGTAGTTGATTGTCTCCGGCTTGGTCACTTCGCCGTAAGACCAGTTGCGGATAACCGCGGGCGAAGCCAACCTGAGCCGGATGGAATCAAAGTCCACGGCGGGCGCGTGCGTGGTGGGGATGTAGGTCTCGGGCATACTTTGTAATAGCAGCTCGGACCTTGAAGGTCCGTTTTTACAGACCTTCAAGGTCCGTGTCCGGCTTATCGTTTTCTTTTTTCTTTTTCCTCCGCGCCGGTCTCGGCCGGAGCCGTGGCCAACTTGCCTTCTTTTAGCAGTTCAACTTCCAAACCCAGCCCCTTGAGCTCGCGCACCAAAACGTTAAACGACTCCGGCACGTTAATCCGCCGAATCGCCTCGCCTTTGATGATGGACTCGTAGGCCTTGGAGCGGCCGGGCACGTCGTCGGATTTAATCGTCAAAATTTCCTGCAGAGTATGGGCGGCGCCATAGGCCTCGAGCGCCCAAACCTCCATTTCGCCGAAACGCTGGCCGCCGAATTGCGCCTTGCCGCCGAGCGGCTGTTGGGTAATCAGGGAGTAAGGGCCGATGGAGCGCTGGTGGATTTTGTCGTCCACCATGTGCACCAGTTTGAGCATGTACTTATAGCCCACGGTCACTTGATGGTCGAAGGCCGCGCCGCTGCGGCCGTCGTAAAGGGTCATCTTGCCGTCGGGCGAAAAACCGGCGCGCTGGAGCTCTTCCTTAATTTTTTCCTCAGTCCAGCCGTCTAAGACCGGCGTGGCCACCCGATAACGGAGGGCGTTGGCCGCGAGCCCCAAATGGGTTTCCAGAATCTGTCCCAAGTTCATGCGCGAGACCACCCCGAGCGGCGAGAGGATGATGTCCACCGGCGTGCCGTCCTCCAAAAACGGCATGTCGGCGATGGGCACCACTTTGGCGATGACGCCCTTGTTGCCGTGCCGGCCGGCCATCTTGTCGCCGACCTGGACTTTGCGCAGGTCGGCCACGGCAATCTGAATCGTCTTGATAACGCCCGGCGAGAGTTTGTCGCCGGCATCGCGGGAGAAAAGTTTGATGTCCACCACTTTGCCGCGCTCGCCGTGTTCGAGATAAAGCGAGCTGTCGCGGACGTCGCGCGCCTTCTCGCCAAAAATCGCCCGGAGCAGTTTTTCCTCGGCCGAGAGTTCGGTCTCGCCCTTGGGGGTGATTTTGCCGACCAAAATGTCGCCGGCCGCCACCTCGGCGCCGATGCGCACGATCCCCTCGGGGTCAAGATTTTTTAATTTTTCCTCGGAGACGTTGGGGATGTCCGAGGTCACCACCTCGGGCCCGAGTTTGGTGTCGCGGACGTCAACGGTGTAGTTCTCGATGTGAATCGAAGTAAAACGGTCGCGGTGCACCAGCCGCTCGGAAATGATAACGGCGTCCTCGTAGTTGTAGCCCTCCCAAGCGAGGAAGGCGACGAGAACATTCTGGCCGAGCGCCAGTTCCCCGCCTTCAGTTGACGGACCGTCGGCAATCGCCTCGCCCTTCTCCAATTTTTGCCCGGGCAGGACGATCGGGCGCTGGTTGATGCAGGTCGAGGCATTGGAGCGGACGAATTTATTTAATAGGTAGGTGCGCACGCCGCCGCCGCGCTCGGCAATCTGAACGCGGTCGCCTTGGACCAAAGCGACCGTGCCGGCTGAGTCGGCGGCAATCACGTGCCCGGAGTCCCGCGCCGCGGTCCGCTCCACGCCGGTGCCGACAATCGGCGCATCGGGCTTGACCGTGGGCACCGCCTGCCGCTGCATGTTCGTGCCCATCAGCGCACGAATGGCGTCGTCGTGTTCCAAAAAAGGAATCAGCGCCGTGGCAATCGAAACGATTTGTTTGGAAGAAACATCCATGTACTGGACCTCGCTTGCGGACACCTCGGTCGGGTTGCCGTGGGCGCGGGCCGGTACCTTTTCGTCCACAAAGAAACCTTTTTCATCCACCGGCGTGGTCGCCGGCGTAGTCACCGCTTCCTCTTCCACAAAAGCGTTGAGATAGACGATTTCATCGGTCACCCGTGCCCGGCCGCTTTTGTCCTGGACTACCTTGCGGTAAGGCGTTTCAATAAAACCGAATTCGTTGATGCGGGCGTAAGAGGCAAGGTGGCCGACCAGCCCGATGTTCGGGCCTTCGGGGGTGGCGATCGGGCAAATGCGGCCGTAGTGAGTCGGGTGCACGTCGCGGACGTCAAAACCGGCGCGCTCGCGCGAGAGCCCGCCCGGCCCCATAGCCGAGAGCCGCCGTTTGTGCTCAAGCTCGGAGAGCGGGTTGGTCTGGTCCATAAACTGCGAGAGCTGGGAGCTCATAAAGAATTCACGCACCGCGCCGATCACCGGCCGGGCGTTAATCAGTTTGGCCGGAGTCAGGGTTTCGATATCCATGGTGCTCATCCGGTCTTTGATAATCCGCTCCATCCGCGCCAAGCCGACGCGGAAGCGGTTCTGCACGAGTTCGCCCACGGCGCGCACGCGGCGGTTCCCCAAGTGGTCAACGTCGTCGGCTTCTTCCTGAGAAATTGAGAGCCGGATAATCTCCTTGATAATCAGCACCAGGTCTTCTTTGGTTAGAATCCGTTTTTCCGGATTCTCAATGTCCTCGCGGCTGTATTTAAGCCCAAAGCGCTGGGAGAACTTGTAGCGGCCGACGCGGCCCAAGTCATAGCGGTCGAAATTAAAGAACATCGCGTGGATGAGCGACCGCGCGTTGTCGGTCGTGGCCAGGTCGCCCGGCCGAATCCGTTTGTAGACCTCGGTCAGCCCCTCCTCCTGCGTCTTGGCCTGGTCCTTGGCCAGCGTCGCCTCGATGTAGTGAATCGTCGGGTGGGTGTCGGCGTCGGCAAAAAGCTCCTTGATGTCCTCGTCTGTGCCGTAGCCGAAAGCCCTGAGGAGCGAAGTCACCGCCACCTTGCGTTTGCGGTCAATCTTGACCCAGAGCACATTCTGCAGGTCGGTCTCCATCTCGAGCCAGGCGCCGCGGTTCGGGATAATTTTGGCGCCGTAGTATTTGCGGCCGCGGGTAAACTCGGAAGTAAAAAAAACTCCGGCCGAACGCACCAGCTGGGAGACCACCACGCGCTCAATGCCGTTTACGATATAAGTGCCGCGGTCGGTCATGAGCGGCAAGTCGCCCAGATAAATCTCCTGCTCTTTGACCGAGCCGGAACGTTTATTGACCAGCCGCGCCTTAACCCGGAGCGGCGCCTCGTAAGTGATGTTCTTTTCCTTGGAGGTCTTTTCGTCAAACTTGGGGTCGTCTAAATAGTAATCTTCAAAATACAATTCCAAATCGCGGCCGATAAAATCCTTGATTGGCGAGATCTCGGCAAACAGCTCGCGCAGACCGGTTTTAAAAAACCAATCATAGGATGCTTTTTGCACCTCAATCAAATCCGGGAGTTCCATCAGGTCAACCGAACGGGAAAAACGGACGCGTTCGGCAGACTCCGGCGGCAGGCGTTTAAAATTCATAGGACTGTGAAAGTACAATCGTAAGACTGCGAAAATACGAAAGCCGTACGAAAGTACGAAATTGAAAAATCGGGAAGGACGCAAAAACTCCTCCCTCCTATAGAAAGGAAGGGGGGAGTTCGTGTTTTTAGGAGGCCGGAAGGTTGATTCCTCGCATGGGTCGATCCCCGTAAAAGCCGTTATCCTAGCGGAAAAACGGGCTTCGGAGGTTCCCAAAAGAGTCAAATGCTCCTCGATTCTAATGGATTGTTGTAACGGCGTCAAGGGGCAGAACTAAAGATGAAAACCTGTCAATACCACCGGTTTTTGCCCTATTTTAGCCATCTTTTAATAACTATCCACAGGTATTATCGGATATTCGGCATTAACGCCCTAATTTGGTTGGTAATTTAGGTCGACATTTCACAATCGGATGGAAGTGGAGGAAGCCCGTAATCCAGCGAATGAGCGAATCGGGCGTCCGG
>SCSU01000025.1 GCA_004299275.1 Patescibacteria group bacterium
GCGGATGCCGGACGCCCGATTCGCTCATTCGCTGGATTACGGGCTTCCTCCACTTCCATCCGATTGTGAAATGTCGACCTAAATTACCAACCAAATTAGGGCGTTAATGCCGGATATTAAAAAGCTCAAAGCCGCGCATCGGGTGTACCGAGTGCGCAAGGGAGACCTGCGGGTAATCTTCGAACGGCGTGCCGACGGCGGCTTTAACATCCTAGCCGTTCTTCGGCGTTCTGATACGACCTACAAAGAGTTATAATTTGCTCCACGAGTCCTTGCGGGTAGATACTGATCAATTTGCTGGACGTTTTGCTTTTTGATACCCTCTTAACGTATGGGAAAGCGTCTTGAGAAAATTAAGCGGATGATCGGAAAGAAGCGGCTTGACCCAAATAAACCGGAGGAGCGACGCGAGCTGGTCAAGCAGGCAGTTGAGCGTACTATCCGCGAGTATGGTGAAGCTCTGAAAAAATTGGGTGCTGATTAGCCATGGTTTATCTTACTGTTGAAGACATAAAAAATATCTGCTTCGAGTATGCCAGGGCTCATCTCGCCTACGATGAGCCTCTTCCGTCTTTTGAGACACGTTTCCCGAATCGTCTTGAGGCGGCACTTGCTGTACTCAAGCAAAGTTTCAGTGGAACGCCAGTCTATCCCAAACTCTCGGAGCAGGCCGCGGTTCTGTTCTATGAGATGGTCAAACAGCACCCGTTCCTAAATGGCAACAAGCGCTTGGCCTGCGTTTCGTTCATGACGTTTCTCTCCCTAAATGAAAAGTGGGTGCGGACATCTTGGAAGTCGCTTTATGACATCGCCGTCACGGTCGCGAATTCCAGAACCGAAAATCGTGAGGGTGTCCTCTCTTTGCTTAAAGAATTTATTGAGAATAATCTGTATGAGAGAGGACATTAGCATTGCATTATGATTTATCTCATTGGCGGTGCGCCGCGCTGTGGAAAAACAATATTTTCAAAACGGCTGGCCGTTAAAAATCATATTTCCTGGATCTCGACGGATTTGTTAGGCACCGTCGTTAAGCTTTACCTTTCTTGGGATGAGCAGTCAGCAAAATTTCCCAATGCCGGCCTCTGTACCGCATCGCCGCGTCAGTTGTTAGCGGCTGAGTTGAGGCAAGGCAAGACATTGTGGCCGGGAATAGAACGGTTTATCCATGACTTGGTTAGATGGCGGCATGATTATGTTATTGAAGGTGTACATCTTTTCCCGCAATATGTTGCCCGGCTAAAGAGGACGAGCGTCTGGAAAGAGGTGGAGGTTATTTATCTGATTAAGCACGATTTAGAAAAAATCGTCGAAGGATTTAAAAAAACCGACGAACAAACAGACTGGCTCTTGCAGTGTATAAAAACGGAAAACGACTTATTACGAGCGGGCAAGATGGTCCAGATTAAGAGTTTGTATATAGAGAGGCAGGCGAGGAAGTATGGATTTGACGTCATAAATACGGAAAAGAATTTTGAAGAGACGATTTTAAAACTCTTAGATAGGTTCTAACCACCACGTCTTAATTCTTGACGTCGCGCGGATAATATCCTAGTCTCTGACTAGGATTATATGTTTTTCCGCGTCTCCAGCCGAACCCACGATGGTTTGCTTTTTATGAGCAAGCTGGCCAGCCATTGGCCAAGCCGCGCGTCTCTGACTGTCGAGGAGGCGGCCAAGGGCGTCATTTCTGCCGGTTATTTGGAGCAGATTATTGCGCCGCTCCGCAAGGCGGGGCTTGTCGCGGGCAGACGCGGGCCGGGCGGCGGGTATGTTTTGGCGCGGCCGCCGGGAAAAATTTCCGTCCGCGAGGTGGTGGAGGCGCTCGAAGGCAAAATCGCGCTGGTTGATTGCCAAAGCGGCGTGTGCCCCAGTGAACAGAGATGTGGTTCAAGATTCGTGTGGAATACCCTCCAGCGTAAAATTGGAGAGACGCTGGGTACCGTGACGCTCACGGATATTGCGGAAAAAGGGCGCAGGAAGTAGCACTTAAGCAATAGGCTATGCCTAAAAGTAACCGGAACCCATTTTTACGCACCTACTGAATTTTAGGTTACGGCAATTTTTCCCAATTTTCTCCAAATAAAGATATGTCAGATAAACGAAATGTCTATTTAGACCACGCGGCGACGACGCCGGTTGACCCTCGCGTGCGCGCGGCGATGCTGCCGTATTTAGAAGACGAAAAAAATTTCGGCAATCCTTCGGCGATTTACCGCCTCGGCCGCGAGTCCAAAAACGCGATTTCCGAGGCGCGGGCAAAAATCGCGGCAGTGCTGGGCTGCCGGCCGGAGGAGATTATCTTTACCGGCAGCGGCACGGAGTCGGATAATCTCGCCGTGCTTGGCGTCGCGCGTTCGTATCAAGAAAAGGGCAATCACCTCATCACCTCGGCTATTGAACATCACGCAGTGCTCCGCCCCATGGAGCATTTGGCCAAGGAGGAAGGTTTTGAGGTGAGTTATCTTGCAGTTGACCAATATGGCCGCGTTGCCGTCAAAACTTTAGAACGCGCTTTGACCGAAAAGACAGTGCTCGTTTCGATAATGTTCGCCAATAACGAAATTGGGACGATTTTACCGATCCGCGAGCTGGCCAAAACGATTCGCGACTGGAAAAAGGCGCGTGGCCGCGGGCCGGATGAACCGCCGTTTTTCCACACTGATGCTTGTCAGGCCGCGGGTTACCTTGATTTGAATGTCGCGCGGCTCGGGATTGATTTGCTTACCATCAACGGTTCGAAGATTTACGGACCAAAAGGAACAGGCGTGCTTTTCAAGCGGCGCGGTGTGCGGCTTAAACCGCTCATTTACGGCGGCGGGCAGGAAAGCGGCCTGCGCTCCGGCACGGAGAACGTCGCTGGAATTATTGGTTTGACCACAGCGCTCGAGATCGCGAGCGGCGAACGCGAAAAAGAGACCGTCCGGCTGATTCCGCTTCGTGATAAGTTGATTGCCGGCATCCTTGAGCGTATTCCCAAAGTTGTCCTGAACGGCCATCCGACCGAGCGGCTGCCGAACAACGTCAATGTTTCTATTTTGGATGTTGAGGGTGAGGCCGTGTTGCTTTACTTGGACGAACAGGGAATTGCGGCGGCCACTGGTTCGGCTTGCGACAGCGCTTCGCTCGACCCGAGCCACGTGATTCTCGCCATCGGCCGGCCTTATGAGTTCGCTCATGCTTCAATCCGTTTTTCTCTCGGCCGTTCCACGACCGGGGAGGATATTGACTATGTGCTGGCGAAGCTCCCGGGAGTGGTCGAACTTTTGCGTCAGGTTTCTCCAGTCAAGATTGAGTTAGATGGCGCGGTGACCGGTTCAAAAACCGCTTTTGTCGAAATGGGCCGGCCGCATTGGGAGCGGAGTATGGCTAAGGGCAAATAGCAAATCGCAAATCGTATGCCAGGGAATGAAAAATCCGCCGAAGTCGAGAACCCAGCCACGAAGGAGCGCTGGGTCTATTCGGAAATTGTTAAAGACCACTTTTTTCACCCGCGGAATTTGCTTTTGGAGGAACCGCGGGAAGGGCAGTTTGACGCTGAGGGCGTGGTTGGCTCGCCGGCCTGCGGCGATGTGATGCGGGTTTGGATTAAAGTGAATAGGGAAACAGAGCGGATTATTGATTTCAAATGGAAGACATTTGGTTGCGGTTCAGCCATTGCGTCAAGTTCGATGTTTTCGGCAATGGCGACGGAAAACGGCGGGTTGACTGTCGACCAGGCGCTAAAAATCCGGCCGCAGGATGTGATGGAGCGGCTCGGCGGTCTGCCGGCGAGGAAAATTCACTGTTCGGTTTTGATTGACAAGGCCTTTAAAAAGGCGGCGGATGATTGGTTCCGCGTAACCGGACAGCATGAGCGCATTTTCTCCGAGAGCGGCCGCGTCGTGGACAGCCGCCTCAATATCACTGACCATGATATAGAAGAGGCGGTGCTCGAAGGCGCGCGCACGCTCGAGGAGGTGCAGAAAAAATTAAAAGTCGGCGTCGGCGACCCGGTGGCGATTCCCGCGATTGAACAGCTGATTCGATTTTACAGTGAAAAATATTATGGATGATTTTTGTTTCTGGATTCCTGCCTTCGCAGGAATGACAGTAATAAACAATCTCTAGAATTAAGGTAGTTTCTTCGTTTTGTCATCCCGCACCTGTTGCGGGATTCAGAAAAATATTTGATTATGGACTTTTGGAAAAAAACAATCGAAGAAGTGCTGGAGCAGGTTCGTCCGGCCTTGCGGGAACACGGCGGAGATGCCAAACTGCTTGGCGTTGAGGGCAAAAAAGTTCGGCTCGAGCTCCATGGCGCCTGTGCTGGCTGTCCGATGTCCTCGTTGACCTTTGGCGTGATGGTGGAAGAGATGATTAAAGAAAAAATTCCCGAGGTCGAAGAGGTTGTCTATCAATGAAGTATTCCCTATGAAATATCGCGTGGTGGTTGACCCCGAACTTTGCATCGGCGCGGCGTCCTGCGTCACCGTGGACCCGGCGGTTTTTGAATTGAACGAGGAAAATAAGGCCGTGCTGCGCGACCCGCGGAATACAAAAGACGCCGGCCGACCCTACGAGCGGATTCTGGAAATAGATGAAAAGGAAAAAGACACGCTGATTTTGGCGGCACAATCCTGTCCGACGCTGGCGATTACGATTTATGATGAAAAAGGAATGAAGATTTTTCCAGAATAGGCGCAAAGTCCAATCTCCACGGGAGGTTGGACCTTGATTTATTTATCCACTTCCCCACCGTTGACCGCCTTGATACAGTTCGCACGATGATTATGGCCGTTGTGGATTACTTGATTGTCGGGGGCGGCGTGGCCGGGACAACAGCGGCCGAGACTCTCCGGCGGCTCCGGCCGAACGCGGCCATTACCATCGTTTCCGCCGAGCCGTATCCGCTCTATTCGCGCGTGCTTTTGCCGCACTTGGTGCTGGGCAAAGCCAGCCGCGAGAAGATTTTTTTGCGGCAAGCGGAGCAATATCGGGAAAAGGGGATAGAGTTTTTGGCCGGAGTGGCGGTCGCGGAACTGCGGCCGGGGGAGCACACGGCCGTTATCGTCGGATATTCAAAATCCGACAATAGTCGGATTTTGAATATCCGATACCATAAATTGCTCCTCGCGACTGGCGGCGCGGCTCTGCCGCTCGGAGTCCCCGGCGAACATCTCCTTGGAGTCACGCCCTTTCGTTCCTTACACGATGCCGAGGCGATTATCGCCGCGCTCTCGGCAATGCCAAACAGCGAGTGTCAGGCGCTCGCGGTCGGCGGGAGTTTTATCAGCCTGGAGTTTCCTCCGTTTTTTGAAAAATTCGGTTTGGCGGGCGGGATGCTGCTGCGCGGCGAGCGTTTTTGGCGGCGCATCTTGGACGACGAAGCAAGTGGAGTCATTGAAGACACGCTCCTCGCCCACAATATCCGTATATATAAAGGAGAAGCGCTGGTCGCCTGCGAGGGGGAGCGACGGCTCGAGTCTGTCCGGCTCGCGGACGGCAGGCGCCTCAAGACATCCTTCCTCGGCTACGGGGTCGGACTCGCTGGCGCGCCGGAGTTTGTCCTCCAAGCGGGGATTGCCGGCGGTCCCAACGGTATCGCGGCCGACGAGCGGCTCCGGACCAGCGCGCCGGATGTCTGGGCCGCCGGGGATTGCGCTGACTTTTGGGATGTTACTGTCGGCCGGCGGCACCGGCTGGGCAATTGGCTGAATGCCCAAGAGCAGGGCCGCTTTGCCGCCGAGGCAATGGCCGGGGAAAAGGAAATTCCGTTTGAGAGCGTCTCGGCTTATGCCACCAAAATTTTTGAATGCTCCATCGCCATGATCGGCGACCTTACGAGTCAAGCCGAAAGCCGTTGGCTCACACGCGGCACGCGGGCGAACGGCAAGGTCGCAAGACTGCATCTTCGAGGAGGCAAGCTGGCCGGCGCGGCGTTAATCAATATCCTTACCGAACGCGCGGCGATTACCACGCTCATCAAAAACCGCACGGACTTGAGGGGGAGGGAAAAAGACTTGGCGGATCCGTCGTTTGGACTTCAAAATTTTTTTTAACTGCCTGTTACTGTTTCCGTTTCTTTTATGAACATTCTCGACGACGCTCGCCGTCGCCGCCGCCTGGACACGGAGGACTTGCTCCGTGCCTTTACCCTCCTCCCGGCGCAAGCCAGACAGGCCTGGGGGGAAGCGCGCCGTCTCCCGCTGGCCGATCTCCGCGGGGTGCGGCGCGTTGTCGTCTCCGGCATGGGCGGCTCGGCGCTCGGGGCGCACGTCATTCGTTCTGTTTACGGACGGAAATTAAAAATTCCTTTGGAAATCGTGAATGGTTACCGCCTCCCGGGCGGCGTGGACAGTCGAACGCTCGTGGTTGCCTCGAGCTACTCCGGCTCCACCGAGGAGACGCTCGCCGCCGCGGCTGAAGCCAAGCGCCGTCGGGCAAAAATCATCGGGATTTGCTCCGGCGGCAGGCTCGCTTTATTGATGGAGAAGCTCGGCGCGCCGGCTTACGTTTTTGACGCCAAGCATAATCCCGGCGATCGACCGCGCACGGCGTTGGGCTACTCGCTGTTCGGGATGCTTGGCTTGCTCCACGCCGGCCGAATTCTCACCAACATCACGCCGGAGGTAGAAGGAGCGATTCGCGCGCTACGGCGTAGCGTCAAGCGCTTTGGCGCGGCGGCGCCGGCGAGCCGCAACCCGGCAAAAAAGATAGCTGCCTTACTCGAAGGCAAAATGCCCTTTTTTGTCGCGGCCGAACATCTGGAGGGTTCGGCGCACGTTATGGCCAATCAATTAAACGAGACGGCTAAAAATTTCGGCGGCTGGTTCCCGATTCCGGAGATGAATCATCACCTGATGGAAGGGCTCAAGCACGCGGCCGACGGGGCGGCTTTTGTTTTTTTCCCTTCCTCGCTCTATCACCCGCGCGTGCAAAAGCGTTTCCCACTTTCCGCGGCCGTAGCCAAAAAAAACGGCGTTGCCGCGGCGCGCTATGATTGCCGCGAAAAAACCGGACTGGCTCAAGCGGCGGAACTTTTGGTTTTTGGCGGCGCGCTGACTTATTATTTGGCGATTTTGAACCGCGAGAATCCCTCGCCCAACCCATGGGTGGATTGGTTCAAAAAACAAATGGCCGGCTAGCCGCCGTCGAGATCCGCGCGCGAGATCCAATCTCC
Organism: Patescibacteria group bacterium; assembly: GCA_004299275.1. Lineage (GTDB taxonomy): Bacteria > Patescibacteriota > Patescibacteriia > 2-12-FULL-57-11 > 2-12-FULL-57-11 > SCSU01. Next base: position 7,163 of record SCSU01000025.1, read on the forward strand.
ACGGGAGATTGGATC
>SCSU01000026.1 GCA_004299275.1 Patescibacteria group bacterium
ATCGCTCTCGCGGATGCCGGACGCCCGAATCGCTCATTCGCTGGATTACGGGCTTCCTCCACTTCCATCCGATTGTGAAATGTCGACCTAAATTACCAACCAAATTAGGGCGTTAATGCCTCATATAACCAATGACTATTCTACCATTCGCGCGAATTAGAGAATGATTTACTTTACTATTCCCCCAATATATCTCAGCTCATAGATCCTGCTTCCTTGATATAATATTATTTCCAATCCTTCAAAATCTTCTAATGCTCCATGATTAGAATTTTTATAACTAAAATCACCTTCCTTAAATTGTCTCGGGCCCCTGTACGGTCTCTCCGCCCTCACTTGCCTTAAAATTTTTTTCAAAAATTGATATATCTCCTCCGGCGACACCTTCTCTGACAGTACTCTACCATAATAATTCATCGCCCAAATTACTTTTCCGTCCTTCCAGACAACCTCTTCACCGATAAATGGTGAAAAACCAAAGTAACGATCTCGGTATTTCCACTCCCCTTCTTCATAAACAAACTCCTTGCCCCCATCATCTAACTTCCTCTCACCACCTTCACCAACGCTCGCATACGTGTTTATTTTTGCCTTCACCAAAAAATCCTCAAGCTGCATAGTATCCTTGAAAAACCATTCTACCATTCGCGCGAATTAGAGATTGGATGGTTAGGAACCGCGGCACTTTTAATATAAATTTCTTTTCATAGTTTTTTTCTTAATTCCATCCAAATTTTTCCCATAATATTCTGACCATTTGAATCTGTCCCTGTTCCCCAGAAATAATCGTCTGGATGATTCTTCTCAATTTCTGCATTTCCTGTCTGTCTTAACAACTCTCTAACGTCCCGATGCTGACACAGCTTTGCACGCATGATTTCCTTCATGACAGTTACCTTGTCAAAATTTTCCTTCCGTCCCGTTTGAAGCTGCCCGTACTCGCGGGCTAAATAAGCGCTCGGGGCTTCTTTAATTTTTTTCCGCACGATTGGATTCTTAAACTTTGCAACCTGATATGCATGTTCAGCGGTCATGTACAAAACCCCTTTATATTCCACTTTATGGGCAGAAAAATTGGACAGGAGATAGTATGATCCTTCGTAAAATTTAATTTTTTCTGTTTCATATAATCTTCTATTTCTCATGATATCTTTGGTATTTATTTCCGCTACGCAAAGACTTTACTAAATCTATAATTTCCTTTTTCACTCGCTCTCTATTGCGCTCGGTCAGTTCAAATATCTGTACGTCGGCCCTTTCTTTGATTGCGTCAGTAAACGGATGACTGCGGGCGTGAATCGTCGCCAAGACGCTCCGATCTGATTGCAACGATTTTTCAACGGCTCCTCTAAATTTTTCTGACACAATCTCCATGTTCCCAATTTCATCAATTACTACAATCTCTTTTTCACGCAAAGCTCTTTCTATCGCCGGTATCCCTGTCCGTTCTAAATTTTCAACGTTCACGCCATATTTGCCAACCTTAACATCGCTTACAAAATCCTTATCCGCCAAAACTGCTTTCTGGCCATCAAGAGTAATGATTTCAAATCCTTGTCGTTCGTCGTTCTTTCTAAATTCTCTAGTTATAAAACCGCCGACTCCGCTTTCAAATTCTCCGATCACCGACTCAATTAAAGTACTTTTACCGATTCTCGGCTCACCAGTCACCAACAAATTTTTGACACTATTTCCCATGATTTTTTGATTTTCAACTGGCATCCACATGAATCAACGCGGTTCTGATAGCTTCTTTGGTATATTCTTTTCTCGTCAATCTCCCCTTGGTCATAATACCAACCAATCCCTCCGCCGAGCCGACTTTGGGATTCTTGCTCAAACCTGTTTTATAGGCCGCTTCGTTCATATCCAATCCGTCATCAAGCACGTACTTAGCGACTCGTTTGGGCGGTTCCCACGCGGACGAAAGGCCAAGGTGATACTCCTGACCATCAAAAATTGCGCATACACAGACATCCATATGACCCGTCTTGGTATGTGGCACTGCCATCAAACCTGATTCTATGCCAAAACTGTAATCACAATTTCTGTATGCATTCCGCGATCTGGTCATTGCTCCTCGGACTGTCTCTTCCAAAGACTTTGGCTGATTATTTACTCCCGACGGCACATCCTCGGCAATCACTTCGGCATTCTTCAGGTGAGGATAATCCTGGATAATCTCTTTCAATGCTTCCACTTTTACAGGATTCTGCGAGGCGATTTTAATTTTCATAATTTAGAAGTCGAGAGATAGAAAATATTATGCAGGAACTCGCAAACTTACCTGTTTTGAACTATTATTCAATCAGTAACGATTTAAAGCAAAGGGGGACAAAATTATGAAGAAATTTCTTGAAATTTTTGGATGGTACGGCACAGTGGCGATAGTCGGCGCCTACGCGCTTGTAAGTTTTTCGATTATCCAGTCAGACAGCGCATTGTATCAGCTACTGAACCTCACCGGCGCAATTGGCATCGTGGCTGTTTCGTTAGTCAAAAAGGCATATCAGCCCGCTACTCTCAATATTATCTGGACAGTCATTGCCGCCATCGCACTGATTAAGTTGTTTTTTTAACATCAATCTTTTTCCTCACACTCCTCTACTTTGAGGAGTTTTTGTTTTCTCACGTCCCATGACACTTTTTGAATTTCTTCCCGCTGCCGCACGGGCAGGGGTCGTTGCGGCCGATTTTCTGATGTTTGCCGGCGGCGTGCGTCTCCATCGCGGCGCCGGCGTCCCCTTCTTTGGCCGGCGCGGAAAGCTGAACATTTTGCTGGCGCATAAATTGCGGCGCGGCCTCAGCGGCCACTCCGACGCGATAAATGGAAAAGACGATTTGCTTGGCGATGAGCTGAAGCAGTTCCTGAAACATCCGATAGGCCTCGCGCTTGTATTCCACCAAGGGGTCGCGTTGGCCGTAACCGCGCAGTCCAATCCCCGTCCGCAGATGCTCCATCGCATCCAGATGTTCGATCCATAACCCGTCAATGGAACGCAAAAGAATACTCTTTTCAATCTCCCTCATCAATTCCGGATTGCTAATCCGCTTTTCGAGTCCCTCGTAAGCCGTGCGGGCTAAACCCGCGAGCTGTTCGATAATCGCCGTGCGCGTCTTGACGTCAGCGAGTTTATCGCCCGGTTGCCGCTCGGGCGGGGCAATCGCCGTCCGCGCTTCGGCCGGCAAGGGAAAAATCGTCGCGGCCACGTTGTAAATCTCCGCAAGGTCCCAACGGGCGCCGCGCTCTTCGCTCGTGTGCAGGTGCACCAGCCGCTCAATTTCCTCTTCCACCATTTCCAAAATCATCGCTCGAGCCGTTTTTCCCGCCCGTCGGCCGGCGGCAACATCTAAAATCTCGCGGCGGCGGCGATAAATCGCCTCGCGATGTTTATTGAGCACGTCGTCGTACTCCAGCAAGTGTTTGCGAATGTCAAAATTGTGCCCTTCAACTTTCCGCTGTGCCGATTCAATCAAACGGCCAACCATCTTGCTCTCAATCGGCACCTCCTCCGGAATGCGCAAGGTCTCCATCATTCGCTTGACCCGGTCCGAGGCAAAAATCCGCATCAAGTCATCTTCAAGCGAGAGGAAAAACTGCGAGGAACCCGGGTCGCCCTGCCGGCCGCTCCGGCCGCGGAGCTGATTGTCAATGCGCCGCGCCTCGTGGCGCTCGGTGCCGATGATGTGCAAGCCGCCGGCGGCCTTGACCGCCTCGGCTTCAAGCGCGTCCGGCGGATTGCCGCCGAGGATGATGTCCACGCCGCGTCCGGCCATGTTGGTCGCCACGGTCACCGCTCCCTTGCGCCCAGCTTGCGCGATGGTCTCGGCCTCGCGCTCGTGGTTCTTAGCGTTCAAAAGCGCGTGCGGGACGCCCTCACGCTCCAGCAGTTGGCTCAAAATTTCGTTCTTTTCAATGGAAATGGTGCCGATTAAAACCGGCTGGCCGCGCTCGTGCCGCGCTTTGACCTCGGCCACCACGGCTTGATATTTGGCCTTTTCGTTTTTATAGACCATATCGGTCGAGTCGGTCCGCCGACTCGGCTTGTTGGGCTGGATTTGAACGACTTCCAGCTTATAAATTTTGCCGAACTCCTCGGCTTCGGTGGCCGCGGTGCCGGTCATGCCGGCCAGTTTTTTGTAAAGACGAAAATAGTTTTGGAAGGTGACTGTCGCCAAGGTCCGGCTCTCGCGCTGAATCTTGACACCCTCCTTGGCCTCAATCGCCTGATGCAGGCCTTCGGAATAACGCCGGCCGAACATCAGCCGCCCGGTAAACTCGTCCACAATCACGATTTCACCCTCGCGCACCACGTACTCCTTGTCGCGCTTAAACAGCGCCTCGGCGCGCAGGGCCTGCTCCAGGTGATGCACGGTAGCGAGGTCCGACTGCGCCCAAGGGTCAAAGCCGAGTAGTTGGGTGACCGCGTCCTGTCCGGCCTCGGTAAAAAAGGCCGAGCGCATTTTTTCATCCACCGTAAAATGTTCTTCCGGTCTGAGCTGCCGGACTAATTCGGCAAAACGATAATATTGATCGGTCGAATCCTCAGCCGGAGCGCTGATAATGAGCGGCGTGCGCGCCTCGTCAATCAAAATTGAGTCCACCTCGTCCACAATGGCGTACTCGAGCGGCCGCTGAACCATTTGCTCGAGCTCGCCGACCATGTTATCGCGCAAATAATCAAAACCGAATTCGTTGTTTGTGCCGTAGGTGATATCCGCGGCGTAGGCCTCTTGGCGGGAGATCGGCCGGAGAAACGACATCTCCACGCGGTAAGCGCCGCGGGTGTCGCGTTCTTCATCTTCCGGCGTTCCCTCGTGGACACCGCTGGCTTCCATTTCTGTTTCTGTTGCTGTTGCTGTTTCTCTCGGTTCTACCTGATAGTCCGGGTCGTAACGATAAGCGGTCTCGTGCTGGATGGTGCCGACCGTGAGCCCGAGGGCATGATAAATCTGGCCCATCCAAACCGCGTCGCGTCGGGCGAGATAATCGTTGACCGTGACCACATGCACGCCCTTGCCGGTGAGGGCGTTTAAGTACACGGCGGCAGTGGCGGTGAGCGTTTTGCCCTCACCAGTGCGCATCTCGGCAATCTGCCCGCGGTGGAGCACAATCGCGCCCAAGAGCTGAACATCGTAATGCCGCTGACCAAGCGTGCGGCGGCTGGCTTCTCTCGCCGCGGCAAAGGCATCGGGCAGGAGTGTATCCAGCGGCTCGCCCGCCGCCAAACGCGCCCGCAGCGTGGCGGTCGTCTCGCGCAGTTCAGCATCGCTTTTCGCGCGGTAAGCAGACTCAAGAAGATTGATTTCCTCCACTGCGCGCCCCAGCTCGGCGAGAATTCGCGCGTTCGGGTCGCCAAAAATTTTTTTGAGGAAAGACATATCCGGCAGTAAAACGCCGACTCCGATATTGCTGTCTTAGGCGAGTTTTAGATATTACTGTCATCCCGAGCGGAGCCGAGGGATCTTCAATTCTCAATCATCATCGCCGAATTGAAGTTCTCTCCACCCGGGTCGAGCAGACGTTTATCACGCTGTCGGCGTTTTACTGCCAGACATGCGCTGGGGAGATTAAAAAGCGCGTGCACTTTAGCACGCACTTCTGCTTAAAACAAGGCGTGGTTACTATATCCTCTTCTTCTTTTCTTTGTATCTTACAATCTGCCGCTCCAGTTCCTCGCGCGCCAGATCAATCGCGGCGTAGAGGTCGTTAGCTTCGGCCTTGGCATGCAGGGTGGCGCCCGGGATGCTTAAGTGAGCGTGGCAGAACATTACCGGCCCGTGCCGATGGTGCTTGGTATTTTTGCCCGCTTCCACGTGGACGACGTGGGGACTGCCGACGCGTTTTAAATATTTTTCCAACCCGCCGATTTTGTCTTCAATATAAGCGGCGATGGAGGGGGTGAGTTCAATATTGGTGGTTTTGATGTCGGTATCCATAGATGAGAGAAACAAGAATAGCGTCAATAACAGTATATCAAAGAAAATCAACCAGCATCAGACATTCGAGATTGGATCTCCCGCGGAGATCCAATCTCATCGTAGTCGTCAATCAAAAGCCGAGATAGACGATTTCTTCCTCGAGCCGTAGACCGTAGCGGTCAAAAACCCGGCTTTTGACCGCGCTAATCAGTTCGAGAACTTCTGCGGCCGTGGCGCGGCCGGTGTTGACGCAAAAATTGCCGTGCTTGTCCGAAATTCGCGCGCCGCCGACGGCAAAACCCTTGAGCCCGGCCTGTTCGATGAGCCAGCCGACGGGGATTTGCCTCCGTTCCGTTACCGCCGCCGGCAGGGCCGCGTCTTGGCGGAGTTTTTGGAGATCCTCGTCGCCCCTAAGTTCAATGTTTTTGAAAATACAGCCGGCGGAAGAATTTTGGAGCGGCTGTTTATCTTTTCTCTTTTCAATAATTTCCCGCAGGAGTTTGGCGCTTTGCGCGGCAACGCCGCGCTGGAGTAGAAGATTCGCCGAAAGAATTATCGGTGCCGGCGAAAGATGTTTAAAGACGCTGGTGCGATAGCCGAAACCGCATTTTTCCGCGGGCCACTCTTCGCGCTCAACCCGGCTGGAGTTCTTGATAACCAAAACCTCAACCGACTTGACCGAATCCTTCATCTCGCCGCCCCAGCAGCCGGCATTGCCGCGCACGGCGCCACCGACCGTGCCCGGGAGACCGATCGCCCATTCAAGACCCGACACTCCGGAGTTTACAGTCGCGCGAGAGAGGGCGGCGGCAAGCACGCCGGACTCGGCGGTCACCTCAACGCCGTTAATTTCAAAATGCCGCAAGGCCATCTGCACCACGGTGCCGCGGTAGCCCTGGTCGGCGACGATGATGTTTGAACCGCCGCCAAGCACAAAATACGGCGTTTTCGAGTCCGCCAGCGCCTGAAAAACTCCGATCGCCTCTTCCCGACTTTCCGCGACCACGAATCTATCGGCCGGACCGCCGAGGCGAAAATTGGTATGCCGGCTCATCGGTTCGTTCAATAAAAGCCGTCCGCCAACTATTTCACGGAGCTGGTTTTCCAAATTCATTTCCGGCATATTCGCCGTGATAGCGTATCAATATCCCCCGCGCCCATAAAAATAATCACGTCGTCCGGCTGCGCGATTTTTTCAACCGCCGCGAGCGTCGTGTCGAGCGAACCGCCGGCAATAACTTCCTTTATGCCGCAGGCGGTCGCGAGCTCGTCCGCGCTCACTCGCTCGCCGTCTTCGCGCCCGGCTACCTCGTAAACCTCGGTGATAATCGCCGCGTCAGCGGTTTTTATTGCGGCGGCAAAATCGTCAAAAAGCCGCCGGGTGCGATTGTGCTGATGCGGCTCGAAGACGAGCACCACGCGCCGGCCCGGGAAAAACTCGCGCGCCGCGGCAATCGTGCCCCGAACCGCCGTGGGGTGATGGCCGTAATCGGAGATGACCGTCGCGCCGCGCCACTCGCCGACGAACTCAAAACGCCGCCAGATTCCGGAAAAATTCGCCAGTATTTCGCGGATAACTTTAACCGACACGTCAAGATTGACCGCGGCGGCAATGGCGGCCAAGGCGTTAGCCACATTATAGCGCGCCGGAATTTTTAGAGTGAATTTACCAAGCGATTGACCGCCGGATAAAACCTCAAAACTCTGGCGCCCATTCTGAACAACAAAATTGCGCGCTGAAAAATCCGCTTCTTTTTCTAACAAGCTATACTTCACTACCCGCTCCGGTAAATGCAATTCGCCGGAAACTGGGTCATCGGCGTTCAACACCACGGTTCCGCCCGCTTTTAAATTGGTAAGATAACGGTCAAAAGTTTCCGCTATTTCCGGCAGGCCGGTGTAGAAATCAAGATGGTCTTCCTCGATGTTCGTGAGCACAATCATTGACGGGTGGTAATTCAAATATTTGGCGCGGTACTCGTCGGCTTCGAGGACTACAAGGTCGCTCTTCCCCGCCCGAACACTGCCCAGTGGAAAATTCGGAACTTTGCTCCCGACAATCACCGTCGGGTCAAGCCCGGCGGCTTCAAGAATGAGCCCGAGCATGGCCGTGGTCGTTGACTTGCCGTTAGTGCCGGAAACGGTGACGGTTTTTTTGTCGCGAGTGAACTCGCCGATAAACTCGGCGGCGGCCAGGACTCGGGTCTTTCGCCGTGCCGCCTCCAGGCGTTCCGGATTTTCCGCCGGGACTGCTTCGGAATAAACAACTAAATCCGCGGCCGCGGGGAGATTTTTCGTCCGATGGCCGATTTTTACAGGAATACCCAAAGCCGCGACTTCCTCGGTCAGTACGCTTTGAAAGGCGTCGGAGCCGGAAACTGAAAAACCCTTGGCCGACATGAGTTTGGCCAAGCCGGAAACGCCGATGCCGCCGACGCCGATAAAATGGATGTGACGATAATTCATTGAGGTCATCTGAAAATTCTGTTTCGTAGCGAAATCACGGAATTTTGAGCGAGGCAAGGACGGACGACGAAGGCGTATATGGCCAAATATACGGCGAGGAGGACGGACGAAGCCGCAGCCAAAATTCCGTGATTGCAGCAGAAAAAAGAGTTTTCAGATGACCTCATTATAATAACCTATGCCACCAGGTCAGACCTGGCAAGGTCAGGGCTTTCTTTTTCAGAACATTCCGACTATAATCCGGCAGTGAAACGCCGATAGCGTGGTAAATGTCTTCTCGACTAGCGCGGAGAGAACTTCAATTCGACAATATTACAAAGAATTGAAGATCCCTCGACTCCGCTCGGGATGGCAGTAATAACTAAAGCGCATTCTAACAATGCAAAATCGCTGACTGAACCCCGTTTTGCGGGGTTCAGTGTCGGCGTTCTACTGCCGGATATGCCTACTCTCAAAACAACCGACCCGGCAATCGCCGAACTGATTGAAAAGGAAATCAACCGCCAGCGCGAGGGTTTAGAAATGATTGCCTCGGAAAATTTGGTTTCCGAGGCGGTGCTCGAGGCATTGGGTACACCGCTCACCAATAAATATTCCGAGGGCTATCCGGGCAAGCGCTACTACGGCGGCAACGAGTTTATTGACGAGATTGAAAAGCTGGCGGTTGAACGCGCCAAAAAACTCTTCGGCGCCGAGCACGCCAATGTCCAGCCGCACTCCGGCTCGCAGGCCAACCAAGCCGCCTACTTCGCGCTGGTCAGCCCGGGCGACACGATTCTCGCTCTGGACCTCGCCCACGGCGGACACCTCACGCACGGCGCGAAAGTAAACTATTCTGGAAAGATATACCGCTTCGTCCACTACGGAGTGTCCCGCGAGACGGAACGCATTGACATGGACGCAGTGCGCGAACTCGCACTTCGCGAAAAACCGAAACTGATTGTTTCCGGCTACACCGCCTATCCGCGCCACCTTGACTTTGCCGCCTTCCGCGCGATTGCCGACGAGATCGGCGCTTATCACCTGACCGACATGGCCCACTTTGCCGGGCTGGTCGCCGCTAAGGTCCACCCTGACCCAATCCCCTTTGCTGATGTAGTCACCACCACCACGCATAAAACTCTCCGCGGTCCGCGCGGGGCGATGATTCTTTCAAAAATCGGAGATCGTATCTCCCTCGGAGATCCGATCTCCCTCCTTAGTCAGCTCCCCGAAAAACAAAAAACTCTGGCGCAAAAAATTGACTCCGCGGTTTTCCCCGGCATCCAAGGCGGGCCGCTGGACCACGTCATCGCGGCCAAGGCAGTCTGTTTTAAGGAAGCGCTGGAACCGTCGTTCACGGAATATCAAAAACAGGTGCTGGCGAATGCCCGGGCGCTCGCCGAGACGCTCCTCGCCGGCGGATTGCGCCTCGTCTCCGGCGGCACGGACAACCATTTGGTGCTGGTTGACCTCACGCCCTTCGGGCTCTCCGGCAAACCGGCGGAAAAATTGCTGGACTCGGTGGGCATCTACACCAATAAAAACATGATTCCCTTTGACAGTCACTCGCCCTTTGACCCTTCGGGCCTGCGCATCGGCACGCCGGCCTTGACCACCCGCGGCTTTACCGCAGAAGAAATCCGCGCTGTCGGCGAACTGATTATCAAAACTCTCCGGCATCCGGCTGACGATGCAGTACTCGCCGAAGTGCGCGGCGCCGTAGTCGAGCTCACCAGTGTGCATCCGCTGTATCCAAAATTTTCTCCTGACCGCTAACCATTTCCTAATCCCTAGTCCCTATCCACTGACCATGTCCCATTTGATTGACGGCCGGACGCTGGCGCGAAAAATCCGCGCCAGTGTCAAAGACACGGTGGAAAAAATGTCCGAGCCGCCGCGACTCGCCGTCATCCTTGTCGGTGACGACCAGGCCTCGCATCTCTACGTCTCGCTTAAGGAAAAAGCTGCGGCCGAAGTCGGCATTGCCTTTGAAAAACATTTGTTCCCGGACGATGTCACCGAGCGGGCGGTGCTGGAAGAAATACGCAAACTTAACGAGCGACCGGAGGTTGACGCCATTCTCGTCCAGTTGCCCTTGCCTGAACCGCTTGACGCCGTTCGCCTGGTCTCCGCTATCGCCGCGGAAAAGGAAGTGGACGGTTTTCATCCGCAAAACCTCGAAGCCATGCGTCGCGGACAGCCCTTTATGGTGCCCGGTGTGATTGAAGGCATCGCTCTGCTCATCGAGGAGTCGGGTGCCAACCTTGAGGGTCAGCAGGCGCTCCTTTTGGTCAACTCCGAAACCTTTGCCCTGCCGCTGACACTGATGCTCAAGGGGCGCGGCCTAAAGGTGGTGATGCTCAAACAACCGATCGCGCGCGATGAAGCGGTGAATCTCGGCCGGCAAAGCGCAGTAATCGTGACGGCGCTTGGTGAACCGAAGTTTATCACCGGCGAGATGGTCGCGGACGGCGCGGTGTTGATTGACGTCGGCACCACGCGCCTCCACGACGGCAAAATTGCCGGCGACGTCCACGCCGATGATTTTAAAAACCGCGATGTCTGGCTCACGCCGGTCCCGGGCGGCGTCGGGCCGGTAACAGTCGCCATGCTCCTCGTGCGGACGCTGGCGCTCGCCCAAAAACGCCGCGGTCAAACCTCATCGCCAGAATAAAACTTGGAAAATCGTCGCCAAAACGCCTAAAGAAAAAATCGTGAGGAGTCCCCACACCAACCAACCGGGCACCTTTAGTGGCCAGCGCACCGGCTGTTTTTGTTTTTGCGCGGCGCGGTAGGCCAGACAGATAATGATGGAATCAAACGCGCCCAAGACCGCTCCGGCAAAACCAATCACGGCAATAAAACGCTGGGCGCCAAGGAAAAAAGCAAATAATGGCGGTGCTAGCGCCAACACCGCGGCGAGCGGCCGCGAGCGGCGGAAATCCAGACGGAAAGTATCCAAAAGGTAAAGGCCGTTGGTAAAAAAAGAAGTCACGACGGCAAGCAGTCCCAAGGTCACGCCTAATAACAAGATGTTCTCCCCAAGGAAAGACACAAGTCCGTCAATCGCCTGTTCGGTTGTTCCAGCGCCGGTGATGCCGACCACGGCCAAGCCGAACAAACCGGTCATAAGCGCAGTGGTGAGGCCGCCGAGCGCGATTATCTGATAAAGACGTTTTTCCCGCCTGACTAAAAGTTCGCGAACCGCCGGCACCGCGCCGGTGCCGGCCAGGGCGAAAAGAATAACGCCGTAACCCAAAACCGTTTGCCGCGCGTCGGCCGAAAAGTTGTAGGAAAAATCAACGCCCGGCAAAAGCCGCCCGACAAAATAGACAAGGACTAGCAGTAAAATGCCGGTCAGCCAAAATTCGGCCCGAGCTACGGCCCAGAGGCCGGAGATAACTACAATTCCCGAAACAAGATAAAAAAGCAGCTGCCAGTAGATTAAAGGCCAACCAGTAAACCTGCCGAACAAAACATCCAGGAATGAGCCGCCGATGATTAAATAAGCCAAAAGGGACGCCCAAAAACCGATAACGGTGCTCACGGTGGCTACGCCGGCCGCGCGCCGACCCAAAAATTTATCGGCAATGCCCGGGAGCCGCATGCTCCGCCGCGCCCGGAGTAATAGTTCGGCGTAAAGGAGTAAAAGGAGCGTGAGGAACCCGCCGAGAATTACGGTCAACGTCACCCCGAGCAGTAAGCCGATTTTGGAATAGACATAAGGGACGCCAAAAATGCCGGCGCCGATAACGGTGCCGACCAGCGTCAGGTATGCGCGGACAACAACGACGGTGTTCCTCCTGTTCATGGAAACATTATACCCCATTGCAAGTTAATTCTCCCTTTCTAAAGGGAGTACCCGCAGGGGGAGGGATTTGTTGAGTGAAGGGAAATATGCTGTGGTCGTACAAAGTATTGCTAACATCCCCCGCGTGGCATACACTCTGGCCTCAAGGAGGCCCGACATGGGACCAGTCCTTTCCACCATCTACTACAGCGCGGGATACGCGCGTTTGCTCGTCCGACACTGGGATGCGCGGGACCCGGAGGCAATCGACACCACTCTCGAGGACGTGAGGCACGCCGCGATCCTTGTCCCCGGCTTTCTCGGCACCCGCGGCGCGCTTTCAGTGCTCCGGCAGCGTTTCGCGCGTGCGGGAATCACCACCTTCACTCTGAACACCGGCCTGCGCTCCCTCCTTCCGCGTTCTTCGCTGCTCCGGCTGCTCTTCCGAAAGATCCTCCGCGTCAAAAAGCGCTGCCCGCGCCTCGGACGCCTCGACCTGGTCGGTCACAGTTGGGGCGGCATCGTCGCCAACGAAGCCGTGGAAATGGGCTATCTCGACGGCTAGAGCACGCGGCTGGTCACGCTCGGAGCGCCGTTCTACGGCACCTGGGCCGGGCTCCTCGGTATGCCAACTCCGGCAGCAGTCGAGCTGCTCCCTCTTCTGCGCCGGAGACGCGTGTCGCGCCACGGCCGACGGATTCCGAACGACTTCCTGTCCATCGCCGGGGCCCACGACCTGCTCGCCCCGCCGGCGCGCTGCCGCCACCCCGACGCGGAAAACGTGGTCCTCCCGGTTGACCACGCCGGACTGGTCATCAAAAAGGACGTCTTCCGCCGCGTCCACGCCTTCCTCGCCTCGACATGACGTCGGGACGGGTTTTTTCTTTTTTCACCACTGACGCTCGCGCGCCAGCGTCATTTATCCCTTCTCTTACCCTAGGAATGGTTCGTGCGAACGGTACCTAGGGTTGATTTATGGATGTGCTAAACTGTTTCCTCACTTGTCATCTACGGCGGTGGCTGTAAGATTCCCTCCTGGCCGTTTCATTTACTATTGACCGTTTGCTCATGCCTCTCACTCCCCGCGTCCCGCCCCAATCCGTTGAAGCGGAGCAGTCGCTCCTCGGGAGTTTGCTTTTGGACAAAGACGCCCTGATTAAAGTCGGCGACATCGTCTCCCCCGACGATTTCTATCGCGATAATCACCGCAAAATTTTTGAGGCCATCCTTGACCTCTACAAAAAACACGAACCGGTGGATTTGCTTTCGCTCGGCAATCGGCTGGAAGAACTCGGCCAGCTCGCGGAAATTGGCGGCCGCAGTTATCTCTTGGAGCTCGCGAACAGCGTGCCGACGGCCGGCCACGTGGTCCACTACGCGCAAATCGTGCAAAAAAAAGCCACGCTCCGACGGATGATTTCCGCGGCGGCGGAAATCACCAGTCTCGGCTTTGCCGAAGCCGAGGATGTGGAGCACCTCTTGGACCAAGCGGAACAGCGGCTGATGAACGTCTCCCGCCAATTCCTGAAAACCGCTTTTGTGCCGCTCAAAAATGTTTTGGAAGAGGCCTTTGAGCGCATTGACGAACTGCATCGCGAAAAGGGCAAACTGCGGGGGCTCTCCACCGGCTACGGCGAGCTTGATTCCCTGCTCGGCGGTCTGCAGAAATCCGACTTGGTGATTTTGGCCGCGCGCCCCTCGGTCGGCAAAACAACGCTGGCGCTCGACATCGCCCGCGGCGCCGCCACTAAATTGCGCGTGCCGGTCGGCATCTTTTCGCTGGAGATGTCCAAGGAACAGCTGGTGGACCGTTTTATTTGCGCCCAGGCGGGGGTAGATCTTTGGAAAATGCGCACCGGCCGCCTTTCCGACCAAGGAGGCGACAACGAGTTCACGCGTATCGGCCACGCGCTCGGCGTTTTGTCCGAAGCGCCGATCTACATTGACGACTCGCCCAACGCCAACATCATGGAAATCCGCACCAAGGCACGGCGGCTGCAGATTGAGCACGGCTTGGGGCTCGTCGTTGTTGACTACCTGCAATTAATGGAGAGCCGGACTAAAACCGAAAATCGCGTGCAAGAAATCAGCGAAATTTCGCGCTCGCTCAAGGGCATTGCCCGCGAGCTCGACGTGCCGGTGCTGGCGCTCTCCCAGCTCTCCCGCGCGGCGGAGATGGCTAAACCAGCCATCCCCAAACTGGCCCACCTGCGCGAGTCGGGTTCGATTGAACAGGACGCCGATGTGGTAATGTTTATCTACCGCAAAGCAGCGGACAAAAGCTACCGGCTGGAGGAACTCGCGCCCGAAGAGCGCCACTTGGCCGAAATCCATATTGCCAAACATAGGAATGGCCCGACCGGTCTGGTAAAATTATACTTTGACGAACAACGGGTCTCGTTCAAGAATCTCGACCGCCAGCACGGCGGCGCGCCGCCCGCCCAGGCATTTTAATATTCAATCTTCTCACGACTCACTATCCCGCCTTTGGCGGGACCCCGCCCCGACGTTACGTCGGGGCGGCTCACTACTCACTAATTTATGTTCTCCAAACTCAAACAATTCAAAGACATGCGTTCGCAGGCTAAAAACATCCAGAGCGCGCTCGCGGGTGAATCCGCCGAGGGCTCGGCCGCCTGGGGCAAGGTCAAGGTAGTGATGAACGGCAATCAGGAAGTGACGACGGTCTCCATTGATTCGGAATTGCTCCAGGAGAAAGCCAAATTGGAAACGGCGCTCAAAGAAGCCACCAACGAAGTGATAAAAAAAATCCAAAAAATCATGACGGAAAAAGTAAAAAAAATGGGCGGTCTGCCGGGAATCGGGACTTAGCGCGTTAAACCATGTCCCGTCCTCGTTTTCCGGAACCCGTCGAGCGGCTGCTCTATTCCATTAACAAATTGCCCGGTGTCGGCCCGAAAACCGCGCTCCGGTACGTTTTCGCTTTACTTAGGTGGACTGCGCAGGAACGAACCAACATGGCCAGCGCGCTCGCGGAACTAAACCGCGTTATTTTAAAATGCGCCGAATGCAACACGCTTTCCGACAAAAATCCCTGCGCCATTTGCGCCGACCCCAAACGGGACGGCAAATTGCTCTGCGTAGTGGCCGAACCGCAGGACCTGCTCGCCATTGAGTCTACCGGTTCTTACGGCGGCCGCTACTATGTCCTCGGTTCGGTAATTTCTCCGCTGGACGGCCTGCGGCCGGATGAGCTGGCCCTGCGCCCCCTTTTGGAGCGGGTCGGCGGCGGCAAATGCCGCGAAGTAATCCTGGCCTTTGACCCGGACGCCGAGGGCGAGGCGACGATGCTCTACCTCACTAAAATATTGAAACCGCTCGCGCCGGCGGTCTCCCGCTTGGGCCGCGGCATTCCGGTCGGCGGCGACCTGGAATACGCCGACGCAGTCACCCTTTCCGACGCACTCTCCGGCCGGCGGATGTTATGAAATAAAAGGAAGTCCCTGGGCCTAATCAAATAATGTCATCTCGACCCGCGTGGAGAGAACTTCAATTCGACGGTGTGAATGATATAGAATTGAAGATCCCTCGGTTTCAGTCCGACTTGCGTCGGACCCCTGCTCGGGATGGGCATAATGGTGAAAACGTGTTGGTAATATCCGTCCTTTTCCGCGTAGTAAAGCGGTAGAATGAGATAATCATTCACTGACTTTAACAATAT
>SCSU01000027.1 GCA_004299275.1 Patescibacteria group bacterium
AAGTTCGCCAGAACTGTTGCGGAATTCGAAGCAAGATTCTCCAAACCAGAATTGTTCAATTCAGTGCTAACCTTCCTTAAAAACTCCTTGTACCCTGTAAAATTTGCTTTCTAATACCCAGACCACCATGATTGACAAAACCCGTTTTTTGGTGTATTCTTTGTATTTCCTGCCAGCGCTTTGCTTGGCGGGAGGAGATGTCAGCAATCTACCAGCCCCGCCAAGCGGGGCAGAAGGGACGTTAAAATGTTCTGGAAGATTCTGCTCGTGGCGCTCCTCGCGTTCGGCTTTCTCGGCTGCGGCGGGGCAGTGGAGCGCGGCAGTTTGGGCGAATCGGCGCGTTTTGGCGACAAGCCGGACGTGAGCGTCGCCCCGACGCCGACCTCGCCTGTGGACGGCGAGCCATTGCCGTCACCGCCCGTATTCAAGGGCTGTGATTCCAAGAGCTGTGAAAAGGAGCCGCCGCCGGCGCTCGATGCAACGTTCTGCGACCCGTGGCATTCCGGGACCGGGACCGCGACGGAGCCAGTCTGGTTCGTGGGCTACCGTGGCTGCTGCGGGGCATTCCCGCAGGCCAAACTCGCGCCGGGTATGTTGATCAAGGGGTCACTCCCCTTTATCTACTACTTCGGTTCGAACGGCAAGAGGTACGTCTTTCCAACACACCTGGAGCTCATCTCCTGGTACGGACCCTTCATCGACACCCCGCACGGAAAGCTTCCCAGTCCAGGCGATTCTACATGGATGAAGGGTGAGAAGATGTGTGGGCAGGTCTACCAATTCTCGGACGCGGCTATCGGCGCGATCCCGATTGGCGGCAATGTGACCTTCCGCCCCGGCGTGTTCGTAACCGGGCTGCCCTCTGATTCCAAGCACTGGGCCGTGGGACAGGGGAGGATGCTTCGACTTCTCACTACCAAGGAGGTCGAGCTCGCAGTCTACGGCGAGGAAGGTGTCGACATGATCACGATTCGACGTCCGGACGGGATCTTCATTAACTACAACTCCGGATCGGAGATCATGTCGGCGGGTGACTACGACCCGAAGAAGGAGTGGGACACGACGATCGAGTCCGAACTCGGCATCGCGCCCTGAAGGGCCGCCAATCCTCCGGCGAAACGGGAGGTCAACCTTGGGGCTGGCTAGCGCGGGACGAACGCGCAATCCAGCCCTCTTTTTTTATTTGTCGGATGTTCAACATCCGAATATGGCTTGTTTTAGCCATTTTTTGGCTGAAAATCGCTTCGGCGGTTGACAGAATCGTAAAAGTGTGATAGTGTATTCGGTTCTTTATAAGACAAAAACCGCGAGGAGAGCCCGAGGGACCGGGGTTACGGGTCCCGCAAAAATGCGCGTCGTCTCGGCCTTGGGCAGAGTCGCTGCTTCTCTTCGCCAAAACGAGGCGCGTTTTGCGTTTATCCCCCTTCGCCAAGGCTTCGGGGGATGCAAACCGACTGGCGTCCTTGGAGATTCAGTCTCCAGAGACGCCCGGCGGTGCAAACACCACTTGGCGACCCCGCGCTCCGTGGGGTCCAGAATCATCCGAAGGAGGACATTGTGAAAAAGGTCGTGATGCTCTCACTCGCATTCGTTTACTGCGTCGCCTGCGGCGCGACCCTCGGCCTATTCCTGCGCTTCAAGACCGCCGAGGCCGCGTCGGTCAAGCCCATCGTCCTCTCCGACGTGATCATCGCGGCGGGGTCGGACAACACGGACGACAACACGGACATGGAGGTGGAGTGATGAAAATGTTCCTCGGCTTCTTGGTCGTCTTGTTCTGTATCGCCGCGCTTCTCGCGCTCGCGAAAGTCGGCGTCAAGGGCGTGGCCCGGGACTGGCGCGAGTGGCGCAATCCGCCGCCGGCCCAGCGAATCGAACTCCCGGAGATGGTGCTGCACTCGAACGGTTCGAGCGAGAGCTTCGTTCCCTGGAGGAACGAGCAGGAGATCGAGGTGGCGGACGTCATCGTGCGCGGTACCAGCGCCAGCAAGGACGAGCGCTGAGAACTTCAACGAAGAAAGTGGTGAAAAATGCACCCTCCGTAAACACCTAGCCTGCGGTCGGGCAGGCTCTAACCTCTCACAATGCTGGAGCCGACATCCTCCAGCGCCATTCCCGCTTCAGGACTGCTGTCCTGGCGCGAGAAGGGACTGACGTCCGACGTCCAACCGGTTTATACCGACTGGTGTCATTGGAGATTTGGTCTCCAGAGACGCCCGGCGGTGCAAACACCAATGGCGACCCCGCGGAGCGGGGGAACTCTGGAGGTTCTGATGCTACTCATCGAGCAAGCAGTCGAGGCGATGCATTCGGGCGATGTCGAGAAGGCCGCGGAGATCGCCGACTCGCTCCCGCCCGAGGAGGGCGAGAGGGCGGCGGTCGCCTACCTCCAGCGGGCAGGGCTCTTGCCGCCGGAGCGGGTGACCGGCGCGGTCGTGGTCTGGGACGTGGACGGCCTCGCCACCTTCGTCTTCGCTTTCCGCTTCGACCGGCGGGAGAGGGAAATCCGCGAGATGCCGTCGGCGGTCTACCTGCCCGACGGACGACGCGTGGCTCTCCCGCTCCGCGTCGCGCGCAAGTTCTGGGCTTCGCGCCAGGGGCGGTGCGGCAGCATGCCGATCGAGTTCAGCGCTCTCCAGGCCGACGGGTGCCTTTGGCACCCCAAAGCGGAGGCGAAGCTCGTCGTCGTGCGCGCCGTGCGGCGAGCCAACGAGTGCGGGCTCAAGGAGCTCGCTCTGGAGCTCGAGCCGCTCGAGTACCTGACCCGCCGCGTGGCCTGAGCGCGTCGGCAACAACACAAGTAACACCCCTCGGGAGGGAAGGCGCAAGCCAACCCTCCCGCTTTTTTTATACGCAAGATTGGATCTCCTCGGGAGATCCAATCTTGATTATTTAAAAAAAACGCACGACCGGATGTCGTGCTAGGAGGTGCGGCGCGCTTTGGGCTTGGACGGGGGGCGGGGAGTGGGAGGGAAGAAGTGGAGGAGCGTGTTGGCGACGCTCGTCGTCTCGGGAAGCCCCGTGCTCTTGGCTCCGTCGTGCCGCGCGTGACGCTCGGCTCGGAGCCCCTCGACCAGCCGCTCGGCCTCGGCGAGGAGCCGGTTGCGCGACTCGCACGGGAACTCCGAGAGTCCGGATTCGAGGAGCGCGAGCGCCTCCGGATGGAGGTTCGTGAGGTAAACCTTGGCGGCGAAGGAGAGCGCCTCGCCGCGCGCGGCGCTCACTCGTCCCAAGCCGGTGACTGCCCGACAGGCGTCGAAGAAGGCGAGCTCGGAGACGCTATGCGTCTCCTTGAGGAAGCGGAGGAGGAAAAGTGCTCCTCTCGCTTTTGAGTCCCCGAGCCGAAGCGGGTCTTCCTCGCTCCGGACACAGAGGAGATACGGGAAGACGGCACTGCCGCGCGCCGCCGCGGCAAACCGCCAGCAGGCAATCTCGGCCACCGCCTCGTTTTCCGCTTTTTCCGCGGGAAAGGACGGTTCTGGAGCTTCGGGATTCATTGGGTGCCCCCTCCTTGGGGGAACGCTTAAGACTGGCACAGCCATTATTTCCTGTCAATGGCTGCGCGTTGCTTTGCGACTTTCAATTTGATAACCTCTTTTCATGCGTTACTCGCACCTATTCGGAAAAACCAGAAAAACCGCGCCGCATGACGCGGACTCGGCCAACGCCCGCCTTTTAGTCCAAGGCGGTTTTGTGGACCAGACGATGGCCGGCGTTTACAGCTGGCTACCGCTCGGTTTGCGCGTGCTGCGGAAAGTGGAAAACATTGTCCGCGAGGAGATGAACGCGATCGGCGGCCAGGAACTGCTCCTGCCCGCGCTCCAGCCCAAAGAAAATTGGCAGAAGACCGGCCGCTGGGACAAGGTGGATGTGCTCTTCAAGCTCAAAAGCCAGACCGGCAAGGAGTACGCGCTCGGGCCGACGCATGAAGAAATTATCACCCCGCTGGTCGGCGCTTTTGTCCAATCCTACAAAGATTTGCCGGTGGCGCTTTTCCAAATCCAAACCAAATTCCGCGACGAACTGCGCGCCAAATCCGGCGTGCTCCGCGGCCGCGAGTTTGGGATGAAGGACCTCTACAGCTTCCACCGCAACGTCGAGGAGTTGAACGCCTATTACCCGACGGTGATGCGCGCTTATAACGAGATTTTTACCCGCTGCGGTTTGGACATCCGCGTCACCGAGGCCTCAGGCGGCACCTTTACCAAAAAACGTTCGCACGAGTTCCATGTGCTGACCGAAGCCGGCGAGGACCGTTTGGTGCTCTGTTCCTCCTGTTCTTTTGCCGAAAACGAAGAGATCGCCAAAGTCGCCATCAAAGACCCTTGCCCCCAGTGCGGCGGCAAACTCCTCGGACTCAAGGGGATTGAAGCCGGAAATATTTTTGACCTCGGGACTTTTTTCTCCGACGCCTTTGATCTGGCCTTCACCGATGCCGAAGGCGCTCGGCGGCGGGTGGTGATGGGTTGTTACGGCCTTGGCACCACGCGGCTCGTCGGCGCGCTGGTCGAGGCCAATTACGACGAGCGCGGCATCCGCTGGCCGAAAAGCGTGGCTCCCTACGACGCGCACCTTGTTTCTCTCGCGGGAAAAAAGGGGACAGCGGTCGCCGACGCCGCGGAGCAGCTCACGCGCGAGCTCGAGGCGCGCGGCGTGGAGGTGCTTTGGGACGACCGGCCGGAGGTCTCGGCCGGAGAAAAGTTCGCCGACGCCGACCTCATCGGCATTCCGCTCCGGTTGGTAATTTCGGAAAAGACTTTGGCCAAAGAATCGGTGGAATGGAAGCAGCGGACCGCTGACGAAACGCACTTGGAACCGCTCACGGCGGTCGCGGAGAAAACAGTCAGTTGGTTAAACCGTTAGAGCTCGCCCGACGGTAGAACGCCGACACCCAACCCCGCTTTATGGGGTTGGATGAGCGGACATTCTTTACGATTATTAGCACAGACCTTGAGGGTCCGTCTTTACAGACCCTCAAGGTCTGTGTCCGGCTTGATGTCGGCGTTTCACTACCGGGTACGCCTCGGGTCTTTTGTTTTTTTATTTCCCGGGTTAAGGTCAGGCCGGAGGGAGAATGTTCCGGAAGCCGCGTTTTTACGCCGTCTGGGCCGCGGTTACGGCCGGAGCCCTGATGGTTTTTTTGCGGGACATCGCCGTTATTCCCTGGATCGGGCAGACCACGCTGACCCTGCATCCGGGCGGCGAGCCCTTTCCCGCGCGCTACGTCCTCTCGGTGGTTTTTTACCACTACCCACTGCTCGGCGCGGTAATCGCGCTTGTCGGCGGTTTCTCCTTGACCGTCGTTGTTCTAGGGATGCGGCATTTGTTCCGCCTTTACCTAGGAGGGCGAGCGGGTTGCTCAGGAGGAGAACAAAAAATCGCCAGACAGAAACCCGAAGCCCCGGGCGACTGTCCGCCGATCTCGCGCACCATTCCGCCGCGCCAGTGACCCAACCGGGTCGCTTTTTTTATTCTCCTTCGCCGAAGGCGGGGAGAATAACCCTTCCGAAGTCCCGCTCAAGCGGGACGAAGGAGGGTATTGGCCGAATTTCAAAATCCCTCCCGTTTTCAGGAGGGATTTGGTTTGGATTTTACCCTCCGTAGCTTTAGCGG
This sequence comes from Patescibacteria group bacterium, assembly GCA_004299275.1. Taxonomy (GTDB): domain Bacteria; phylum Patescibacteriota; class Patescibacteriia; order 2-12-FULL-57-11; family 2-12-FULL-57-11; genus SCSU01. The sequence continues at coordinate 5,614 of SCSU01000027.1, forward strand.
AGGAGGGTTCCGCGCTTCGAAACTTTGACAAGGCCGGGGAGCGCTTTACTTCAACGCTTTTTTCAAGTTGACGCCGGCTTTGAATTTGGGTACGCGCATCCCGGGTATTTGAACTTTTATCGACGGGTTCTGCGGGTTTACACCCATTCGGGGCGCCCGCTCTTTGGACAGAAAGGAGCCAAAACCAGCTATGGTCACTTCGCCGCCGCCTTTAAGCGTGGTGGTCACAATTTCCACGAAGGCCTCCACCATTTTTTCCGCGTCCATCTTGGACAAGCCGGTTTTTTCGGCCAGCGCGGCGCTGAGTTCCGCTTTGTTCATAGGGCTCACCCCCCTTCCTCGGCCAATGGCCAATCAGTAATGACTAATTTAATCTTACCACCCCGGTTCGCCGTTGCCAAATAGCCCGGCGTGAAAAGGTAGAATATAGAACATAGCATCTAGATACAGCTAGGCGGCTAGAAAGTGAAACGCCGACAGCGCCCCACTACCTAACCTACCCGGTAGTGAAACGCCGACATCAAGCCGGACACAGACCTTGAGGGTCTGTAAAAACGGACCCTCAAGGTCTGTGCTAATAATCGTAAAGAATGTCCGCTCATCCAACCCCATAAAGCGGGGTTGGGGGTTGGCGTTCTACTACCGGGCGTATTCAATTACCCGCGTTTCGCGGATGAGGGTTACGCGGATTTCTCCGGGGTAGTGCATTTCGCTTTCAATCCGCTGGGCAATGTCTTTGGCCAATTTGTAAGCCGAGAGGTCGTCCACGGCTTTGGGCGAGACGAACACCCGGAGTTCGCGGCCGGCCTGGATGGCGTAGGCCTTTTCTACGCCGGGCATGGAGGTGGCCACCGCTTCTAGTTCCTCCAGGCGTTTGACGTATTGTTCCAGCGAATCTTTGCGCGCGCCCGGGCGGGAGCCGGAAATCGCGTCAGCCGCCTTGACGATAATCGCTTCGAGCGTCCGCGGCTTGTCCTCGTGGTGGCCGATGGACTGGTAGCAGACCTCCTCGGGGAAGCCGAACTTCTTCATGATGTTGTAGCCGATTTCCGGATGCGACCCTTGGACGTCGTGGTCCACCGCTTTGCCGATATCGTGGAAGAGCCCGCCTTTTTTGCAGATGGCGACATTGGCGCCGAGCTCTTCGGCGATGAGCGCCGAAAGGTTGGCGACCTCCATCGAGTGCAGCAGAACATTTTGTCCGTAGCTCGTGCGGTATTTGAGCCGGCCGAGAATCTGGGTGAGCTTTGGGTCAATGCCGGTGACGCCGAGCTGGTAGAGCGCCTCCTCGCCGGCTTTTTTGATGTCCAGCGAGAGTTCTTTCTTCGCTTCTTCCACCGCCTCTTCCACCCGCGCCGGGTGGATCCGGCCGTCGGCAATCAGCTTGTCCAGCGCCCGTTTGGCAATCTGCCGGCGAATGGGAGAAAAACCGGAGACGGTGATGGCGTTCGGCGTGTCGTCAATGATAATTTCCGTGCCGGTCAGCTGTTCGATGGATTTGATGTTCCGCCCTTCCTTGCCGATAATCCGCCCCTTCATTTCGTCGTTGGGGAGAGCGATCGTGGTCGTAGTGGTCTCGACCGAGTGCGACGAGGCCAGCCGTTGGACCGCGGTGGCGAGGATCCGCTGGGCGTGGCTGTCAAACTGCTCAAACGACTCCTGCTCCAGTTTGCGGATGCGGTTCACAATCGCTTCTTTCTCCGTCTCCTCAATGGCTTGGAGCAGTTCCTCTTTGGCCCGGCCGCGATCGAGCCCGGCGACTTCTTCGAGCCGGCGGATTCGTTCCTCTTTCACTTTTTCAATCTCTTGTTTGGTCAGTTCAACCTCTTTGGCCCGCTCCAGCAGTTTGGACTGCTTGTCCTGGAGTTCCAAGAGTTTTTGGTCAAAAAGCGTTTCGCGCTTTTCAATCCTCTTTTGCGCCTCGGTGAGCTCGCCGCGCCGGCTCGCCTCCTCCCGCTTGGCCTCCTCGATGATGGCCACGCCCTTTTCTTTGGCCTTGAGCAAAAATTCCCGCTCGCGTGCTTTGGCCTCCTCCATTATTTTTTGCGCCTTGGCCTCGGCGCTCGTGACGCGGCGGGCGTCAAACTTTCGGCGAATTACGATTCCGACAAAAACACCAACAACACCGCCCGCAATGAGGGCGATGATAACGAAAGGCAATAAAGTCATACAGTGCCGAAGCGGTTCCCCGCCGGCGCTGCAGGTGGATCACGTTTTTCTTTTTTGGTTTGGCGACGGGGAAAAGACTAAAACCCCAGCCCGGCGTCCAAACGCGGGGCTTAAGTGAACGAGAGAATTCTGCGTGACCGCTCGAACCGTCATAACTGTTCTGTCCTGCAACGGGGCCGGTTGTGCCGTTTAAAGTTAAGAGTCAGACGACTCGGAGGAGAGATTAGCACAACTTATCCGCTTGGGCAAGACCCTTGACTTATTCGCTTTTTTCGTGCTAATGTTTGTAATTCCAATGAGAGGCGTTGTCTCCCACGGAACGGTCTTTTGTGGAGGAAGGATACGATGGAACAACCGAAGCTGCAGGAGTGGGTGCCGGGCTGTTACAGTTTGAAGTATCCGGCGACAGTGGTAGCGGCGGATGCCATGATCTATCGCCGCCACCATTCCGGGGACTTCGACATCCTGGTGGGCCGGCGAGGGCCGGGCAGGTGGGCGGCAGGGATGCCCCTGCTGACCTTCGGGGGATTCATTGACCCCACCGACGAGTCTCCGTGGCACACCGTCGCGCGCGAACTGCGCGAAGAGCTCGGCGAGCAGATGGTCATGGAGATACCACCGGTTCCGTTCATGATCTCGGGCCCGGTGAGGTACTGCCATGTTTGGGATGCCGAGAAGTCCCAAGCCATTTCCACGGGCATTTTGATGCAGGACATCCCGGTCATCGTCCTGACTTACCTCTCCGAGTGTAAGCGCGGCGAACCCGAGCCGACCGAGGAAGTACCGTCGGCCGAGTGGTGGAGCTTCAGAAAGCTCCTGGCCGAGACTCGCGAGTACGCTTTCGATGGCGCCCGAGTGCTGGCGGCGTTCCGCAAGCTCTGCCACAACCTCTAGCGTTTCTCCGCCGACAGGGCTCGCACCCCTGTTTTTTTATTCGCCTTCGCCCTATGCTTCGTTAACCGTGCTCCGCCATAGCGGCTACGCGACGGCGAGAACTCCGCAGGGCTTCGGCGAATGAAAACGGTTGTGATTTCTGATACCTCGGCCATAAGGCCGAGGAGTCTTCATTTCAAAATGCCAAAAAGTGAACATAACCTCCTATAGGTGGTTATTATCGCTCGACTTGAAATCCTTCCGGCCTTGACATTTTTTAGTTTTTTGATAGTGTTTTCATCTTTCCACCAAGCGTGGAAAGAGAGGAGGACAATGGCCTTCCGGTGTTTCAATCTGCCGGCCGACTTCACCCTGTTTGAGGCGGCGCGACTATTCTTCTTGCGGCGGCGTGCCGACCGTGAGTGGTTGCCGCTCGCCGAGCTCGAGCTCCGTTTTGCGGAGCGTTCGCGTCCGAGCAGGGAAGCCGTGGAACTCGAGAGCGTCAAAGGCCCGGGCCTTAGCGATGCCGACTGCGCGCTCCTCGTGGCTTTGGATAAGGAGCAAGAGCGCGTTTTCGCGCCGGATGCGGCTCGGGCTCTGCCGACGCCGCGGCGACTGCCTGAGTTCGTCCGCGGAACCCACCTTGGTTTCGCGGCCGAAGCCGCCGAGCGGCGGCAACTGCTCCTGGACGTCCAGCTCTACCTCGACGCGGCGGCAAAAATTCTCCGCCGCGAGCCGGAGAGGGACGCGCTGGACTTCCCCTTGCTCCGCGAGGGCTATCTGCAGTCGCTCTTGAGTCCGGCGCGGCGGCTCGCCGAGGACAGCCGGACCGGCAAAGCCGCTCTCCGGGCCTTTTACCGGCTGGAGGAGGAGGAACGGGCTTGGCGACGCGCCGTTGCCGACCTCGCGCGAGCCAAGGTCGAGAGCCGAGATATTCTCCGGGTCATCGGCCGCGCGGACGGCTTGGCGGCTCCGGAAATCAAACCGGGCCTCACGGTGGTCATCGGCCGGAGCTCGGAGCCGCGCTTCGTAGCCGCGGCGCGGCGCGAGAAGCGCGCCGACGTGGTGATTCAGCTGCCGTGGTGCGGCCGCCGGATTCTCGTGGTCGGCAACGCCGTCGGTCTGCTCCATGTCGCGCTGGGTCTCCGGCTCGCTGACTCGCGGCGGCGGAGCAGTGCGGCTCTCCCCGAGGTTCCGGAGGTTTTCGCCCTCGCCGAGAGCGGTATGACCTGCGGCAACATCGGCGCGAGTGCGTCGTCGAGCGCGCTCCAAGGCGAGGAGCTCTTGGCGCGCACGCTCCTGCTCTTGGACGCCGCGAGCTCGCCGGCGCTCGCGGCTCTGCGCCAGGGCGGGCGGGGGCAACTTCGCCCGACACCGCTGCCAGAACTCGTCGCCGCCGTCGGCGCCGCGGCTGATTAACCCAGGACACAGGTCCTGGGATTTTTTATGTGTTGGATATTCGGCATTAACGCCCTAATTTGGTTGGTAATTTAGGTCGACATTTCACAATCGGATGGAAGTGGAGGAAGCCCGTAATCCAGCGAATGAGCGAATCGGGCGTCCGGCATCCGCGAG
>SCSU01000028.1 GCA_004299275.1 Patescibacteria group bacterium
GGTTTTGACCAGCGAACCGGAGGGATAGGCGTAGGTGTTCAGGTCCGCGGCCACGGCGTAGTTGGTAAAAAAAGCGTCAGAGACATCATCAATCCTCTGCGCCCAGCTGGCTCCCCAAAGCGTGCTGGCGATGGCCTCCGAGGTCACCCAACGGAGTTTCCCGCCCGGCTCGACCGCGTAGGTCTTGGGGTCGGACTGAATTTTAATTAAGCGCGTGCCGGCGCGATAAGTAATGTTGCCGCCGAGCGAAATTGCGGCCAACTCGGTATCGGTAATTATTTGGACACCGCTAAAGTCCTTGTACCAAGTATTAAAGTTCTTTTGGTGGGTGTAAACGTAACGCTTACCGTTTGAGGCGTAAAAGTAAACCGCCGGATAACTAGTGCCCTTGATAAGCGAGCCGGTCGTGAGCGTCAAGGCCTGGGTGGATTTAAAAGTATAAACAGCGCCACCGATGACGAGCAGAGCGACGGTAACAGCCGCGACCGCTGTTTTAAAAACAGGAATTTTAATCGTGATTTTCGAATTGTCGCTCATATGAGTTTAATAAACAATCTCAGACCTTATTATAATATGTATCTTGAGACTGTAGAAAAATGATTTTTATTGTCTGATCTTGTCGAAGGCCATAATGAAACGTAGCCAAAAACCCCTTCGACTCCTCCGCCTGCTGGCGGATTCGCTCGGGGAATAACACTTTTAGGTACTTTTTCTACAGTCTCATCTTAGCTTATGCATAACGACTCATGCAAATCCCGCAAATCGGGATTCCGCAAACCTTAAAATATTATAAATCGGTGCGGGACATACAGATTTCTAATTCGTAACCCGTATTCGTCCATTCGTAAATTCGTACTGATTCGCAATTCGTTTCCCAATAAAAAATGCCCGAGCGCGCTTGGCTCAGGCCGTCTCCTCTGCTCGCGTCCGCTGTTCGCCGAACCACTCCTGCGGCACGCCGGCGGCGACGAGCTCGTGGCGCAGGAGCTTGAGCCCCTGCTCGTCCGGGCCGCGGAAGTGAATGGCGCGGATGCCAGCGCGGCGCGCCGCCTCGACGTGGCCGATGACGTCATCCACAAAGAGGCACTTCTCGGCCGGCTCGCGAACCTCGCCGAGCAGCCGGACGAAGTAGTCCGCGTCGCCCTTCCGCGCTCCGAGGCGGAAGGAGTGGCTCCCGATGTCCAGGACACCGGCGATGTCGCGGTTCTTGACCGCCCCGTAGGAGTAGCGGACGTAGTCTACGTTCGAGGCCGAGGCGATGGTCAGGTGCGGCTTCAGAGCCCGCCAGAGCCCGAGCACTGGTTGGATGGTCTCGCCGAGGCCCCCTACCCAGACCTCTTCGAAGAGCTTGATGCCCCAGCCCGGCGGCGGGCGCGCCATGATGCTGAACTTGCCGTCGCAGTACTCGAAGTAGTTCGGCCAAGGGAGCCGCCCGCGTTCGAACGCGAGGAAGTGGCTCGAGAGATAGAGGATGTCGGCGGCTCGCTCCACCGAACAGCGGAAGAGCTTGGCCATGCGCCCCTCCGTGTGCCCGGGGAGGTAGGCGGCAAGCACGCCGCCGACGTCGGACAAAAGAACTCGCGGTGGGTTCAATTCGGTCTCCTTTCCACTGCCGCCGCAAACTATCACCTCCGGCTGACGTTGTGAAGCCCCATATCCGGATGTTGAACATCCCGATGGATGTTCAACATCCCAATATGTATAAAAAATCGACACGATCTCGCGCAGACCGTGCCGTGGGGTGCTTGCTGACGAAGTATCTAGCCGCCGGCGGCCAGAACCCCCAGAGGACGGAGGGACCATGCGCCATTGCGGATGTTGGCGGCATTGTCATGACACTCGTAGACCTGTTTGTAGGACTCATACTCGTTGCGACCGCCGCACAGGCGGTGCCGAGCGTCTTTGTAGCAGTCCTCAAACTGAATCCAGGTATCGGTCTCTCCATCCGTGGCCCGCGGAAGCTCTGGGTGCGTTTGGCAGAGGAAGCTCCACTCGATAACCCGTTCGAGTCGCCATACAACGCCTGCGAACTCTTTGATGGAACCGAGGACGGGTTTTACCGCCCACTCCCAGTCATCCGGCGAAACACCGAAGCGCGACAGCGACGGGATTGATTTGAAAGAGCAAAGCTTCTTCTCGTTGCGGAGGCGGGCAATGAGGCCCCCGAGGAACTTTTTGTCTTCGGGCCAGAGCTGGTGTCCGTCTTTGAACATCGGCCTTCTCCGGGGATCGAAGAGAACAACCGCGGAACGAAGTCGGAAGGCCTCGGTGTCGGGGACGAAAACACCGTCGCTGGCGTCTCCGATCTTGCCGGCCAAAACCTTTTTGTAGAACCATGTGCAGGGCTTATTCTGCGGGAATGGGGCGTTTTGGTACACCGCGTAGTCCGGAATGGTACCGACGCGGAGACCAAATTCCCGCTCCCAGATCTCGACTGCCTCACGGCCGAACTTCTCGAGCGTGGCCATAAATAGGTCTCGGGGCCAGGTCAACTCGACTCCCGATGCCTCCTCGATATCGGCGTAGAGCTTCATCTCGCGAGTGAGGCGGGAGTCCAGCCAGTTGGTTGCTAGTGGTGCAACGCGATATGGATGGCTTCCGTGCATCTCTGGCGCGACCGATTTCGGCTCGTCCGTCGAAGCCCGGGCGGAGACGGACTCATCGCTCCCGCGCCAGAGCGATGGGTTCTTAAGAAAGGCCTTGAGGTCCTCCCCGAACCTCTCGGGATTCGCTCCGCGCTGGAGGCGCACCACCACTTCTTCGATGAGATTCAGATTCACGGCTGTACCCTCCGCCAACGGCACAAGCCGAAACAGTCCTCGCGACCGAATCGGCCATTCACCCTTGGCAAAGAACCCCCTTCGTCCCGCTGATGGCGGGACTATGGGGGTAAACCTGTGTTCCGCACAGGCACGGTTCGACACAAACAAGCCGACGGCGCAGAGTATTACGCCATTGCCCGCAAGTCAACCCCACATGCGAGGATGTTCAACATCCCGACATCAGATCCCGTATTGCGCGAGAATCTCTACAAACCCCGGCACCTCGCCGAACGGCCGGCGGTCGTAGTCGTCGTCGCCGTGCCGAACGCTCGCCACGGCCACGGTCACCACTTTTTTATCCGTAAGCGGCCAATAGGCGTGATAGACGCCGACCGGAAC
>SCSU01000029.1 GCA_004299275.1 Patescibacteria group bacterium
TCGCGGATGCCGGACGCCCGAATCGCTCATTCGCTGGATTACGGGCTTCCTCCACTTCCATCCGATTGTGAAATGTCGACCTAAATTACCAACCAAATTAGGGCGTTAATGCCGTATATCTGAACCCGGGGCGTCCGACGTCAATCCAGCTTCCCGGCTATGCTTCTGACCAACTTGAGCGCCGCTTTTTTGTTTTTAACCTTGCCCGCGAGCTGTTTGTCGCGGAGCGCGGCGATAAGTTTGCCCACGGCCGGGCCGGGTTTGATTTTCACCGCTCGCATAATCTCGTCGCCATTAAGCAGCGCTTTAGGCATCTCCCCTTTCTTCGTTTGTCGGACCGCAATCTTTTTAATCCGCCGCTCGAGCGCATTAAAACTTGTCCAAAATGGCCGGCCGTTCCGGCTGAGTGTTGCCGCCACGTCACAGAACATTATTTTGCGGAGCGAATCGCCGGGATTTTTTTCCGACAAAAAATATTTTTCTATCGTCCGCGGCCGGAGTTCCTCAATATCGGCGCTGACCATCAGCAGATGATGGGCGACAATCCACTCCAGCCGTTCGGGCGAAACGTCAACCCGTGGCGCTTTATAAGAACTCAAAGCCAGCCGCTCGGCAACGGCCCGGGTCATGTGGCTCCCCTGCTTGTCATGGCCGTCAAAACGGACGCGGTCCACGCCGTGTTTCTCCGGAGTCTTCAAGGTCGGCGGCTTGCCGATGTCGTGGAAGAGCACACCGAGAGCTGTCTCGGCATCCCAGCCGTCAGGAAACTTTTTGGCGAACTTCGACCAAACCAGCGTTTGGAGCGCCAAACGGGTGTGTTGCCAGACATCGCCTTCGGTATGGTATTCCTTGGGCTGTGGGACGCGCTTCATCGCCTCAATTTCAGGAACCAGCACGCGCCAGATGCCGGCGCGGTCAAAAAAATCAAAAGCCGCGAGCGGGTCGGTGGCGAACGCTTTGAGCAATTCTTTGGCCACGAGCTCGCGCGGCACAACCCACTGTCCGGCGCGGCGATCGTTCAAGCGTGGGGCGAGTTTTTTGGCCGCCGACCAAGTCGCGGGATGAATGGCGAAACCAAGCTCAACGCTAAAACGCAGGAGCCGGAGGATGCGGGTGTAATCTTCTTTAAACCGTGCCGCCGGCGCGCCCACCGCGCGCAAAATTTTTTTGGAAAGGTCGCGTTCGCCGCCGAGCGGGTCAAACAGCGCACCGGCCCCGAGGTCCCAGGCCATGGCGTTCACGGTAAAATCGCGCCGCTGCAAATCCTGCGTAAGCGGCAGGGTGTGACGGCTCTTGGTCTCCACGTCCTTGTAGCCGCCAGTCCCAAAAGAAAATTCAGTGCGCGGCAGGGCGATATCAATGGCCGCGCCGTCTTTTTGCCCACGGGGCACAAACTTGAGCACGCCAAAGGTGCGGCCAACCTCGTTCACCGCGCCGAATTTTTTTAGAAGCCGCGTGAGCGCCGTAAGCGGGATACCGCGGACGACCAAATCCAAGTCGCGGCGATCCTTTCGGCCGAGGAGCGCGTCGCGCACCGCGCCGCCGACGACATAGAGCTCAGCGCCTTGCTTCTTTAGGATTGCCCGCGCCCAAAGCGGCGGTGCCAGCCCGCCGAACCACTCGCGAAACGGCCCAACTTGATTTTGTTTCGTTTTCAGCATAGAATGCGTTACCACGATACAAGAGACTGCGCTTAATGGGTAGCCCCTCGACCTGCCCGCCGGCAGGCAGGTTCCAATCGAAATTACAGACGTTCAACGTCTGGAAACAGTCGTGTAGCTCAACGGTAGAGCGGCTGTCTTATAACCGGCAGCGAAGCGAGGAAGACAAATGGGCGTGTAGCTCAATGGTAGAGCGGTCGTCTTATACACGACTGGTTCCTGGTTCGAGTCCAGGCACGCCCATTTGCCTTCCGAGCGAGCGAACCGGTTTATATCGAGCGAAGCGAAGATATACACGGCCGGTTCTTGGTTCAAATCCAAGCGGGCCCAGAGGTTCTGATCCATTTACACGACTGGTTCCTGGTTCAAGTCCTGCCGAGCCGAATGGGTAAAACAGTGGGGTTCCTAATTACTCATCAACAAAATGTCTCTCTCTTCTTTTTTCAAAAAACAAACCGAGCCGCCAAAACGTTTTGCCCTCGGCGCCTATCGCGTCGAGGTCGTTTCGCATCCGGAAGAGGTTGTTCAGGACGAATTTCTCCCCATCGAGCTCCGTTATCTCTTTCGCGTCCGGCCAGAGACGCGCGCGGAATTGCGCGACCTGCTCGCTCGCGGTTACGCCATCGGCGTCCGCACCACGACCAACACCCCTGAACGGGTGCTCCACGCGATTCAAAATATCGCCGTTTACTCGCAAAAAAACTGCATCCTGACTTGGCTGCCGCAATTCCTCCGCGACAAACATCGCCCGCAAGTGAGCGACGCCGATCGCGCCCAAGCCGAACGCCGCGGCGTAAACTTGGTGGAAGATTTGGATGTGATTGAACGGGAGAGAGTGCGCTTCAAGCGTCTGGTGCTCGTAGATGAAGACAATGTGGGCATCGGCGAAAAGGAACAGCGGCTGATGACTGACCTCTCCGAGACACTCTACCCGCTCTCGGTGGACTGGATCGTCCACCGCGTGGTCAATGACAACGCCCACGAACGCACGGCCATCGCCCAGAACATCATCAAGGCCCTCTTAATCATCGGCCCCATCGCCCACGTACTGGAAAAACTCGCGAGCGGCATCGGCAAAGTCTTTGCCGCCTCGGCCGATGACCTTTTGGGCGAGACCGCCGAACTTATGGCGCTCCGCGGTTCGGGCTTTACTTGGAGGGAATTGGCTCGACGCGGTCGAATACTTATCCCGGTTTTTGCTCTGGCTACTTGGGGGGCATTTTCAGTGGAGCCGCTGATTCATCAAGGCCGCATCGCCTTGGCTGGCATCGTCTTTGGTCTTTCCGCCGTCGCTCTCTCGCTCACCACCGCAATCCAGAGCATTGGCATGTACCACAAAAATGTTAAAGACCTCGCGACTGAGGGCAAAGCGCGGCTCGACGGCCATTCAGCGTTTCGGATGGCGCTCATCCAGGACTTCACTAATCCGGCGCGGCTCGGCCTGTTTGTCGGCGCGGCCATCGCCCCGCTTATGGGTATGATCGCCGCTTTCTCTGGACTCATGAGCAACGGCTGGGTGCTCGCCGCCGTCGGTTCAACCGAATCCATCGTCGCCGGGCTCACGGTGATCTTCGCCAACCGCTTGAACGAATGGCGATTCGCGCGAGGGTTGCACCGGCGCATTGGGCGCGTCCCTAAGGGTTTACACTCGTAAAATTTCCTTTTATAGTATCGGCGCGTTTGGGCGGCTAGCTCAGCTGGTTAGAGCGGTCCGACGACATCAATTTACAATCCGCGGCGGGCGCGGGCGCGTAGCTCAGTTGGTTAGAGCGTTACGTTGACATCGTAAAGGTCAGAGGTTCGACTCCTCTCGCGCCCACCGCGGCTTCGAAAATTGAAACGTCGGACAGGTCATGGGCCTGCCCCGTATACATCGCGAAGCGATGTAATCGGGGTTCGAATCCTGCATTGCCCACCAGCCTTCGCCGAGGCTTCGGCTGGCAAGCCACTACAATATAACTTGTAAAAATTTTGCCGGAGTAGCTCAGTGGTAGAGCGAAGGACTGAAAATCCTTGCGTCGCCAGTTCAATTCTGGCCTCCGGCACCAAAAAGAAAACGCGTCACTAGTCTTGGCGACGCGTTTTCTTTTTTACGGCCCTGAAGCGGGCAGCGGGAATCGAACCCGCATCTCCACCTTGGAAGGGTGGCATAATAGCCGATATACGATGCCCGCTTCAGGGCAATAAATTAAAGTGCGGGAGAAGGTGTCCGCGATTTTCTAACCCCACCCAACCCTGCCTACCGGCAGGCAGGCTCCCCTTACCTCAAGGGGATAAATTCGGACGCAGAAAAACTATGGATCCGCGTGGTGGTCAAAAACTTTTTTAATTGACGCGATCTCACCCGCGTCGGTATACACGATTTCCCAGACCGAGGCAACCGGAAAGTCAGTGTCGTGAATTTCTTCCCAACTTCGGTTTTGCAAAGAGAGCAGAGCGGCCACCAACGGCTCGCGGTGCGAGACGAGGAGCACTGACCCACCGGCAAACTTTTGCCGGTATTGGTCAATCGCCTCCTGCACACGCTTGGCCAGCTCCCGGAGCGGCTCCAGGCCGTCAAAACGCATCGGCTCACCGTAGTAGCCGGAACGCTCTTTGAATTCTTTAACGCTCCCGCCAACCCATCGGCCCATCCCCCATTCGCCAATCCTCTCCTCAATTTGCACCGAGGGAAGACCAAAAGCACGAGCGACAATCTCAGCCGTTTCCCTTGCCCGGAGCGCCGGTGAGGAGACAACTGACAAAATTTTGACTCCGGAACGCTTCAGCTCCTCGGCCAGATTATTAATCTGCCGGCGGCCGACCTCCGAAAGCGGAAACCCGGGCAGGGTCCCGTAGAGGACGCCGCTCGGGTTCTCCACCCGGCCGTGACGCAGGAGATAAACAGTGGTATTCATCAAACTAATTTAGGCTTTTTTCTCTTCCGCAACAGATAGGCCGCGAGGAGCGTCGTGAACGGCACGGCTAAAACCAAGGTGGCGCTGCCGACCAGCGTGCGAATTATTTCCGTCGCCATGGTTTCGTTGTTTAAGGTGACCCAGACCGGTTTGTTTTTGTCGGAGATAAAAAGGATAAACAGCGGCAGGGAGGCGCCGGCGTAAGCTAAGACCAATGTGTTAACGAGCGAGGCGATATGTTCGCGGCCCACGGAAACGCCGCGGCGGTAAAGTTCCCGGAAAGAAAGAGAGGGGTTGGCCTTAAAAATTTCATCAACCGCGGCGGATTGTCCGGTGGTAATATCATCCAAAACACCAAGGACGCCGATTAAGATACCGGCGAGGAGCAAACCGCGGAAATCAATCCCGCCGGCCACACCGCGGGCGACATAAAAGGCCTCTTCACTGCCGGTGCCGAAGAGCTTGGACAAAGAGATAAAAGCTGTCGCCAAAATCACGGCGAGCATGAGCGTCAGCGCCGTGGCGAGGAGCGCGACCGACGTGCGGCGGTTAAAACCGTGCGCCGGATACATGGAAAGAAAAATTATCGCCAACGAGCCGACGATAGTCACGAAGAGCGGATTTTGCCCGGCCAAAATGCTCGGGACGATATAGCTCACCAAGATTAAGACGGTAAAAATCAGTCCGAGGAGCGAGGCCGCGCCGCGCCAGCCGCCAAAAACCACGGCCGCGAGAAAAAATATCGCGAGGACCGCGCCGAGGGACGGCAGGCGGTATTTGTCGTTGATAAAATATTGCTGACCTTCGGGAGCGGCGACTTTGGCGACTACCACGGTCTCGCCCTTCTTCGCCCGCAATGATTCCAGCAATTTTTCGGTTTTACCCTGTTCGACGGCGATAATCTGCCCCCGCTCGGCGCCGTCAAGAATTTTTAACTGGACTTTTTGATAGGGCTGCGGAATGTCATCGGCCACGGTCTGCCCTTCCTCCAATATCTCCACCACCTGTGCCCGCAAAAAAACTTCCGGGGAACTCGCGACCGTGTGCTCCTGGGCCAAAGCCGCGCCGGTAGATGCCGTAAGTAGAAATAAAAAAACGGCAAAAAAACTGAAAACACGAAAAAATTGTGTGGCAATTTTTTTAATCATCACTGCGCTAATTCGCAGCCGCTCGCCGCGGCGCCGCAGGAATAAGGGATACCGATGTAACCGGGCTGGCTCGGAGCGTCGTATTTTTCCCATCCCGGTGCCGGGTCTTTGCAAACCGTGCCGGCACAGCCGTAGCAATCAACTTTTCCGGTTTTGGTTTCCTTCATCAAAACACAACCATCGGATTTCTTTTGAGAAACCACGCCTGTCTTCGAATCCAGAGCATAACAATAACGGCCGGCCGGATGCTGCCAAATTTTACTAGTAAGAGAGTCAAATGGTTTACTGATTCCCGGTTGGGATATTTCGGAAGGCAAATCAAAGTTGGCACAAAGCTCGTAGGTCGTTTTGCCGGTCGGACGATACTCGTAGAATACTTCGATCTCGGGGTCAGTGACCGATTCGATATAGATCTCGCGAGAGGTTGAGAGTGCTGAGAGCGTCGGCGGAAGTTCTTTGTTCCGGCTGTAATAGGACTCAATGCCGAAAGAAATCTGCTGGAGGTGATTGACTCTTTGATTATCAAATTGGCGGCTGCGCTCCAGCCGCGGCGAACCGGCGAGAATGACGCCGTAAATGACGGCCGCGGCCACCGCGAGCGCGGTGACGGCAACGAAGACTTGTCTCACGCTGAACTTCATATTTAAGCCTCTTTTTCTTCGGCTCGGAGATCCCAGAGGTAGTAGCCAAAAATGGCGCCGGCAATCGCGAACACTGTCAGCACTTTGAGCTCAAAACGAAGCGTCAACTCGCCGCCTAAAAGATTGAAAATCAAAGTAATCAAGTCGCCGATAATCACGCCGGCGGCAATAAAAAGCGTAATGTAAGTGAGCCACTTGCGGATTTTGGAGGCCTTCTTTTCCGAATCGCGGCGAATAGTGCGGCGCAGATAAGTTGAAAGCCAGAGGAAAAGCGGGAAGGCGACAATCAGTGAGGCGGTGGGCAGGCGTACCGCATATTTGAAGTCGTAGATCGGAATCAGTGGGTCAGGCAGAGCGCGGTTTATAAAAGTAAAAAGGAGAGAGCCGAAATAGTAAGCGCTGATATAGAGGGTGAGAAACATTAAGAGATACAAAAACGCCTCGCGTGCCGAGAGATATGGTTTGCGCCGCGGCACGGCTAAAGGAAAATCTACGTCAGCAAAAGCGCCAAGCGCGGAGTTGACCTCGTCCTCCTGCCAGCCGGCTTTTTTAAGCGCCTCGGCGATCTGCGGTTTGGGAATCTTTTTTTCCAGAGCTTCTTTGACGAAAAGCTGAAGCGCGCTGGGCATACCCGGTGGTAGAACGCCGACTCGAACCCCACTGGCGGGGTTCGACAAGCGAATACTCTTTATAATTTTTAGTTTTTACTCTAGATTCAGCTTCATTGCCCGGTAGAAACCTTGCTTTGAGAACGCTGTCGGCGTTTCACTACCGGGCCATAGTACAAACAGGGTAACAAACTCATTGCGAAGCGTCTATCTCTCCTGGCGCGGCCAGCGCTACGAGCGAAGCGCCGCCCGGCAACGGCAGCCACCGGGAAAAAACATTTTCCAGCCGCATCAGCGTCAAAAGAAATCGGTCCAACCAGCGAGGGATAGCGGAGAGATTATTTCGCGAAACAGCTTTTGGCCCGCGCCGGCGTTCCCAACGCGCGAAAATCCAAAAAGGGAGGATCAAGCTGAAATTCCACCAGCGCAGGAAAACCGGACGAAACCCGGCCGTCCGGAGACTTTGTGCCAGTTCCCTTTTGGAATAGCGCCGCTTGTGTCCGCAGTAATCGTCGTTCTTGTTCCAAAGGGAGCGGTGCGCCGGCACCGTCAGGAGCAAAAGTCCTTCCGGCGCGAGAGCTCTACGGATTTCGCGCAGAACCGCGACATCATCGCCAACATGTTCCAGAACATCGGCGCAGAGCGCGAGCTCGACGCTGCCGTCACCCGTCGGGAGATTCTCCGCCAGCCCCTCGAGACATTCGTCATAGCCGCGGCGCTCACAAAACGCGAGTGAGTCCGCCGAGCGGTCAACCCCCAGCACCCGCCCGGCGAATAGTCTCAGCACGGCGGCGTTAGCGCCCGTGCCGCAACCGACATCGAGCGCGACGGCAAACTTTCTGCCCAAGCCGCACAAAATGCCGGCGAGCAGTTCGCGGCGCGCCCGATACCACCAATTCCCGTCTTCGAGCAGCGCCATTTCGCGGATAGCCGGAGAGTCCATAGCTTTGTCTTTTAACACCGATCAGCCGAAGAACCGAACGACAGGGATTACGCTGTTCCCAAATACAACTTTCTCATTCTGTCCGGAGCTTTAAGTTCCAGCGCGCTGCCGGCAAAGGCGATTCTCCCGCCGGCGAGCAGATACCCCCGCGTCGCCAGTTCCAGCGCCAAATGAACATTTTGCTCGACCAGCAAGATGGTCATGCCGTCAGCCACCATTTGACGCAGATTGTCGAAAATCCCGGCCACAGTTTTGGGCGCGAGTCCAAGCGACGGCTCATCCAAAAGAAGAAACGATGGCCGCATGACCAGAGCTCGGGCAATGGCGAGCATCTGCGCCTCGCCGCCGGAGAGCGTCGAAGCCGTCTGACGTATTTTTTCTTTGAGCGCGGGGAAACGCTCCAACACAAAGGCGATGTTCTCGCTTCGCGTATGCGCGTGGTCGAGCAGGAACCCGCCCATCTCCAAATTTTCGAGCACGCTCATGCTCGAAAAATTAATCCGTCCTTGCGGCACAAAAGCAATGCCAAGCTCAAGGAGCTCGTGGGTGTGCAGGCTGGTAATGTCTCGGCCGCGGAAGTAAATGAGGCCGCCGTGCACAGTAGCCAGTTTGGCTATCGCTTTAAGCACGGTGCTTTTTCCAGCGCCATTCGGCCCAAGGAGGCAGACGCTCTCACCGGAGTCCACCGCCAAACTCAGGTCAAAAATGACCTGCGATTTCCCATAACCGGCGGTGAGATTATTGAGTTCCAACATATATTTTATTTACAACTGTTCACCTAAATACGCTCCGAGCACGGCCGGGTCCCGCTGTATTTCTGCCGGCGAACCGGCCGCAATCGCCCGGCCCCGGTCCATTACCACCACATTATCGGCGAGCGGCATCACAAAACGTATGTCATGTTCGATGAGTAGCACCGTCTCACCTTCGGACCGAAGCGCCCGAAGCAGCTCGGCGATTTTTTCGCGAATCACCGGATTCACGCCAGCCACTGGTTCATCCAAAAGCAAAATTTTGTGAGGATGGAGCAGAGCCATGGCCAGGCCGAGGAGCTTGGCCTGGCCGTAAGAGAGCTCAGCGGCGTAAGTTTTAAGCGCGAGCTCCAAACCGACTTTGGAGAGAATTGCCCGAAGCTCTGCCTCCCCGCTTGTCTGGCGACGCACCCACAAACTTTTCCAAAACTTGTCATCGTCCTGCTCGCGCGCCAGATGCAGGTGATCGCCGACGGTCAGATTTTTGAACTGCCGTGAGAGCTGAAAGGTGCGCGACAGGCCGCGGCGGGCTCTCTCCTCCGACGGTAGACGCGTTATTGTCTCACCCGCGAGCAGGAGCTCTCCGGCATCGGGCAAAAGCGTGCCGGAGAGGAGATTAAAAAATGTGGTCTTGCCCGCGCCGTTCGGGCCGATCAGCGCGGTAATTTTGCCTTTAGCCGCGAGCAGTGTCGCGCCGTCAACCGCCGCCACGCCGCCGAAATATTTTTTTAAATTCAAGGCCTGCAACATATAGGGCTGAAAAAGATACAGCAAATTCGTACCAATTTGTACATTCGTTTC
>SCSU01000030.1 GCA_004299275.1 Patescibacteria group bacterium
GGCCTCGTTCGCGGTGTAGTGTTTCATACACCGCGAACCATGCCCGCAAATACTCGGATTGTCCCATCAATCAGCTACGTTTCATGGTTGGTCACCAACCAAAATGTGGCGTATATCCCGGATATTCAAAATCCGACTGGGTCGGATTTTGAATATCGGCGCATCGTTGATTTTCTGGATCCCAGCCTGCGCTGGGATGACAGACAAAGAATAGCTTTTTTGCCATAGGGCATTTTTCCCGTCGGCCATTGACAAAAAGCCAAAAATAGGGTATATTTATGGGTCTTTTGGGCTTGGAAATACGGCCTAAAAGGGCTCTTTTCCAAGTTCAGGACTCCCCGGCCTTACGGCCGAGGTATCTGAAATCGCGACCGCTTTCATTCGCCGAAGCCCTGCGGAGTTCTCGCCGTCGCGTAGCCGCGATGGCGGAGCACGGTTAACGAAGCATAGGGCGAAGGCGAATAAACCACTGCCCCGGCCGGGCAGACGCTCGACCGATGGCGAAGGACAAACAACCACCCACACCCACTGGAGGTGAGTAAATGCAAGCGCAAGAAAGAGTGGCGGGCAAGAGCTCGCTCAGCTTTACTCTCGGAGAGGCCTTGCGGCCGTCCCTCGAGAGCAGCCGAGGCAAGAAGTTCGACGAGCTTCGCCGCGAGCTCTCGGTCGGTCCGGCGTTCGTCGCGCCGATGCCGGTCGCTCTGCCGGAGAAGATCGGCGGCGTGCCGCGGGCGCGGATTCAGCAGGCGCTCCTGCCGCAGAATCCGGTCTTCGACAAGGTTCTGGCGCTGTGGCTCCTCGCCCTCTTCGGCCTCGGCCGTGACCCGACCGAGATCGAGCTCCGCTTCTGGGGCGGCGAGGACACGTTCGCAAACCGCCCGTCGCATGCCCAGGAGGTTTGCTGGGAGGCGATGGGGATGTACCCGATCGACGTCGGGGCGAAGAAGTACCAGACGCTCGGCCTGGCCTCGGCAACCGAAGCCGTGGCCCGGGACATCGGGCTCGTCTTCGGCGCCGACTTGGACGCGCTCTTTGCCGCCACCCACGTCTGGGTGGAGGGCACGGCCAAGTCCAAGCGGCTCGCCCGCGAAGGCGTCATTCGCTTCCGCGGCCGGACCGGCCTCGCGCTCGACTTCCTCCACGAGCTCGTGGAGTCGCCGTACGACCGCGCCGCGCTCGAGCTGGTTCTCGAAGCGGGGCGGAACAACGGCACGGGGTATCTGAAGGGGAGGGGACGGAGCATCGTCGGCCTCATTCGGGAGCTCGAGAAGAAGGGCTCCACGGTTCCCGTGGACGAGGTCATCCGGCTCGTGCTCGAAGTCTTGAGCGCGCGGTTCCGGGTGATGGTCGGCGAGGCGCAGGCCGAGCCGAGCCCCGAGGAGCTCCTCGCTCACCCGCTCCTTGGCGAGTTGTTCAGGAGCGAGCTCGCCGGCGCCGATTTCCGGCCCTTCACTCTGGCCTGTTACCTGCGCGATTTGCTCGCGCTCGGTGTCCAGCCGGAGAAGGTCTACGAAGTCGGTGACTGGTGGCTCATAAACGGGGTCGGCGCGGTCGAGGCTCTCCGTGAGGAGAGCCGCGAGCGGCTCCGGGCGGCGAGCGTGATTCCGTTCGCCGGCGGTCGGGGAGCAATCCTCACCTCGGCCTCGGTGGACGTCGCGGATGACACGCGGCTCGTCACCGCGCTCTTCCGCTACAGCCGCCAGTCAAAGGCGGAGAGGGAAGACGAGCTCGGCGTCTCGGAGATGCGCGCGGTGCACAACGAGCTCCGCCGCCTCTCGGATTCGGTCCGGGTGGTCATCGTCCGGAACGGTCGGGGCAACGTGTCCGTCCTGACCAACCAGTTCGGCGGGAGCAGAGAACCGCTTTCGCTCGAGCCGGTCTGGAAGTATCTCGAGAAGGAGGAGTCGGAGTGCTGGTTCTACGACCGGCGCATCCAAGCCCTCCTGAACGGGGGTCACTCGTTCGGCGGAGTCAAGCCGACCGAGTTCACCGTGGACACACTCCGGCTGCTCATCGAGGGCACCGTGCTCGCCGAGTAGCGAGCGGCCGGAGGCAGCAAGCCGGGGCGAGGGAAGACGGCGCGGAAACGCGCGCCGTCCCCCTCCCCCGGTGTTTCAATTTAGGCAACAATTTTCTATACTGGATTGTGAATGTTTTTCTAAACCCTATACCCTATTCTCTATACCCTAGACCCTCACATGCAATCGCGCCCGATTAAAACCATCGCCATTTTTCCCAAAGTTCAGCCGGACACGGTCGCGGCGATTTTGCTGCTCAAAGATTACGGCGAAAAACATTTCCCGGGCATTGCCAGGGCGGAAGTGGTTTTTTGGACGGCCTTGCCGGCGGGCCAAACCGCCGAGCAGTGCGAAGCGGCGGGGATTTTACCGATTGACCTCGGCGGCGGGACTTTTGACCACCATCACGCGGAGCGCGGAGAGCATCAGGAGAGCGCGGCGACGCTCGTCGCCAAATACTTGGGCGTGGAAAAAGACCCCGCGCTTCAAAAACTCCTCGCTTACGCCAAGCGCGACGACCTCGAAGGCAAGGGCACAATTTCCGAGGACCCCTTGGACCGCGCCTTCGGCCTTTCGGGCCTCATCACCACTTACGGCCGGATGCACAAGGACGAGCCGGCCGCTCTGGTCGTGCTGGTTTTGCCGCTCCTGCGCGCGCATGTCGCCCAAGAGCGCCAGCGTTACGAAGAAAATCCCAAAGAGTGGAAGGCGCTCAAAGCCGCCGGCCGCGGCCAGGAGTTCCGGGTCAAAGGACAGCGCGGAATTTTTGCCGTGGCGGTGGCGGAGTCGGACAACATATCTCTGCCCGGATTTTTGCGCGCTTACTTCCAGGCCGATGTGGTCATCCAGCGTCTAAGCTCCGGACACGTGAACATCATCACCAATCAAAAGAAGCAAGTTGATTTGCGGCCGGTGGCTGCGGCGGTCAGGGCAGCCGAAGCCGAGAAGCTTGGAGTCAAAATTTCCGCGGCGGCGCTCGCGGCGCAAGGGCGCGTGAGTGAGCTGCCGATGTGGTTTTTTGACGTGATGGCCACGACTCTGCAAAACGGCGGCGTTGACCCGCAGGATATTCCGCCGACCTCACTTACGCTCGAGGAAATTATTGCGGCGGTAAAAAAAGGTCTGGCCGAAGCGTGAGCGAGCGGGGGTTATGGGCTTCCTCCACCCGGTATGGGCCGATGCGCGTCCGGCGCAATTCTTCCAAATAGGCGCCGGTGCCGAGCGCTTGCCCGATGTCCTTAGCCAGAGCGCGGATGTAAGTGCCGCCGCCGCAGACAACTTTGATTACCGCCCGCTTGGGCAGAGCCGCTTCCACGAGCTCAATTTTTTTTATTATTACTCGCGCCGGCCGCCGTTCAATCGTCTCGCCGCGGCGCGCCAGCTCGTACAATTTGCGGCCGCCGATTTTTTTGGCCGAATACATCGGCGGGATTTGTTCAATTTCGCCGATAAAACTGGTTAGGGTTTCGCGTAACTGGTTTTCTTCGACCGTTGGAGGGTTTTGGAGTTGCGTAATTTTGCCCGTCCGGTCGTCGGTGTCGCTCACAGCGCCAAAGCGCAGAGTGGCGATATATTCCTTTTCCAGTCCAGCGACGGTGGCAAGATTTTTGGTGGCACTACCGACACCAACGACAAGGAGCCCGGTGGCAAAGGGGTCGAGCGTGCCGGCATGGCCGATGCGGCGAATACCGGTTATTTTGCGGAGGTAGGCCACCACATCGTGCGAAGTCCAGCCCTCGGGTTTGTCGATTAAGAGGAAGCCGTCCATATAAGTTAAGTGATTATAACCCGCTATAGGAGGTTATAATCACTTTTTTTAAATTATAAATTATAGCGTCTAGTACGAACCTTTACAAAAATCGCATTATATGTTAAGAAAATTTCAACTCTGGAATAATTCCGGAGCGGGTTCTTTCACAACAAAACATGAGGACAGCCATGACTTCCAAAATATGTGTGCTCGGAAGTATCAACATGGACGTGGCTGTCCGCGTTGATAGGTTCCCCCAAGCTGGCGAAACAATCACGGGTCTTGCTTGCGAGTTCATGCCCGGAGGCAAGGGTGCAAATCAAGCCATTGCAGCCGCCAATATGGGCGTTACGGTGGATTTGATCGGTTCACTCGGCGACGATGAATTCGGAAAGCTCCTGCGCAATCATTTAGTTGCATCAGGTGTGAACACCGATGCCGTTGTGCAAACAGAGTCATCGTCTGGCACGGCAATCGTAATGGTCAACGGCGAGGGTAACAATCAAATCGTCGTCATTCCCGGAAGCAACACATTGCTTCAGCGGAAAACGATTGATGAATACCTGGATCGGCAAGGTTCTGCTGTCCGGTATCTCGTCTCGCAATTTGAAGTTCCTCTTGACCTCGTTAGCTACGCATTCGGGAAAGCGAAGAGTTTAAGAGCAACAACGGTTCTCAACCCTTCGCCGATGCAAGTAATCCCGCCTGAGCTCATTGAGCAAACTGATTTGTTTGTACTCAATGCGCTCGAGCTGGCACAAGTCGTAGGTCTGGCCAATTTTATTTGTTCACCGGATGAGGCCGCCCAGATGGCTTTCCGGTGGCAACAAAAAATTGGACAAAAGACCGTCGTGGTTACGCTTGGAGAAAATGGCCTTGCCGCAGTACATGGCGACCAAGTGATCAAGCAACCCTCTCAAAAGGTTGACCACGTGGAAGACACCACCGGCGCGGGTGACTGCTTTTGCGGCTGTCTCGTCGCGTTTCTGCACAACGGTTATTCGTTTAACGAAAGCCTGGCTTTAGCTCAAAAAGCGGCCGCCTACAGCGTTCAAAGGAAAGGTGCGAGTCCCTCGTTCCCGAGACTGGAATCGTTGGGTATCAACGAAACGAAAGGAAAGACGTCATGAAAACGACCGTGTGGAATCAGGAAATTGGCGATCACACTGCACGACTCTTGTTCGAGACGGGATCGTACCTCGTCGACTTCAACAGGAAGCGAGAAGACTGGTTCGTCTGGAAAAGCGGCACTCGGGCTCCCTGCTACTGCAACTGCAGGTATCTTAACCGTTCGTACCTCGCTTACGAAACGTGCACGGCGTACATTGAGACGATTATTCGTCTCAAGTTCCCGGAAACGCAAATCATCGTCGGTCTCGCTTCGGCCGGTGTGTCGTGGGCGGCACGGATTGCCACTCGGCTGACGCTTCCCATGAGATTCGTCCGCGGAACTCCGAAAAGCTACGGCGTGGGGCAGCTCGTCGAAGGCAAACCCGAACGCGACATCAAGGCGGTGATCATCGACGATCTCTGCGGTAGCGGCGACACCATTCTCAAGGCAATTGAGGCTCTTGATTGGGAATTTCACATCAAGACCCTTGGATTCATCACCATTACCAACTGGTGTTTTGAGGACATGTGGAGGAGGTTTGACCCGATCAATCTCGAAGGTGTCTACTCTCTCACGAGTTACCCGAACATTCTCAAGGTTGGCGTAGCAATGGGTCACCTCACGCAAGAGCAGGCCAACATGCTGGAGGAGTTCTACAAGGCTCCTAGGGTATATGACTGGCCATTTATTCAGAAGTCGAGCAAGGAGGGCGTAAGATGAAAAAGTATCGTTTGATATTTCTCGACTTCGATGGTGTGATTTCCGACAGCTTGCGGATTTGCATGGAGGAGATTAACCGTTTGCGTGAGAAGTTTCCGTCGATTCCCGAAGTGAAGACACGCGAGGATATGACGAAAGTATACAGCGTCGAGCTACGGCACTCGCTCTATCCTTTTGGTCTCTCTGATGATGAAATGCGGGAGTTCTTCGATTGCCACTCGCGTGCAATGAATCAGCGCGCCGCCGAAGTGGAACCATTCCACGAGGCGGTACGCGCTCTCGCACGCTGCACTTTGCCAAAGATCTTCATCACTTCAAGCTATTCGGAGGCGGTATTTACCATCCTTCGGAAGTGCAAGGAATTTGATGAGGCCTTCGTGCAGGGTGTTTACGGCAGAGAACACCGCAGGACAAAAACGGAGAAAATCCGTAGTGCGCTCGCGTTGTTCAACATCGAGATGCCGGAAGCATTGTACGTCGGTGATCTTGCAAGCGATGTGCTTTACTGCCGGGATGTTCCGGTTGACATTGCTTGCGTTGGCTACGGATATCACCCGTCGAGTTACTTGAAAAAGTTCTCACCGGAGTATATCCTAGAAACGGTAGAGGACTTTGCGACGTTCCTGCAGAGTCTTTCTCCCAAACCGCAACCATGAAAGGAGAAATCATGAACAGAACAGCGCTCATCCTCATCGATTTCATCAACGAGATCGTTGATGAAAAAGGGAAGTTCGCGGGCAAGGGTTACTCGGCCTTCGTGGAGGCGCACAACGTTCTTACAAACGTCAACACCGCCATAGCCAAGGCGAGGGCGAAGAGCATACCTGTCATCTTCGTCCGGATCGGTTTCTCGCCCGACTACCGCGAGTGGCCCGAGTCCTCGCCGCTCTTTGGAGCCGCCAAGAAGTTCGGCGCGCTTCAACTCGGTACTTGGGCGACGGAAATTCATGAGTACCTGAACAAGAATGATGCGGACTTCCTCGTCACCAAGCACCGCGTCAGCGCATTCTACGCAACTTCGCTCGAGGCGATCCTGCGAACGCTCAAGGTGGACACAATTCTTCTTGGCGGCGTGGCGACGGATTTGGCTGTTCAGTCGGCCGCCCGCGAGGCGCATGACCGCGACTACCGAGTGGTGGTGCTCGAAGACCTTTGCGGTGCCGGAAGCGAAGAGGATCACGCACATGCGCTCCGTCTTCTTGCCAAGGTGGCGACGGTCGCGAAAAGCACCGAGGTTTCTGAGCTGAACTAGTTCAGCTCATTCAATCCAACAGGCTCTGTGGAGCATCCTCGCAGAGTCTTTTTCTTTCTCAAATAAAGTGAGGCAATGCATGGAAGGATTTAAGGAGAGGAGAACTGCCTTGTCCGCGAGTAAAATTTTGCCGTCCGCGCGTAGACAAACAGATAATTTTCTTTTCGTTGTTTTCTTCGGGCAGGTCGTCGTTTTGCGATGGCTTATGAAACAGCTCGATATGTACAGACAGTGCGTGCACAGACAGTGCATTGACCATTGACCTTCTTTATATTATATTTTCTTGGCGCGGGCGAGGCCGCCCGCAATTTTTATCTTATGAACGTTACTGAACTCGCGCGGAAATTGCGTTACCGGACAGAAGATTTGAAACAGATTCTTCCGGAGTTTGGTTTTGACATCGGCATGCGGGCAATCAAGGTGGATGACCGTATTGCCCAGCAGATTATCAAGGCCTGGCCCAACATCACGCGCGAGCTGGACCGCCGCGAGCGGGCGGCTAAAGCCGAGCGCGCGGCCGAAGAGAAAAAACGGATTCAGGAGACGGCCGCGCCGGTGGCTCTGCCGGCAATCGTGACCGTGCGGGAGTTCGCGCTCCGCTTGGGCCAGCCGGTCACGCGGATTATCGCCGAGCTGATGAAAAACGGAATTTTGGCCTCGCTCAATGAGCGTGTGGATTTTGAGACCGCTTCAATCATCGCCGAAGACCTGGGATTCAAAGTAGTCAGCGAGTCGGGGGAAGCGGCCGAGAGCGCCGGGTCCGCCGACCGTTTGCAAACGATTTTGGGCGAGGAAAAAAAAGAAGCTCTCGCGCCGCGGCCGCCGGTCGTGGTGGTGATGGGCCACGTCGACCACGGCAAGACCAAACTCTTGGACGCGATTCGCAAAACCAACGTCATGGGCGGCGAGGCCGGCGGCATCACCCAGCACATCGGCGCCTATCAAGCGGCGAAAGATAACCGCCTGATTACCTTTATTGACACCCCCGGCCACGAGGCCTTTACCGCCATGCGTTCGCGCGGCGCCAAGGTCGCCGACGTGGCGATTTTGGTCGTGGCGGCGGACGACGGCGTCCAGCCGCAGACCAAAGAAGCAATCAAAATTTTGGAGGCGGCAAAAACGCCTTTTGTCGTGGCGATTAACAAGATTGACAAGCCCGAGGCCGACCAGGAGCGAGTCAAACGGGAGCTCTCGGACCTCGGCGTCATCCCCGAGGAATGGGGCGGCAAGTTCGCCATGCTGCCGATCTCGGCCAAGACCGGCGCGGGCATTGATAAACTTTTGGAGCTGGTGCTTTTGGTGGCTGATTACGAAAAAGAAAAATTGCTGGCGAACCCAGGCGGCCAGCTCGCCGGCGCCGTGATTGAGTCGCACGTGGACAAAGGCGAGGGGCCGGTGGCCACGGTTTTAATCCAAAACGGTACGCTCAAAAACGGAGACATTCTTGCGGTCGGCGGCGCGTTTTACGGTCGGGTGCGAGCGATGAAGGACTATCGTGGCGGGCTCATCGGCGCCTCGCCGCCGGGCACACCGGTCAGGATTCTTGGGTTTAAGGTTGCGCCGCAGGTGGGCGACACGATTGAAACGGCGGCGGACGCGAGAGAACTCACGCGCATCAAGCCGGTCAAAGCGGCATCGGAGAAAATTGCCGCCGTGGAAAAACCGCAGGAGGAGGCGACCAAGGAAAAAAAGCTGGAGAATTTGATTATCAAAGCCGACGTCTTGGGGTCGCTCGAGGCCATTCTGGTCTCGCTGGACAAGTTTTCCCATCCCGAAGTGGGCATCAATGTCGTGGCTAAGGGTCTGGGCAATGTTACCGAGGTTGACATTATGCGCGCCGAGGCCAGCCAAGCCTGGATCGCTGGCTTCGGGGTGTTGGTGCCAAACCAAGTGGCGGAACTCGCGCGCGGCAAGGGCGTGGAAATCCGCACTTACAAAGTCATCTACCACCTTTTTGAGGACTTGCGGCAGAAGCTCGAAGTCAAACTCTCGCCGGAGATTGTCCGCACCGACTATGGTGACCTGAAGATACTGGCGATTTTCCGGAGCGAGCGCGACACGCAGATTGTCGGCGGCCTCGTCACCGAGGGCAAAGCGGCGCGGGACGCGCGGGTGACGGTGCGCCGCGGCGGCGAGGAGATTGGAGAGGGGACAGTCATGGAACTCCAGTTGCATAAGCGCGCGGTGGCCGAAGTGCCGTCCGGCTCCG
This sequence comes from Patescibacteria group bacterium, assembly GCA_004299275.1. Taxonomy (GTDB): domain Bacteria; phylum Patescibacteriota; class Patescibacteriia; order 2-12-FULL-57-11; family 2-12-FULL-57-11; genus SCSU01. The sequence goes on from SCSU01000030.1 coordinate 9,061, forward strand.
AGTGCGGCGTTAAAATAAAAATCAAATCCGCGCTCCTCGCCGACGATTTGCTGCATTTCTATAAAGA
>SCSU01000031.1 GCA_004299275.1 Patescibacteria group bacterium
TTTAGCGAGTTGAAGTTCTCTCCGCTTCGGTCGAGATGACGTTTTTACGTTGAAGTTCTCTCCACGTTGGTCGAGATGACATTTGCCAAGCTGTCGGCGTTTCACTGCCGGGCCCTATCCACTATCCCCTGCACCCAATAAATCCCTCCCCCTGCGGGTACTCCCTTTAGGAAATGGAGAATTTACAGCGTCCTTTCTGTCTGCGTCTGTCGCGGTGCCGCCGCGCCGAGCGCCGTTCGTTCCATAATTTCCGCTTCAACCAGCGCGCGGTCGCGGCCGAATTTGAGCCTTGACAACTGTTTAATCGCCGCCGCGAGCTGGGGGTCGCCCTTCTGCGGCGCCAAAGTTTTCATATTGAACGGCTTGGCGGCGGTGTTGTCAATCAGCAATTTAACGTAAGCCGTATACTGCTCAATGTTAATCAGGTCGTAGGCGGAAAAAGTCGGAGCAAATTCCTTTTCCAGCTGTTCGGCGTCGTCAATGCCGATGCGGAAGGTAATCATCGTGCCGACATTGCCGATGACCGCGTCCTTAATTTTGGTGTCGCCGCCGGGCGCGAGCTGTCCCATATACTGGTGCGCGATATTGAGGCACAGGCGGTATTTGCGCGCTTCGGAGAGAATCGTGGCGATGGAGTCGGTGATAAAATTCTGGAACTCGTCAATGTAGAGGAAAAAATCGTGGCGCTCCGCCTCGGGCAGGTCGGCGCGGCCGAGCGCGGCCATCTGCAGTTTGGAGACGATAATCAAACCGAGCAGGTTGGCATTGACCTCGCCAGTGCGGCCTTTGGCCAGATTCACCAAAAGCACCTTTTTCTCGTCCATAATCTTGCGGAGGTTAAATGAACTCCGTCGCTGGCCGATGATATTGCGCATCATGTCGTTTTCCACAAAGCGGCCGACTTTGGAAATCAAGTAACCGAGCATCTCCGATTTGTGAAAATCCGAGGTCTTGGCCATCTCCTTTTCCCAAAAAGCGCGTACCACCGGGTCTTTAACCTTAGACACCCAGAACTTTTGGAAATCCGTGTCGGAAAACATCCGCGGAATTTCGGCGATTGTCCCCGTCTCCTTAATGTCGGCCATGAGGGTCAGCATCACGTTGCGCATGTTGTGCTCGAACATCGGGCCAATCATCTCCGGCGGAAAAAGTTTGTAGAAAATCGCAATCATCTCCTGCACGGCAAAATCCTTTTGCTCCTCTTTGTCCACCTCAAGCATGTTCAAGCCGACCGGCCGCTCATAGTCCGAGGGGTCAAAGTAAACCACGTCGTCAATCCGCTCGCGCGGCATTTGCTCCAAAATCTTCTCAATCAGGTCGCCGTGCGGGTCCACCACGCAAACCCCGTCGCCGTTTTTAATGTCCTGCAGAGCCATGTTCTCAATCAGCACCGATTTGCCCACACCGGATTTACCAATGATGTAGATGTGCCGGCGGCGATCAGGCCGCTTGATCCGGACCAGCGACTCCTCCCCGCGATACTCCACCTTGCCCAGTGCCACGCCCTCCAGCGGCATGTTTTGCGGCGGCGGCGCTTTGCGCGCGGTGAGCCAGCGGATGTTCGGAGTCTCGGTCGTCGGCAAGGGGAAGTGATAAATCCCCGCCAGCTCTTCCGAGGAAAAAACCGAACCGCGGCGTTCGTCAAAAACGCGATAGATGAATTCGCGGATAAGCCGCGAGGCGGCGGTGGGTATAATTCTGATGAAAGAGTTGCCAAACTCGTAGAGATTGAATTGAGAAAAAGTGTTGGCGATGTTGTCTAAGAGAAGTTTGGCCGAAGAGGCGTCGGGGGCGGAAACGACCACCCGGATATTGATGTCCAGCCCGGCTTTGCCCGCCTTGTCTTGGATTGACTTTTGCATTTCCTGCTCGCCGGGCGAGAGAGTGCGGGGAGGGGGCGTCGCTTCGCCCTCTTTCTTTTTTTTGCCGCCGCCAAAAATGCCGGCCAGCGCGCCGAGCGCGGCCACGGCTTCCTCCACCTTTTTGCCCTCCTGCATCAGCGCGGCGACCTTGGCGCCCTTGCTCCGCCACTCGCCGCGCGCCGAACGCACCAGCACCTGCACCGCGGCGCCGCTCCCCTTGGGCACCTTGGCCAGAGAATTGGTCAAAACATTCAGAGGGTCGGCTTCAGTTTTGCGGTAGGACTTGATGGGGAAAAGATGATGCCGTTTGGCCGTGAGGTAGGCGCCGGCAATCACGCCCTGCGGCGAAAAAATGTTGTAGTCCTCCACCGGTTCAATTTGCGCGTGGGGGTAAAGCGCGTGAATTTGCTGGGTGATGTACTGCTCGAGCCGCTCCGGCACCGCGACATAAAATGAAACTAGGCCCTCGTGGGCCACAACTTCAAAAGAAAAATCATCCTCCCGGCCAGTAAACCAGGCGCCAAGCGAGCGGTCGGCCTTAAGCCCGCCAATCGCGGCAAAAAGCGATTCGGCCACGGCGATATCCTCCTGAATTTCTTGCAGAGACTTTTCCCGCTCCATCTCGCCCTTTTTCTCCGCCGATTCCTTAGGCACGGTTACGAGCAGGATGCGTTTTTTGAAACCCTTTTTCTCCCGCGCGCGGCGGCGGAGAATAAAACGCACTAAGTAAAGCGCGAGCAAGACAAAAAAAACCGCGGCGGCGGCCAGCAACGCCGTGTAGATGTAGGGCAGGACGTCCCCAATATCCAACCCCGGGGCCTTACCGGCCTCTTCGGGGAATGCCTGCAGTCCGATTTGGAGTAAGGACATAACGAATTGAAACCACCAGTTCAATAAGCAAGTGCAACACTTAGGCTCTTGATGCTTCCGCGCTATGATGCGCGGCTATGCCAAAGAAAACCTATACACACTTGTTCAAGGAGGAGCGAGATCTTATTGCC
>SCSU01000032.1 GCA_004299275.1 Patescibacteria group bacterium
CCGCACTCACCAAATTCGGGCGCATCTTTTTGCCGTAGGTCATCCGATTGTCGGGGACCCGCTCTACAAAAATTCGCGTCAGAAAATCAGCGGCGCGCCGTCGCGTCCCCTCCTCCATGCCTCGGAGCTCAAGTTTAGCGATCCGGACGCCATTTTGCGGGAGTATCACTCCGAACTGCCTAAGGAATTGTTTGACTTCTTAAAACTTTTACCGCGTTAGAAAGATCAAGGTCTGACCTCCCACGGAGGTCAGACCTTGGTAGCCAATATGATTATCTCCATCGCCGGCGATCCGGGCTCGGGAAAAACCTCAGTAGCGCGGCTTTTGTCCGGGCGCCTGGGCTGGCCGTGGTACTCCATGGGCGACTTGCGCGGCAAGATGGCGCTCGAGCGCGGCCTCACCATTGACGAGTTGAATCAGCTCGGGGAAACCGACCCCGCCACCGATACCGCGGTTGACGACTACGCGCGGCGGCTCGGGGAGACCGACAACAACTTTGTTATTGAGGGCCGGTTGGCTTGGCATTTTATTCCGCATTCCTTTAAAGTTTTTCTCTCTTGCGAGCACAAAGAAGCCGGTCGCCGCGTTTACGGAGCAAAAAAAAGGGACCCGAGCCGGCGGGACGAGCCGGCGTACTCCTCGCCCGAGGAGGCCGAGAGAGAAATCAAAAAGCGCATTGAGTCAGACGCGCGGCGTTACCTTAAACATTACGGCGTGGTGTTTAACGACCAAAAAAATTTTGACTTGGTGATAGATACGACGGCTCACAAAAAACCAGAACAGACGGTGGAAAAGATTTTGGCCGCGCTCAAAACACGGCGCAAGGTCTGACCTCCGCGGGAGGTCAGACCTTGGCGAGTCGGGTTTATGAAAAAAACTAAAGGTGAACGCCGCGAGGCGAAGAGGAAAAGCAAACGCAAGATGCGCGTCCACGGCGCCCGCATTCGGCAACTTCTCAATAAACACGGACCTTGAAGGTCCGTGTTTATTACAGACCTTCAAGGTCCGTGGGGTGCAATACCTGCATTTTTAATGGACCAAAAACATTTTGTAGGAGATTCCAATCAAGTATTGAGGAAAAACTCTTCTTTCCCAGCCAATTCGGATAACTGGACCACCGATAATTATCAATAAAACTCAGTGTTGCCTCATGATTATTACTCTGTATAAGCTCCTTTGGGTTGAGATGGATGTATTTTGAGAGTTGTAGAGCATAAGAATCATTTTCAACCAATTTCAATTGGTATCTGCCCTCAAAAAGGTGACCTGATCGCTGATATTTTTTATTCAAATATTTTGTATATCCATCAGCCATTTTGTTCATAAAGAGACTAAGTCCGTCATTTTCCACAGGCGAAACCAGTAAATGAAAATGATTGGGCATCAGACACCAGGCCAGGATGGAAACAATTGGTTCACGGCCGGACCTTGAAGGTCTGTGGGTTCTGCGGTCAGGGATAGGGTGGGTATCATTAAATTCATAGAGGTTTCGGATAAACCGCTGATAATCCCTACTCTCGAAAAAGATAGGTTGTTTTAAGACCCCGCGGTTATACACATGATAATATTCTCCGGCAGCAATGGGCGGTCTAGGCATAATACAGACCTTGAAGGTCTGTAATTAGCATAGCGCGCTTAAATAATGTTTGCCGCTTGTCAAGAGGCAACCTGTGGATTATTCGGACCTTCAAGGTCTGTGTATTGGACTGGACAACTTTGGGAGCAGCTGTTATTATTTTGGCGCTTAAATTTTTCCTATTTTTATGTCCGAGCAAGGCGAACAAACAATGAGCCGTCCCGAGATTAAGCCCGGCATGACCGTGCGGGTGCATACCCGGATTATGGAGACCACGGCCAAGGGTGAGGAAAAGGAGCGCATCCAAATTTTTGAGGGTCTGGTGCTCGCGGTGCGCGGCGCCGGAGCGTCCAAGAGCTTCACCGTCCGCAAGGTCTCAAACGGCGTCGGCGTGGAGCGCATCTTTCCGCTTTACTCGCCGATGATTGCGCGCTTGGAGCCGGTCAAGCAGGCCCGTGTCCGGCGCGCCAAACTCTGGTACCTGCGGCATTCCAAAAAACGTCTCAAGGAGACGATGATCGGCTAAGCCAGATTTCAAAAAAGCTCCCTCGTGGAGCTTTTTTAATTCCCTATTCACTATCCCGCCTCTGGCGGGGTGGCTCACGACTCACCACTCACTTTTAGAGATTCCCATCAATCGTCGTCGCGGCGGCGGTCACACTCGTTGGGGAGAAGTCGGAGGTCGCGGTGATATCCGTTCCATAATGATAATCGGTAAAGAAGGCGTCGGAGAGGTCGTCAATCTTTTGGTTCCAGTCCGCTCCATAGAGAGCGGCAGCCAGCGTTTCGTTGGTTATCCAGCGTAATTCCCCCTTGGGGCCGACAGTGTAGACCTTGGCTAATGTTTGAAATTTGACCATTTTAACCCCCGGCCGATAGACGACATTCTTCCCCAAGGCCATGGAAGCCAGGGAGGAAGCAGTGATCGTCTGCACCGAGGAGAAGTCCGCGTACCAGCTTTTGTAAATCTTCTCATTGGGGAAAGCGTGTCGTTTGCCGTCCTCCGCCACATAATAAACTGCGGGGGCATCGGCGGTTTTGACCAGCGTCCCCGGCGGCACCGGCGTGCTCCAGGCGGCTTTGGTGGTGAAGGTCTGGTCGGCGGTGACGCCCTCGCTGTAGCCCGAGGCGCTGGCGCGAATCCGGTAGTGGTAGGTTGTTGATGGCGTGAGCGAGGTCAGAGTAATGGCATGGAGCGTCCAAGCCGGGTCAATTTCGGTTTTGGTTGAGCCGTAGCTTGAGGTAACCCCGTATTCAATCGTGCCGGTGGCGCTCGGATTGGTGGTGAAACTCACCGTGACGGCTTGGGCCGAAGTCGCGACGCTCGCGCCGGAGATGGCGACGCCGGGGAGCGCGGGCGGAGCGGGCGGCGGGGCGGCCGGCGGCGTGTAGGTCACGGTCAGTTTGGGACGGCTGTCCGTGAGCGCGGCCTCTCGCGTCCAGTAACCAAAAGTGAATTGGTTGCCGGAACCTTCCGTGCTTTTCAAAATCAGGCCGTTATTGCTCCAGGTTCCGGCCACCCAGTTTTTTACTGCGTCAGTTACAGTCCATTTTTGGGCGGCGTTTTTGCTGGTGAGCTGGCTCACAATCAGGTCGGAGAGCGTCGGCGCACTGTTCCAGGTCGCGCTGGTCTCGGACCAAGATTCTCCAGCGCGATAGAGCTGGAGCGTCACGGTGGTGGAAGTTGAGACTGACTGGAAAGTAAGGGCGAGTTCGGCGGCCTGCACTGTGGAGCCGACGGGGATGGAGCTTAAATCAAACTTGAGCAAAGTTCGGGAAAAGCTCGGACCGCTTTGATACTGGACAAAGGCGGTATCAATGCCGCCGTAGCTATTGGTGGGATAATTGTTGGAGATGTAGGTGTCGGCCGAGCTGTTAAGCGTCACCGTTTCCGCCGCAGCGACTGCGGGGAGGAATAAAATACCAAAAGAAGCGACTAAAAGAGTGGGGGTAAGTTTCATATACTACTAGTATACAGCTTCCTGTTATCCCGAGCGAAGGTCCGACGTTACGTCGGACCGGAGTCGAGGGAACTTCTACTTTTTTATCGTCGAATTGAAGTTCTCTCCACGGAGCCTGCCCTGAGCGAAGGTCCTCCGACGTGACGTCGGAGGACCGTAGTCGAATGGGGTCGAGATGACATTTTCTGAATTGAAGTTCTCTCCGCCTGCCTGCCGGCAGGCAGGCGCGGGTCGAGATGACGAATGTTTTGACTTGCCACTATCGCCTACTCACTATCCCGACTCTGGCGGGACCCCGCCCCGACGTAACGTCGGGGTGGCTCACGACTAATAACTACTCACTTATTTTAAAACTGTCTTCAGCAATTGTCCGGTCGCGGAATTTTTGGCTTTGGCCACCTCCCGCGGCGTGCCCGCGGCCACGAGCCAGCCGCCGTGCTTGCCGCCGCCGGGTCCGAGGTCAATCACGAAGTCGGCGGATTTAATCACGTCTAGGTTGTGTTCAATGATAATCACCGAGTTACCCTTGTTCACCAGTTCGTGAATCACCTTGAGCAATTTGCCGATGTCTTCAAAATGCAAACCCGTGGTCGGCTCGTCTAAGATATACAAAGTTTTGCCCGTGGCGCGACGGGAGAGCTCGGTGGCGAGCTTCACCCGCTGGGCTTCGCCGCCGGAGAGCGTCGTGGCTGGCTGACCGAGCCGCATATAGCCGAGTCCGACGAGCCGGAGGAGTTCCAGCTTGTCGGCAATGGCGGACTGGTCGGCAAAAAAATTGCGGGCTTCTTCCACGGTCATGGCCAGCACGTCGGCGATGGTTTTGCCTTTGTAGTGGATTTCGAGCGCCTCGGCGCGGTAGCGCGTGCCGCGGCACTCCTTGCACTCAATATAGACGTTGGGCAAAAACTGCATGTCAATTTTTACGAAACCCTCGCCGTCACAGCCACCGCAGCGGCCGCCGTCAGTGACGTTGAAGCTGAACATGCCGGCGTTATAGCCGCGCATCTTGGCTTCCGGAATTTCCGTATAGAGGTCGCGGATGGCGGTAAAGAGCTGGGTGTAGGTGGCCGGGTTGGAGCGGGGAGTTTTGCCGATCGGCGACTGGTCAATCATGATTACTTTGTCCAAGTTCTCCACGCCCTTGATGGTTTTGTGTTCGGCTGGCAACTCCCGCGCGCCGTGATAGTGGGCGGCGAGCGCTTTGCCCAAGATGTCCAAGATGAGCGTGGATTTGCCGGAACCGGAGACGCCGGTAACGCAGACAAGCTGGCCTAAAGGGATTTTGATGTCTTCGCCTTTGAGGTTATAGGCCTTGGGGCCGACAATCGTGAGCAACTTGCGATTGCCGCGGCGATAGAGCTTGGGCGCGGGGATCTCTCGTTTGCCCGAGAGATAGAGGCCGGTGATGGACTCGCGCTTACGGCAGAGCGTGGCGGCCGTGCCCGCGGCGATGATTTCGCCGCCGTATTCGCCGGCGCCGGGCCCGACGTCAATCACGTAGTCGGCGGCGCGGATAGTTTGGGCGTCGTGTTCGACGACAATCACCGTGTTGCCGGCGTCGCGCAGGCGCTTCATGGTCTCAATCAATTTTTGATTGTCACGGCCGTGGAGGCCGATTGACGGCTCGTCCAGGATATAAATGACGCCGGAGAGGTCGCTCGCGAGCTGGGTGGCCAGCCGCACCCGTTGGGCCTCGCCGCCCGAAAGTGTGGCGGCCGAGCGGTCAAGCGCGAGATACTCCACGCCGACATTTACTAGGTTGAGCAAGCGCTCGCGTACCTCCTTTAACACCACCAGGGCGATTTTTTTTTGGTCCTCATCCAGAGTTTGACCGGCGGCAGCCAATTTTTTTCCGTTTTGGCGCGGGTTCAGGCCGTTTTTTTCTTTTCCTAAAAGTGAATCAATCCATTGGAGCGCTTCTTCCACGCTTTGCCCGGCAATATCGGCGATAGACTTGTCCTGTAGAGTCACGGCCAGCGCTTCGGGACGCAGGCGTTTGCCCAGGCAAACCTGGCAGACGCGCTCCTGCATATATGCGCGGATTTCTTTGCGCAGGTATTCTGAGTCGGTCCCGCGGTATTTTTGCTCCAGCGACGGGATAACTCCCTCGTATTTTTCATTTTTGGGGCCGAAAGTCTCCTCGCCGGCGCCGTAGAAAATGATTTTTTTGGCCTCTGGCGCCAATTTGCCGAAGGGGGTGTTTAAGTCAAAACCGTGCGCCTGGCCGACTTCTTCCACCAGCTTCATTTGCACGCCGTTGGTCCCCGCCATGCGCCAGGGTTTAATCGCGCCTTCGGCGATCGTCAGGCGTGGATTGGTAACCACGAGCTCGGGCAGAACCGAAAGCGTGATACCCAGTCCGTTGCAGGCCGGACAAGCGCCGTGCGGCGAGTTAAAAGAAAAAAGCCGCGGTTCCACGGCAGGGAGCGACAGGCCACACTGTGCGCAGGCATACTCGGTAGAAAAAAGAATTTCCTTTTCGGCCAGCGCGGCGGAGATGTAGCCGTTCCCGAGGTCAAGCGCGGTTTCCAGACGTTTTTTGATTTCCTCCAACTGGGTGGCGGCATTGGCGGGCAAAACCAGCGTCACCGCGTCAATGGAGTGTTTTTTGGTTTTGTCCAGCCGGCGGTCAAGCGCTTCTTCGATGTAAAGGAGTTCGCCGTCCAACCGTATTTCTTTGTATCCGGCTTTGTCGAGTTCGAGCAGGACGGTGCGGTGTTCGCCGCGCGAGTCGCGCACAATCGGCGAGAGCACCCGGACTTCGCGGTTCTTGGTCAGGTCAATCAGCCGGCGGCCGATTTCCTCGAGCGTTTGTTTGGCCACGGGCTCTCTGCAGCGCGGACAGTGTACTCGCCCGGCGCGGGCGAAGAGCAGGCGCAGGTGGTCGTAGATTTCGGTAATCGTGCCGACGGTGGAGCGGGGGTTCCGCGAAACGCTTTTTTGGTCAATGGCGATAGTTGGCGAGAGGCCGGTGATTTCATCCACGTCCGGCCGGTCTTGGAGTTCCAAAAATTGGCGGGCGTAAGCCGAGAGCGATTCCATGTAACGCCGTTGGCCTTCGGCAAAAATCGTGTCAAAGGCGAGCGAGGACTTGCCCGAACCGGAGAGGCCGGTGATGACGGTGAGCTTCTCCTTGGGGATCTGCGCGGAAATATTTTTTAAATTGTGCACCCGCGCGCCTTTGATGGAGATGATGTTGGACATAAGCGAGAAGGTCGTAGGTAGAACGCCCGCCGTCCAGCGCCTTGCGCAGGACAGGCGGGCCCGCCTGCACTGGCCGTTGGGCCTGTGCGGCGGGTAGAATGGGAGAGTGGGCAATGATTCGCTTTGATTTGTTTTGAATTCGTTTGTATTCGCGCGGCGAATGCGTAAACGTTGTCCGAGTGTACAACAAAAGAATTGACTGTGCAAGAGTCAAGAGCAGAGACGGCTAAAAATCAAAAAATCCCCAGAGAATGGGGACTTTTTGGAACCGTGGGGGCGAGTCAGTATCATTTTTTTACACAGTACTGAAGGTTGGCGTCTTGAAACCAGGCAAAACCAGTTATTTTTTCAAACTTTGAAAGTTCCTGGTTGTCTTTGGTGGCGCACGGTCCGACGCCGCAGGGGTCAGCTAAACAAACCTGAGCCAAGTGTCCAGCGGGTTTGGGAGTAATTTGGGGACCGGTCGCTCCGAGAGCGCCGGCACAACCGGTCCAAGTCGAGAGATAGCAGCTTCGTTCATAGGTCGCGGCAAATCCTTCCGGCGGCGAGTCCTTGGGAAAAACAGCCACCCATTTTGTGTAATCATCGCAGGATTTGATGTTGGCGCAATCAACCTTCAAAAATTCACAGCCGCGGCCCTTAAAGCCGGTGTCGGAACCATAGACGCAGGCGTAATATCCTTTTTTGTCCGACTGGGTTTGCACATAAGGCGCGCAGTCGCTGTCGGCTGGATTGAGTTTGCCCATGGCCGTGAGCCTCGCGTCATCTACATAGGCGCAATTTAGACATTCATATTTTTTTGTTGACGGGTTTATTGCACACTGGTTTGGCGCTGGACAGCTCCGGTGGACGCATTTGGGGTTCAAGACATTGGCGCCCGCCTGTTTGGCCGTCACATTTGATTCTTTGCCGCAATCCTGCGGCGGCGGCGGGTCAACGCTGTAGAGTCCAAGATTAACGTCCTCGCACCAGTTGCCGGACTGGAACAGAATTTTTTTCACTTTGGGAACGACCAACGGTTTCAAGGTAACCAGATTCGGGTTGATAGTGCTGAGGATTAGATAAGTGGCCAGAGCGAGCAGCAACCCGATGAAAGCGTTGGACATCGTCTGCTTGGCCGAGCTGACGCGCGAGGGATTGGCGCCGGCGGTCAGGTACTTGATGCCGCCGAGCACCACCATGCTCACGGCCAAGACAGTGACCAACCCAAGCGCGTAGGTGTAGATGGCGCCGATATATTGGCCGATACTGCCGACGTTGGCGATATTGCCGATGGCGACCGAGAGCGCCACCTCCAGCGGTTTTTCCGGTTTGGCCGCGGCCACGCCAGCTGGCGGGGCGGTGGCCGCCGCTCCTTCGCCCGCCGGTTTGAGGTTTAGTAAATTTTTTTTGTAGAGAGTTCCGTCAACGTAGACCCAGCCTTCCAGAAATGCTTGTTGCGTGCCGGCGGGAAAAGAGGGGAATTGCCATATCGTATGATATTGATAGGTTTTTCCGCCATCAACCAGCACGCACCAAATATCATTGCCTTGATTTTGCTGCGGACAGGCGACTGTTGCTCCTTCAGTGAATTGGCCGGCGATGTTGAAAGTTGTTTTGATTGAGATTTTGTTGCTGGCGCAGTTACCGTCGGAATTAAAAAAAACCGTGGCGTCCACTTTTTCAGAGGCCTTGTATTCTGATCTGTCCGCTTTGACCGTAACTTCGCCGCCGCAGGCGTGTGTCGCGGCGGGCCGCAGAAAAACGACGGCCAAAACCAGGAGCGTGATGATTTTGGGCCGGAAAACTTTCATGGGGTTGCGAAAATACGAATTAACACGTCCCGCACCGATTTATATTGTTTTATGGTTTGCGGGATCCCGGTTCCCCCGCTTCGCGGTGGCTCTGCGGGAAATTTACGAATGTTGAGGACTACGAATGGAATCAAAATTATTTAGCGGCTTTGAATTTTTCCACAATCTGCTTCAGGATTTCGTAAGGAATCGCGCCTTCCACCCGCTGGCCGTTGATAAAAAAGGTCGGCGTGCCGCGGACGGTCGCGGCCGTGCCGGCGGCGAGGTCACGGTCAATCCGCTCTTTGTCGCCGCCCGATTTGAGACAGGCGGTGAACTCGGCGGTGTTTAGCCCGATTTGTTCGGCGTAGTTCAAGAAATCTTTTTCCTCCAAGGCGTTTTGATTGGCAAAAAGTTTGTCGTGCATGGCCCAATATTTGTCCTGCCGGCCGGCGCAAGAGGCGGCGACCGCCGCCGGCCGCGCGCGGGGGTGGATGGTCTCAAGCGGAAAGTCGCGCCAGAGCAGGCGGACGTCGTTCGGGTATTCGGCGGCGATGCCGCGGAACGTCGGATGCGCTTCTTTAGTATAAGGACACTCAAAATCGCCAAAGACGACAATCGTGATTTTGGCATAGGGATTCCCGAGCAGCGGCGCGTCCGGCGAGGCGACGTCATAGAGCTTGGCGGCCGGTTTTAGCGCCGAGAGACTCCCGGCCGTAAAACTGCTCCGAAACTGCGGCAAGGCGACGTTTTTGCCGCTCTTCATTGCGCGGTAGTAACCGGCTCCGTACCAGATGACGAGAAAAAGAAAGCCGGCAAAAGCGAGCGCGGTCAAGAGGGCGAAAACCGGCGCCGGCCGTTCGTACCAAGGTTGTGCGGGCGAAGGCATAATTCTTTTGAATTATAGCATATAGCGCGCCTGCGGGGTTGACATATTTTGTTCTGCGTGTTAAACTTTTTTCGTTAATCCGACGCATTTCTATGCAATTGGCGCTCAGCGTCGCGCTCATCATCCTTTCCATACTGCTCATCGGCGCCGTGCTCCTCCAAGGGCGCGGTTCCGGGCTCGGAGCCGTCTTTGGCGGCGATTCCAACGTCTACCGCACTAAGCGGGGGCTGGAACGCCTCCTCTACCGGGCGACAATTGTGCTGGCGGCGATTTTTTTCGGCGCCGCGTTTTTCGGAGCGTTTCTCTAAATAACGAGGTCTATCGTGAAATTTCTTACAACGAGGTCATCTGAAAACTCCTTTTTCTACTGCAATCGCGGAATTTCGACTGTGGCTTTGTCGCTCCTCCTCGACGTAAATTCCACATACGCCTTCGTCGTCGCTCCTCGCCTCGTTCGAAATTCCGCAATCCCGCCCCATCTCTTGTAGATTATTGTCTTAAAGAAAGTCTACTTAAACTATACTCCCTTGGTTCCTGACACTTTAAACCTTTCGGCAGAGATGGGGCGGGACGGAATTCTCAGATGACCTCAACTTCTTTTTTTCGGCGTTTTCGCGACGCTACTCTCGGGCGTCTGTCTGGCGCGTTTCGCTGGTTCCGGCGATCGGTCTGGGCGAGCCGCGCCTTTTCCGCCGACTTGAACAAAAAGCTCGTCGCCTCGTTCGCCTCCCGCCGTATCCCGAGCTGGCAGCAGTTCAAATATCTAAGGACGGTTTTGATGAAAGCCGAACGGCGCGTGCTCCAAGTCTCTTTGGGAGTTCTCACACTATCGCTCCTGACCATTGTTTTGCGGCTCTGGGTGGTGCATGTGGTGCCGGTGCCGACCGTGGGCGGCGATTATGTGGAAGCCGTGGTCGGCTCGCCTTCGCTCATCAATCCGATTTTCGTCTCGGGCAACGACGTGGACGCCGACTTGGTGCGTTTGATTTACGCCGGACTAGTGGCCGCTCTCCCCGACGGACGGATTGTTCCCGACTTGGCCGAATCATTTGAAGTTTCCGACAATGGCAAAGAATACTCTTTCCGGCTCAAGGACCGTCTGGTCTGGCACGACGGCGAGCCGCTCACGGCGGATGACGTGCTCTTTACCGTGAGCTTAATCCAGAACGAAGATTACAAGAGTCCGCTTTACTCCGCCTTCCGCGGGGTCAAGGCGGAACGGATTGACGAGCGGACTGTCCGGTTCGCGCTAAGCCAGCCGCAATCCGCTTTTCTTTCGGCCTTGACCACGGGCATCTTGCCGACGCATCTCTGGCAGGATGTGCCGCCGGCCGGCGCCCTGCTCGCCGAGTACAACTTAAAACCGGTCGGCGCCGGGCCTTACCGCTTTAAATCGCTCTCCCGCGACAAACTCGGGACGATCCGCGTTTACACTCTGGAACGATTTGCCCGGGCGGCTACCCCCGCGCTGCTGGACCGTATCGTTTTCCGCTTTTATCCTGATGCCGAAAGCGCCTCCGCCGCGGTGGTGGCCAAAGTCGCCGATGGCAGCGCTTTTGCCCCGGTGGAGTTCCGCGGACGGCTGGCCGGCCGACCGGACCTCGCTCGCTACAATCTGCGTCTGCCCCAGTACACGGCCGTCTTTTTCAACCCGAGGAATCAGCCGCTCTTTAAGGACGACGCCGTGCGCCGGGCGCTGCTGGCCGCCGCGCCGCGCGAAAGGATTTTGCGGGATGTTCTCCATGGTGATGGAGAGCTGGTGGAGGGGCCGGTCCTCCCGGGCATGCCCGGATTTGACGGTAACCTTAAACAGGCTGGTTATGACGCCGCGGCGGCCAGCGCGCTCTTGGAGAAAGCCGGCTATGTTCTGCCGACAGCGACCACGAGCGTCAGGGAAAAATCCAAAACTAAAACCATTACTGTCGGCTCGGGCCGGAACAAGACCACCAAAACCGTAACCGAGGGTAAGCCCGTGGCGCTCAAGTTCACGCTGACCACGGTTGACCGGGCGGAAAATTTGGCCGTGGCCGAACTCCTGGCCAAGGCCTGGCGCGAGGTCGGGGTCGGCGTGGAAATAGCGGCGGTTCCGCCCTCACAGCTGAGCGCGAATATTCTGCGTCAGCGCGATTACGAAGCCCTGCTTTATGGCGAAGTGCTGGGTGCGGACTTGGATCCTTACCCCTTCTGGCATTCCTCCGGAGCCGGCGAGAGCGGTTTTAATCTCGCGCTCTACGTGAGCAAAAGCGCGGACGATTACCTGGAGTCCGCGCGCGGAGCGGCCTCGTCGGAGAGCCGGGCGAATTCCTATGTCGGACTGGCGAAAAAAATTTTGGCCGACATTCCCGCTATCTTCCTCTACCGCCCCGCTTACCCGTATTATGTGGAGAAGAGTCTCAGAGGGATAACGGTTGATGTAGTGACGGTGCCGTCCGATCGCTTTTCCGGAATTCGTGATTGGTATAAAAAGACGCGGCGGGCATGGCGGTGAGTGGCAAATCGCATATCGCTTATCGCATAGCGCCATTCACTGAAGCGATACGCGCTAAGCGATTAGCCAAAGATGGACAGGCTGGCAGACTTGCCCCGTAGAGATGGTGGGCAGGTGGCGAAATTGGCAGACGCATACGGTTCAGGGCCGTACGGGAGCAATCCCTTGAGGGTTCAAATCCCTCCCTGCCCACCACTTCTACGGGGCGCACAAGGAGGGATTTGAAGGGTACGACGAAAACATGAACTGCTTCATGTTTTCGGCGACCCGGGCTCCGGCGGAGGAGCGCGCCATGGAGAGCAGCGACCGGCGCGCGACGGGGGAGGAGAAATCCCTCCCTGCCCACCATTCTTCGCGCAGCGAAGAATGCCCTGCGCAGCTCCGAAGGAGCGAAGCATGGGTAAATCCATAGTTTTGTAGGCCAACGATGGCTGCGCTTCGAATGGCACGCCCAAATAACCCCGAGCTGGCGAGTGGGAGATTCCAGGACGCGTGTCGCGGAATCATCACTCTTCATCTCGCTTCCCCCTCGTTTTGTTTTCGAGGGCTTCCGAGCGCGATTCTTATTCAAATTTTTAATGGCGTGTCGCCTTGCGTGGCACGTTCAAAAAAATGTTTATGGAAGAAGCACAACAGACGATACGCGCGGCGGCCGGAACCGACTCTAACGCTAATTCCGCCGAGCGCCCCCGCGGGCGTTTCCCGCGTCGCGGACATTTTGGCCGCGCCCAGCGCGGCCGCGGCCGAGCGGAACCCCGCCCGGAAACGCGCACCTTCGGCGCCGGCCGGGACAAATTGCGGGTGGTGGTGTTGGGCGGCCTCGAGGAGGTCGGCCGTAACTGCACCCTGCTTGAATACGGGCAGGACATAATTTTTATTGACATGGGCCTGCAGTTCCCCGAAGAGGACATGCCCGGCGTGGACTATATCATCCCCAACATGAGCTATCTGCGCGGCAAGGAGCGCCGGGTCAGGGGAGTGATTGTGACCCACGGCCACTACGACCACATCGGCGGCATCCCCCACACCGTGCCGCAGATCGGCAACCCGCCGATTTTTGCCCTGCCGCTCACCTCGGGCATCATCCGCAAACGCCAGGAGGACTTCCCCGGCGCGCACTTAAACGTCAAAACCATTTCCGTGGATGACCGGCTAGTGCTCGGGAGTTTTCAAGTGGAGTTCGTGCACATCAACCACTCCATCCCCGATGCGGTCGGTGTCGTGGTCCATACCCCGATCGGCACTTTGGTGCACACCGGTGACTGGAAGTTCGACTACACCCCGGCTGACCAAAAACCGGCCGACTTTATCAAAATCGCCCAGCTCGGGAGCCGCGGCGTGCTCACACTCATGGGCGACTCAACCAACGCCGGACAAAACGGTCACCAGGTTTCCGAACGGGAGATTGCCCATACGCTGCGGCTCATAATCGAAAAAGCTCAGGGCCGGGTGATTATCGGCACCTTTGCTTCGATGCTCTCGCGCATCGGACAGATTATCCAGATCGCGCAGGAGAACGGCCGCAAGGTGGCGATTGACGGTTTTTCCATGAAGACCAACGTGGAAATCGCCAAAGAGCTCGGTTACATCAAAATCCGGCCGGGCACGATTATCGACATCAAGCAAGTGGACGACTACCCCTTAAACAAGATTCTCGTGCTCTGCACCGGCGCCCAGGGCGAGAAAAACGCGGCGCTGATGCGCATCGCGAATAACGAGCACCGTTCGGTTAAGCTGGTGCCCGGCGACACTGTGGTTTTCTCCAGTTCAATTATTCCGGGGAACGAGCGCACGGTGCAGCGCCTCAAGGACACCCTCTACCGCAAAGGCGCCGAGGTTATCCATTACCAGATGATGGACGTGCACGCCGGCGGCCACGCTAAAAACGAGGACATCAAGCTGATGCTCCTGCTCTTTAAGCCCAAGTATTACATTCCGATCGAGGGCAATCACTTTCTACTGCGCGAGAATGCCAAGGTGGCGGCCTCCATTGGTTTCCCCAAAGAGAACATCTTTATCGCCGACAACGGCCAAGTGATGGAATTCACCCGCGGCGAAGGGCGGCTGACCAGCGAAAAAGTTCCTTCGAATTACGTTTTCGTGGACGGGCTTGGGGTCGGCGATGTCTCTGAGGTGGTGCTCCGCGACCGGCAGGAGCTCGCCGCCGACGGCATGGTGGTGGTAATTACTGTGGTGGATGCCAAAACCGGCGCGTTGGTCGGCAAACCGGACATTATCTCGCGCGGCTTTATCCAGCTCGAAAAGAAAAAGGAGCTGATTGAACAGACGCGTGAACGGGTGACGCGGCTCATCCGCGACCGCGACCCGCAGAGCGCGGCGGACGAAAATCTGATTAAATCCAAAATCCGTGATGACATCGGGCAATTCCTGTTCCAAAAAACCGAACGCCGGCCGATGGTGCTCCCCGTGGTCATAGAAGTTTGAGGCCGTCGCGCAAGGATCACCCTTGGAGATGCTGCGCGCCTTCGCCCCGCCTACGGCGGGGCTTCGGCGGGCGACGGCCGGCCGATGGTCTTGCCCGTAGTCATAGAAGTTTGAGGTTGTTGCGAAAGGATCGTCCGAACCTCGACGGACACGATACCGGAACTCTGTTACACTGTTCCTGTATGGCCGAGAAATCAAAAATCATTCTTCTCTCCGGTCTCCAGCCGACCGGGCCGCTGCACCTCGGCAACTATTTGGGCGCGGTGCGTAATTTCGTCCGCCTGCAAGACGAATTCGCCGGCCGCTTCTTTGTTTTTGTCGCTGATTACCATTCACTGACGGAAAATTACGACCCGAAAGAAAAACAAAATCAAATCCTCATGCTCGGCGCCGAATTGCTCGCCGCCGGGTTGGATCCTAAAAAAGTTACGCTTTACGTGCAGTCGGACATACCCGAGGTTACTGAGCTCTGCTGGGTTTTTAACACCGTGACGCCAATCTCTTTCCTCGAGCGGATGACGCAGTTTAAAGACAAGGCCAGTCGGCAGAAAGAGAACATCAATATGGGGCTCTTCGATTACCCGGTGCTGCAGGCCGCGGACATTCTGCTCCCCAAGGCCGCGGCGGTGCCAGTCGGCGAGGACCAGGTCCAGCACGTCGAGCTCACCCGCGATATCGCGCGGTTCTTCAACCGCAAATTTGGAGAGACCTTTCCCGAGTCCAAGCCGGTGCTCACGGCCACGCCGCGGGTGATGAGCTTGTCCGAGCCGGAAAAAAAGATGTCCAAGTCAATTCCGGGTTCGTTTATTTCCCTGAGCGACTCGCCGGAGGAAATCAAACAGGCCCTGCGCCGCGCAGTGACGGATACGGGTCCCGGCCCCGGGAGATCGGATCTCCCGCGGAGATCCGATCTCCAAGCTATGAGCCCCGGCGTGGCTAACCTTTTTGGCCTGCTCCGTGAGTTCGGGACGCCGGAGGATGTCGGGGCGATGGAGCGCGCTTACCGCGGCGGGACAATCAAGTATGTCGAGCTCAAAGATCTGCTGGCCGCGCGCATCGCCGAATACTTTTCGGAGTTCCGGAAAAAGCGCGCGCAGCTTTTAAAAAATCCCTCGGCGGTAAAAAAGATTTTTGCGGCGGGCGGCAAAAAGATTCGCGCCATCGCCAGTAAGACAATGCGGGAAGTGCGGCAAAAAGTCGGACTTAGATGACGGAAGGCCGCTGGTTGACAGCCAGCGGTTTTTTTGCTAGCATGCCGGCGCAATCCGCAGCGCTCCGAAGTTGGCTGGATGACTGATCCGACGTACGTCGGATAGGAAAGTCCGAACACTGTTCCGAGCAATCGGATCAGAGGCAGTCGCGAAAGGCGACGGGGAGTAAGGATGGGGCGACCTCTCGAGATCGTTCGATCCCCAAGCCCACGGAGAGTGCAACAGAAAACACACCGCCGAACGGCCGGGCGCAAGCTCGGCGCGTGGCAAGGTTGAAATCGTGAGGTAAGAGCTCACGCGGGACAGTCGGGCGACCGACGCCGTGGAAAACACCTGCCCGGTGCAAGGCCAAGTTTGGTAGGCCGCCAAGAGAGATGGTCATCACGAGTGGAGGTTGGAGATAAGAGGTTGGAGGTTGGAGCGCAAAGGCCACACTTCTAATTTCTCATCTCTAACTTCCCTTATGACAGAATTCGGCTTATAGGCCAGCTTCGGAGCAATGCGGATTAGCAAAATCGCAGAGATCCGATCTCCCCGCGGAGATCGGATCTCTGTTATAATGGGGCCATCTGAGAATTCCGTCCCGCCACGGCGGGATTGCGGAATTTCGGACGAGGCAAGGAGTGACGACAAAGGCGTATAGATATACGTCGAGGAGGAATGACGATGCCGCAGTCGAAATTCCGCAATTGCAGCAGAAAAAGGAGTTCCCAAATGACCCCCAGGTATGAAACGTTTTGCCTTGTTTTTCCTCTTTATCCGTTTGCCCTTGGATTTTTTGGCCGTGGTCGCCGCCGGACTCTCGGCTTATTTTTTGCGTTTCACTGCCTTGGCCGATTGGCGGCCGGCGGTCCAGCTTGTCCCTTTTGACCGTTATGCGGTGATTGTTTTTTCCCTGGCGCCGTTTTGGATTCTCTTTTTCGCCGCGGCCGGACTCTACCGCGGCCGGCGGCTGCGCGCCGTGGACGAGTTCTGGCGGGTTTTGATGGCTTCCGCCGCCGCGATTATGGCTGTGGTCATCCTCATTTTTTTGCGGCGGGAATTTTTTGCCTCGCGGTTTATCGTGCTCGCCGCTTGGGCGCTGACATTCCTTTTTGTCATTGTCGAGCGGATTTTCATCCGCGCCGCCGAGCTTATACTCCTTAGCCGCGGCTACGGCCGCCGCCGCGCCGCGATTATCGGCTCGGGTGAGTCGGCGGCGGCGCTAACCGAGGCCATCCGCCGCGAACCAGGATTGGCGCTCGAGGTTGTGACGCGTTTTCCGCATTTTGACGAGGCGGCTGAGCGAGCGCTCCGGCGCGAGCGTTCCGGCCGCGGCTTGGATGAGCTCATCGTGGTTAATACCGCGCTCTCGCCGGAGGAAGCCAACCGCATCCTGCGCTTTCTGGACGAAACTCAAGTCAGTCTCCGCTACAGCGCCGACCTCTTTGCCGCGCGGCGCGCCGGCATGGAGTTCGTGACTATCGGCGGCGTGCCGCTCCTCGAAATCAAGCCGACGCCGCTTGAGGGCTGGGGGAGCATTTACAAACGTATTTTCGACATTGTCGTTTCGTTTCTGCTCTTGATTATTTTCTCGCCGGTAATTCTCTTCTCGGCGCTGGCCGTTTGGATTGAAACCGGCCGGCCGGTTTTTTTCCGCCAGCGGCGTATCGGCGAGCGCGCCGCCTCTTTCTCTTTCATCAAATTCCGTTCGATGCGCGTCGGCGCGGAAAAGGAGTGGCAGCGGCTCCGGAAAACCTCTGAGCGCCCGGGCCCAGTGCCGAAAATTAAACACGACCCGCGGGTCACCCGCGTCGGCCGGTTCCTCCGGCGCTGGAGTTTGGACGAACTGCCTCAGCTCTGGAACGTGCTTACGGGCGAGATTAGTTTGGTCGGCCCCCGGCCGCATTTGCCGGAGGAGGTGGCTCAATATTCCCCAGACCAAAAAAAGCTTTTGATTGTCAAACCCGGGCTCACCGGCTTAGCCCAAATTTCCGGCCGGGCCGACCTGCCTTTTGCCGATGAGGCGCGGCTCGACCTTTCCTACATCGAGCACTGGTCGCCGCTCCTCGACCTAGCCATCTTGCTCCGGACGCCGCTCGTGGTTTTGGGAAAAAAAGGAGCGTATTAAAAAAATCCTGAATCCCAAATTCCAAATTCGAAAGCGGACGGCTTGAGCAAAAAGCCGTTTTTTGATAAAGAAGCTTGTAGTAAGAGTCTGATGGGACGGCGTTTTGTTTTGCCCCCCGAGTTTCTGATATGAGGTTTTAAGTTTCGGATTTCGGATTTTCGGTCTCGTATGCGCGTTGCCTTAGTCCATGACTACCTCTCGCAGGACGGCGGAGCGGAGCGGGTGCTCCGCGCTTTTCATGACCTCTGGCCCGAGGCGCCGGTCTACACTCTGCTCTACGACGAGGAGCGAGCCAATCCGGTTTTCCGTTCCTGGAAAATTCGCACTTCGTTCCTGCAAAAATTTCCCGGCGCGGTCGGCCATTATCGCTGGTACCTGCCGCTCATGCCCACGGCCACCGAGTCCTACGATTTATCCGACTATGACTTTGTGCTTTCCTCCTCATCGGCTTTTGCCAAAGGTGTGCTCTGCCGTCCGGAAACCCTGCATATCAGTTATTGCCACACCCCGACGCGCTATCTTTGGACCGACACCCACAGCTACTTGAGTGAGCTCAATGCCCCCCAGCCGATCAAGGCCATGCTCTCGCTGCTCTCGACCAACCTGCGTGTCTGGGACCGGCTGGCAGCTCTGCGGGCGGACCGCTTTATCGCCAATTCGGAAAACGTGCGGGAACGCATCCGTAAATATTACGGACGCCAGTCAGTCGTGATTCATCCGCCGGTGGATTTGAGCCAATTTTCTCTCGCCGGCCGGCCGGAAAATTTTTATCTGACCGGCGGGCGACTCGTCTCCTACAAACGTTTTGATCTGGTAGTGCGGGCTTTTAACAAATTGGGATTGCCGCTCCGCATTTTCGGCACCGGTCCGGAGGAGGAGCGTCTCCGGCAGCTGGCCGGCGCCAATATCACCTTCCATGGCCGCGTGAGTGATGTGGAAAAGGCCGAGCTTTACCGCAAATGTCTGGCGTTCTTGCACCCCCAGCTGGAGGACTTCGGCATCACAGCGATTGAGGCCATGGGTAGCGGCCGGCCGGTCATCGCTTATCCGGCCGGCGGGGCGCTTGAAACCGTTATCCCCGGAGAGACTGGTGTTTTTCTGCAGGACCAAACCTGGGAAAACTTGGCGCACACGGTTATCCGTTTTGACCCCGGCAAATTTTCTCCGGAACTGATTCGTTCCCGCGCCCTGCAGTTTGACTCCGCGGTTTTTAAGGAAAAAATTCGCCGTTATGTCCAAGAACAATATGCCGAATTCCGCCACGCCCGAGCGAGTCGCCCTTGACCTCCGGCCATTGCTTGACCGCGAGCCGGGCGGCGTGGGCGCTTACACCCGCTCGCTTTTCGCCGCGCTAGAGGAGTTGCCGGAGATTGAGTGCTACCCGGTCATCACCGGGAGCAGTTTGGGTTCAATCGAGCCGGGGGAGTTCCCCAACCTCCGCCGCCTGCCGTTGCCTAATCCGCTCTTGAACGTCCTAATAAAGTTTTCCGGCTTGCCTCGGCTTGACCGGCTGGCTCGCGTCAGGCATTACCTTTTGCCTAATTGGAATTTCCTCGGTCTTGCTCGCCAAAGCAAATTGACGCTCGTAGTCCACGACCTTTCTTTTGAAAGAAATATCAAGTGGTTTTCGCAAAGGCAGCGGCTTTGGCACCGCGCGGTCAACCCGCGGCGGCTGGTTGAACGGGCCGACCGAGTGATTGCCGTCTCCGAGTGGACCAAGCGCGACCTCCTGGAGCTCTACGGAACGCCGGCAGAAAAAATTTCCGTAATTTATCCGGTGCCGGACCGCCCGCCGGTAGACCTGCCCTTCCCGGTCGTCCTGCCCGAGCGCTTCATCCTATTTTTAGGCGCGGTGGAGGAGCGCAAAAATCCGCTTTCACTGCTCCGCGCTTTTGAGCAAATTGCCGCCCGGCATCCGGAGACGCATCTGATTATCGCCGGCCGATTTGGCTACGGCGGCGAGCGCGTGGCTGCTGCCGCGGCCGCGAGCCCCTACGTGAGCCGCATCCGGCTTACGGGTTATGTGCCGCTCTCGGTTAGACACGCGCTTTACCGGCAGGCGGCGGTGTTTGTCTATCCTTCTTTTTACGAGGGCTTCGGCATCCCGCTCGTGGAGGCGATGCACGCCGGCGCGCCGGTCGTGACCGGCAACCGGAGCGCCATGCCCGAAGTGGTCGGCGACGCGGGAATTCTAGCTGACCCCTTAGACATCAATCAGATTGCTTTGGCTTTGGACGAAGTTTTAAGCAATAGCTCTTTTGCCGCGGCGCTCGCGGCCAAGGGTAAAGAGCGCGCGGCTCTATTCCCCGCCTCAATGGCCCCGGCGTTGGGGAAATTATTTGTTGGGGAGTCGTGAAAAGTATGAGAAGTGTCAAGGGAGATAAAAATATGAGTAGAAAGGAAATTCGTCAACTAGCAAAGAAAATCTGGGATTACCACCTTATGAACCACAAGCTGGAAAAAGCCGATTGTATTTTAGTGCTAGGAAGTAACGATACACGAGTTGCCGAGAGAGGGGCGCAACTGTTTCTTGAAGGATGGTCGTCCTTACTAATATTTTCGGGGGGTACTGGGCGATTAACTGAAAGTTGGAATGAGCCAGAGGCAGACAAATTTGCTAAAGTTGCGATCGGAATGGGTGTACCGAAGGATAAAATTTTGATTGAGAATAAATCGTCAAACACGGGAGAAAATATCGAATTTACAGAGAAATTGCTTACTAAACATAGTATTAACCCAAAGAAAGTAATTCTTGTGCAGAAACCGTGGATGGAGAGAAGGTCATACGCAACTTTCAAGAAAGTATGGCCAGACAAGAAAGTAATTGTGACATCTCCACAGATACCATTTGAGGAATACCCGAATGAGAAGATCTCTGAAGATGAAGTGATCAATATCATGGTCGGGGATTTACAGCGAATCAAGGTTTATCCAAAAAAAGGATTTCAGATTACGCAAGAAATTCCTGAAGATGTTTGGACGGCGTACGATCAATTAGTGGCCCTCGGATATACGAAACAGTTAGTTAAGGAATAAGGTTACCCGCAGGACATTTTCTGCTTTGAGTAAATTCATTGGATGCATAGTCTGAAAATCAGCTTAAAATAAGGAAAATTCGTGCGGGGCTTTGTCTCTACACTCTATTACTGTTTTTTGCTAAAATTGGCCTATGCGGATTGCGATTGACGCGCGGTTTGTGGGTACCCCGGGTGGGCTCGGCCGTTATAGCGAGGGGCTAGTTCGCGCCTTAGCACAGACTGCCCCGGACAATGAGTTTGTTCTTTTTTTGCGTGAGGCGGGCCAGCGCCGGTTTGAGGGCGCGGACAGCCGGCTCATAAAAGCCCTGGCCGAGGTCCCATGGTATTCGTTTCGCGAGCAGTTGTTCCTGCCGGGGGTAGCAAGCCGGGCGCGAGCCGACCTCATCCATTGGACCCATTGGAACGTGCCGCTCGCCTCGCCCCGGCCGTTTGTGGTTACGATTCACGATTTGATTCTGCTTGATTACCCCACGGTCCGGGCCACAACGCTGGCTCCTTGGTTCTACCGCTTCAAATCCGCCGCTTTCCGGCTGGTGTTAAAAAAGGCGGTCAGCCGGGCCGCGGCGGTAATCGTGCCGACCGAATATGTCCGCTCGCGGGTCAAAGAAATTTTTTCCTTGACTGATAAAAAAATTTTTGTGACCGGCGAGGGCCTGAGCGCCCTGCCCGAGCTCGATGCAGCGGCAGCGGAGAGAATTATTCAAGGTCTCGGCTTGCCGGAGCGCTACATCCTATCGCTCGGCAACGCCTACCCGCACAAAAATTTGGAAGGACTACTCCGGGCTTTCCGCCGCCTGCGGCCGGATTTCCCCGCTCTCGGGCTGGTGCTGGCCGGCAATGACGATTATTTTTTCCGGCGGCTCGTGGCCGAAGCGCGCCGGAACGGTTTGGCCGAAAACGTTACTTTTGTTCCTTCTCCTGATGACCGGACGGTGGCCGCGCTCCACACCCGCGCCGCGGTTTACGCCTGTGTTTCTTTTGTCGAAGGTTTTGGACTGCCGGCGCTTGACTCGCTCGCGGCCGGCGTGCCGGTGGTCGCGGCGCGGGCCGCGGCGCTCCCCGAGGTCCTCGGCGCGGCGGCGGAGTATGTGCGGCCGGAGGAGCCGGCTGATATCGCCGCGGGAATCCGCCGGGCGCTTACCGACCAAAATTTAAGACAGATGCTGATTGCGGCCGGCCGACAGCAAGTCGAGCGCTGGAGTTGGGGAGAGACAGCCCGCCGCACGCTCGCGGTTTATCGAAAAGTCGTGAAAAAATAATTTTTGGAAAATGTTAAAACGGAGGAAAGCGAAAATAAAACGGGCGAGAGCCGTCAAACCCAAGAGTCCAGTCAATCAGCGGACTCCCGGGTTTGCCTTGTTTTCCTCGTTCGGCTCCAATCCGGACACCGCCCGCCTCACCCGCGTTTTTTTGGCGGAAAAGCCTTGCAGCTATTGCGGAGCGCTGCATAAAAAAAAGGAAAAGCAAGGTTTTTTCAATCCAACCAGTCAGCAGTCGGCGGTTTTGAATTTTAATCCCGAGCCCTACCTTGCCGCGCTCCTGCCCGTGGTCGCCGGGGAACCAGAATCCCAGAAAATCATTCTTCGCGGCGTGCCGGAAATACCCTCGGTTCACACTATTAGTATTGAGGCCGCGGCGCCGGCCAAAAGATCATCGGTGAAAAAAAGTTTGTTCCCGGCCGGGGACTTGCCGGAGCTCCACCGGTTGGCGCCCATTCGGACAGCCGAAGCGGGACTTCCGGCAATGGAGGAAAGACTGCGTTTACTCTCCGGTTTGCCGGCGGGACTATTTTCGGTCGGCCGTGAGGCGGCGGCCCATACCCTGCACTCGCTTGACCGGGCCGCCGGGACGCTCCGCAAGACAGTTTTATCCCCGGCGCTCGCCGGCGAGAGCCACAGTGATGTTCTGCCGACCCCCAATATCAGCCGCTATCCAAAGAGTTTAGCCTTTGCTTCCGGCGTGCCCAAAAATTTGCCGGTAGAAACGGCAACGGCAACAGTCACAGCAACAGAAACAGGGACAGAAACGGCAGCAGCATCGCTTTCTATTCCCTATTCCCTATTCCCTACACCCTCATTTCTCGACCGTTTAGAACGTGTCCATGAAAATCTTTTGGAATTTCTCCGCCGCCCGGCTGCGCCCTGGGCGGCGAGCGCCGCTTTTGCGTTTTTCGCTTCGCTCGCGGTTTTACCGATTGGTGCCGTTGGTTTGGCGGCTAGAAGCGATTTGATTAAAGATAAAATCATGGCCGCGGGACAGGAAGGAGTGGTGTCGCTGCTGGACGCCGGCGCGGCGGTCCGTGGCGGAGACCCCCAAAAAGCGGCGACGGCTTTTAATCAGGCCGCCGCCTCGCTCGGCGAGGCGCGATCAATCTTGAATAACAGCGCGCCGCTTTTGAAATCCGCGGCCGCGGCCATCCCGGGCCTCGGCGACCCGGTCCGGAACGCCGACCGGCTGCTTGTTGCGGCTGATTCCCTCTCCCGCGCCGGGGAGCGTTTTTCTCGGGCCGCGGCCGCCGCCGGCGGCAATCTCCTCTACTCTTTGGCCCGTCTGTCAGCGGCGGTGAGCGATGCCGGACCGGAGATTACCCGCGCCGACGCGGCGCTCTCCCATATTTCCTTAGAGGCTGTGCCCTCTGAGTATCGGCCGGTTGTTAGAACCCTCCGCGAAAACGTCCGGCTCGCCCGGCTGGCTTTGGCCGATTTTTCCGAACACGCCGGGACGCTGGCCGCGATTTTGGGCGCCGACTCGCCGCGACGTTATCTGGTGCTTTTCCAAAATTCCAACGAGCTCCGGCCCACCGGCGGCTTTATCGGTTCAATCGCCGAAGTGTCCGTGGACAAAGGAGCGGTGACTGACCTCAGAGTTCCAGCCGGCGGCGCTTATGACCTCCAGGGGGACTTGCGGGTTTTCTATCAGCCACCGCCGCCGCTCCGGCGACTTACCGGGCGCTGGCAGTTCCACGACGCCAATTGGTTCCCCGATTTTCCGACCTCGGCGCGTCTGCTCGCGGACATCTACCAGAAAAGCGGCGGTCCGTCGGTGGATGGTGTGGTCGCCGTCAATTCGGAAATTCTGCCGCGGCTCTTGGAACTCACCGGGCCGATTGCCATGCCGGCCTACCGCCGGACCATTACTAAAGATAATGTCATTAGTGAGACTCAGGCGATTGTTGAGTCCGAGGAGAGCCGGCGCGCCGGCGCCCCGAAGAAATTTATCGGCGAACTCTTGGCGGAGGTGCTCGAGCGGCTCCGCGCGCTGCCGACGGAAAAATTGATTGCCTTGGGCGGCGCACTTTCCGACGCCTTCCGGGAAAAAATAATTCAAGTCGTTTTTTTTGAAGAAGAGGCCGAGCGGTTTTCGGCGGCACGCGGCTGGTCGGGCGAGCTCTACCGCGGCGATGCTGACAGCTTGATGCTGGTGGACACCAACATCGGCGGCGGCAAGACCGACGCCGTTGTTACAAAAGTAATGAAGGTGAGCGCGGCGCTCGCGCCCGACGGCGCGATTACCAACACCGTCACCTTAAGCTATGAGCACCGCGGCCGACCGACGGACAAAGAAAGCGGGGAGGTCTATCGCGACTATTTCCGCCTTTACGCGCCGGCGGGGAGTGAACTTCGGAGCGCTGTCGGCGATTTTAGACCGCCGGCCGAACGCGAGTTTCTGCCGACAGACCCGGAGTTTAAGACCCTGCCACTCCTCGCCGCGACTATCGGCGGGGCCCGGAGCGGGCCGGGTGGGACCGAGATTTGGGAAGAGGGCGGCCGGACGGTTTTCGGTAATTGGTTTACGATTGCTCCGGGCGAGAGCGCGTCGGCGACTTTTGTATATCGCTCGGGCGCTAAAATTTTGCCGGCTCGGCGAGGGTTGTTCGCCTCGTTTTCCGGCGAGCCGGTCGCCTCTTACCGTCTGCGTTTGGAAAAACAGCCGGGGTCAAATGTTCTGGCCGCGGTGAGCGTCACGCCATCCGAGGGCTATCGGACGGTCTGGAGTTCACCGGCCCTCGAGGCGGAAAACGGTCGGGCCGCCGCCTTGCTCGGCGACCGCTTTTACGGTCTGGTTTTTTTCAGAGAATGAACCCCGTTTCGGAATGGATTCATTCTCTGAAACCCTGCGGAGCTCTCGCCGTCGCGTAGCCACTATGGCGGTGCACGGTTAGCGAGAAGCATGGGTCAAAATGTTTTTATCCTTTTAGAAATAGTTTAAAATATCAGCATGTGGCCTTTTAGAAAAAATATGACTGACGCCGAGCGATTCACCGAAGTGCTCCGCCGGGCGCGGGAACTGCTTAAGATTGTTCCGAGTGAAATCGTCGGTCTCGCGGCCAAACCGAAAAAAGAAAAAAATATTCCTGTCCGCGGGACAGCACGGACCGAGCGGCTGGAACAAGAGTCGGAAAAACGTTCCGAAGAACTGGAACGCGAGGTGCAGGAGCTCTACAGCGAGCCGGACGGGAGCATCCCCGACCTCTCGCGGCTGGAGCGCGGCGGCGGCCACCGCGTTCGGAATGTTCTGCTGACACTCACTTTTGTTTTTGGACTGCTGGCCGCCGCGGCTTGGGCCGGATTTTTTGTTTTCAAACCCTACGAAAAATTTTCGCCGCGCGACCTGGTTTTTGCGGTGGAAGTTCCGGAGAAGGTAAAAAGCGGGGAGGAAATTACGGCGAAAATCCGCTACAGCGCGCCGGCGAAAGTCGCATTGGGCAAACTCGGCGTCTCGCTCAAACTGCCCAAAGAGTTCGCGCTCGCCGAGAGCTCGCCAGCGCCGACCGAGGGGCTGAATTGGGTTTTAGGGGCGCTCGCGCCGGGCGATCGCGGCGAGATTGAGCTCAAGGGCACCGTCCGCGGCGCGCCGGAGACGCTTTTGACCATCCAGGCCTTTGCCACTTATGTTCCAGCAAATTTTAATTCCGAGTTCCAAAACGTGGCCTCGGCGGCGTTTGTAATCAGCGGTTCCACGCTGTCTTTAACCGCCACTTCGACCGAGCGCGCTTTACCCGGCGAGCCGGTCAGCGCGACTTTTATCTATCGGAACGATGGCGTGCAAGCGCTCGCGGCGGCGGCTTTCCGCGCGACTCTCCCGGCCAGTTTTGTCGCCGCGACCTCGACGCCGCCCTCTTCCGAAGGGGCAGGGTTTTGGCAGTTGGGCAAGCTCGAGCCCGGCGCTCTGGGGCAGATTACGCTCCACGGCACTTTTTCTTCCGAAGCCAAGGGCTTGCTCGCTTTCGGCGGCGAACTGGGATTTAAAGAGAACGGCGTTTTTGTGCCGCAGGCCGCCACCACGACGCCGGTTACGGTCACAGGCGGGGATTTGGTGCTCAACACCATCGTGAACGGCGCGACTGAGGGCACGGCGGTCAATTTCGGCGAACGGGTGCACGCCACCGTTGCCTACGCCAACAAGAGCGAGGCGATGCTCGAGGACATCGTCCTGACCATGAATTTGCTCGGCGTGCCGGTCCAAGAGGGCAAGCTGGTTTTTGAACGGTCCACGCTGGTGGACTCGGCCAAGGGCGAATTTGCCACCACCACCCTGCGCTGGAGCAAAAAGGAAATTCCCAAGCTCGCCAAACTCGCGCCCGGGGAGGAAGGAACGTTTGACGTTTCCTTCCGTCTGGTCGCCGCTCCATATTTACCGGCGGTCAAGGACTACAGTTTAGACCTCTGGGTGGCGGGAGTGGTGGGCAAGGTCAACGGCGCGCCCAAAAACCGCAGGGTCCAGTCAGCCAAATTTCATTTTCCTTTCCTTTCGGACACTAAGCTGGTCGCCCAGTCGCGTTATTACAATGATGATGAAATCGCCGTGGGCACCGGTCCTTTGCCGCCCAAGGTGGGGCAAGAGACCACCTATCGGATTTTCTGGACGGTGGAGAACAGTTTGCACGAACTGGCTAATTTGAGTCTCAAGGCCGCTCTGCCGGAGAATGTCCGCTTTACCGGCAAGTCGGATATCTCGGCTGGCACGCTGGGCTATATTGAGGGTACCCGCACGATTAGCTGGAGTTTGAATAAACTGCCGGTTGGCGCGCCGAAAGTCACGATTGATTTTGAGGTGGGCTTAACCCCGAGCGCGGCCGCGCTCGGCAATATCCTGCCGCTCACGGGCGACGCGAGTTTTGACGCCGAGGACACGGTGGTCGGGGGGCATCTGATTAAAACTGCCGAGTCCGTGGACACCTCGCTCACCGGCGACCCGCTCGGCCGCGGCAAAGGCGTCGTGGGGCAGTGATTCTGCGTTGTTCGGAAATTGTCAGCTACGCCAAAAATCCTGCCGGTCGGCAGGATTTTTTGGTTTGCCCGATTGTGGGAAGTAAGAACCCCCGCTCTTCCAAGATTAGTATTTAATTAGGCACGTCTTTAGCTGATTACTGCTAGCGATCGTTACTTCCGACGTCGGTTGTATGGCGACTGATTGGTGGGCTTGAGTGAAATATCTTCCTCGCTGGCCCTTGTTTGAATTGCACCCGGTGTTCGTCCGAGCTTCAGCGCAATTACTCTGGTTGGAGTATTATTGCCCGCGAGCTCTCGAAGCTTCCGAATTAATGCATTTGTCCATTCCTCACGATGGTGTTGAGGTATCTCAGCCATAGTAGATTATTATGAGGAAGAGTGGAGGTCGTGCCATTTCGCACGATTACTCGGATTGGCTCTAGCGTCAAGATGTGGATAACTGTCATTTCGGACTTTCTATTTATTTTCTATAATAACATTATGATAACGAAAAAACAAAAGCAGGTTCTCGATTTTATCACCGATTATCAAGAGCGGAAGGGATATGCCCCCTCTCTTGATGAGATACGCAAGAAATTTAAACTCGCTTCCGTTTCGACGGCACATTTTCATGTTTCCAAACTTCGCGATTTAGGACTTTTATCAAAGGAAGAAAATAAGCCGCGCTCGATTGAGGCATTTGGCCGAGAGACAATGGTAAAAATTCCTCTTATGGGGACTATTGCCGCCGGTCAGCCAATAGAGGCAATACAAAACAAAGAAATGATTGCTGTTCCTAAAAGCAAGATTCCATCTTCGTTAGAAGTTTATGCTCTCCGTGTAGTTGGCAGTAGTATGATTGATGAAAATATAAACGATGGCGATGTGGTTTTGGTTCGTCAGCAGGAAACTGCCGAGAACGGACAAAAAGTGGTCGCTCTCATAGGCAATCACGAAGCAACATTAAAAAAGTTTTATAAAGAGAGAGGGAGTATCCGTCTACAACCAGCGAATAAAACTATGGAACCGCTTATTTTTCGGAATAGACGAGATGTTTCAATCCAAGGAGTAGTGCTCGATGTTATTCGTGAG
>SCSU01000033.1 GCA_004299275.1 Patescibacteria group bacterium
GGCAATAAGATCTCGCTCCTCCTTGAACAAGTGTGTATAGGTTTTCTTTGGCATAGCCGCGCATCATAGCGCGGAAGCATCAAGAGCCTAAGTGTTGCACTTGCTTATTGAACTGGTGGTATAATATCCTCACTAATTAACCCTAATTCGTTAACTCTAATTCACCAAATAAATTAAGCTTTATTTTATGCTTTGCCAAAAGCATCTGCCCAAGGCCTTGGCGGTTTTGGGCGTCGTTTCTTTGGTCGCCTGCGTTCTTTGGGGGTACCTCATCCCCGCCGAGGTCCGTACCCTGCACAACGATATGTTCAAGATTTCCGTCATTGGCTGGACCGGAGTCAATCTTTTGAGTCTGGTCTTGGGAGTGGTCCAGTGGGCAGTTTGGGGCTGGCTTACCGGCTACGTGCTCACCTGGTGTCTGCGCTCCTTCGGCTGCGCCACCGCCTGCGAGATGATGAAGAAGTGAAGCTTTAGCTCTTCACGGGAAAAACGCTCCGCCTCCGGCCGGGGCGTTTTTGTAATTTTTTTCAATAACGGTTTATAATGCGGATTCTAAACTCCGACGCTAATGCAGCCCTTCGACCTGCCTGCCGGCAGGCAGGCGCGGCTCGGGGATTTTAAGAAGTTCCCTAGCGAATCAGGAGAAACTCCTAACCTGCTTGGAAATACTGTCATCTCGAGCGAAGGTCCACCGACGCAACGTTGGAGGACCAAAGTCGAGGGAACTTCAATTCTTTAAATCGCCGAATTGAAGTTCTCTCCGCGTTGGTCGAGATGACGGTTTTTTATGAACTGCGCTTGTCGAGGGACTTCCTTGAATCGATTATGTCTTTAATTGAAGAAGTGCGCGGGCGGATGCGGTTGGCGGCCGAGGTTGCGGGGCTCAGCTCCGAGGCGCTCGCGCCCCTGCTCCGGCCCGCCCGCCGGATTGACCTAAAAATTCCGCTACGACTGGACAGCGGCGAGGAACGCGTTTATGAGGGCTACCGCGTGCAGTGGAATGACGCCCTCGGCCCGTTTAAGGGCGGTCTCCGCTATCATCCGCAGGTTGACCTTGCGGAGGTGGAGGGGCTGGCCGCGCTGATGATGCTCAAATGCGCGGCGGTGAACATCCCTTTTGGCGGAGCCAAGGGGGGTGTCAGGGTAGACCCGAAGACGCTCTCTCGCTCGGAGCTCGAGCGTTTGACTCGCGGTTTGGCCAGCTCGCTGGGGGGCAACATCGGCCCCACCATAGACGTTCCCGCGCCGGACGTCGGCACCACCTCAGAGATGATGGATTGGTTAGCGGATGAGTATGGGAAAATGGTCGGACAGAGCGAGCCGGCGGTAGTGACCGGAAAAACCGTGTCGCGGGGCGGTTCGGAGGGCCGCGATGTGGCCACGGGCGCCGGCGTTTTTGACGTGTTTGAAGCGCTTGAGGGACATTTCGCGCTGGATTCAAAAAACGCCGCGGTCGTGGTTCAGGGCTTCGGTAATGTCGGTGCCGAGGCGGCGCGGCAGTTTGCCGAGCACGGCGCCTCAGTCGTGGCCGTGTCCGACTCGCGCGGCGGGGTTTATAACGCGAATGGTTTGAATTTGGCGGCGCTCGAGAGCCACAAGGAAACCACGGGGACGGTCAGCGATTTCCCCGGCAGCCGCGCCGTGAGCAGTAAAGAACTTTTGACCCTGCCCTCGGATATTTTAGTTCCGGCCGCGCTGGAGAATCAGTTGACAGCGGAAAATGCGCCATTCATAAAGACAAAAGTGATTCTTGAAGCCGCCAATGGCCCTACTACGCCCGAAGCCGAGCGGGAAATTTTAAAACGCGGCATTTATGTTGTCCCGGATGTGCTGGCCAATGCCGGCGGTGTCGTGGTCTCCGGTTTTGAGTGGCGGCAGAATCGCGAAAACGCGCGTTGGAGCCGGGCGGAGGTCCTCTCGCGCCTCAAGGCGGTAATGTCGGCGGCGGCCACCGATGTTTGGGAATACTCTCGGCGTCACGAGACCTCACTCCGCCTCGCGGCCTACGCTTTGGCGCTCGAACGGCTAGCGGCGGCTGAAAGATCTCGGGGACGCGGTTAGTTTTTTATAGTAAAATATGACGGTAATTTCCAGGGGTATGAAACAATACGAAATTCTTCCCCACACTGCCGACGTCGCCATTCGGGCGACGGGTTCCACCAAGCCGGCGCTGCTCGCCGCCGCGCTCCAAGGGATGTTTGCCGCGGCCGAGCCACGTTTTTTGACGCCGGAGGAGCCGCGCCAGCGAGTTTTTAAAATTGAGGCCGGGGATTTTGCCGCGCTGCTCGTTGATTTTTTAAACCAAGCCGTCGCCCTCTCGGACATCAATCGCGAGGCCTATGAGGACGCCCGTTTTTCGCTGGTCACTGATAAAAAAATTGAAGGAACTTTAATCGGCCGGGCGATTGATTCCTTCGGCACTCAGATAAAAGCCGCGACTCATCATAATTTGGAAGTAAAAAAGAACGGGCAAGATTTTTGGGAAGCGACGATTACGTTTGACGTTTAGCGAGTTAACGGAGGTGATTAGAACACGTCATCTCGACTGCAATTGGAGAGATCTTCAATTCGTCAATAGAGAAGGAAGAATAGAAGATTCCTCGACTCACTCCGCCCACCTCCGCCAATCCAGCCGTCGTAGCTATGGGCTACTATGGCGGAGTCGGCAGCTTCGGCGGGCAGGTTCGCTCGGAATGGTAAAAAAGGCGGGGGACGAGAAAAACATTGGTTATGGATTATAAAACGCTGCTCAAAAAAATCGGACCGTTTTTGTACGAAATTCCCGCCTCGGCGGTACCGGGCATGCGCGTGCCGGCGCGTCTTTATATTTCTGACAAGCTTCTGGAAGACGCGGCCGGCGACCGCTCGATTGAACAGCTTATAAATGTGGCCATGCTTCCCGGCGTAGTGGCTCCGGTTTTGGCCATGCCCGACATCCATGAGGGCTACGGCTTCCCCATCGGCGGCGTGGCCGCGACCGAACTGCCGCGCGGCGTGATTTCGCCCGGCGGCGTGGGCTACGACATCAATTGCGGCGTGCGGCTGCTTATTTCCGACTTCACGGCCAAGGAAGCGGCAGAGTGGCTTGAGACCATGGCCACGGAATTTATGCGGGCGATTCCCTCGGGCACCGGCCGCGGCGGCCGGATTGATTTGGGGAAAAAAGAAATGGCCGCGGTGCTCCAAGACGGCGCAGCGTGGTGTGTCGAACAAGGTTTGGGCGTGCCCGAGGATTTGGAATTTCTGGAAGAACATGGGCGGCTCGCGGGCGCCAACCCCGACGAGGTTTCGGACACGGCCAAAGCCCGCGGCCGGGTTCAGCTCGGCACACTCGGCAGCGGCAACCATTTTTTGGAAATTGAACGAGTAGAGGAAATTTTTGACGCCGCCGCGGCCGAGAATTACGGACTTTTCGCCGACCAAGTGGTCATCTCCATCCACTGCGGTTCGCGCGGTTTCGGGCACCAAGTCTGCACTGATTTTGTGCGGGTGATGCTCCAGAAACTACCAGAGTACGGCTTTACCCTGCCCGACCGCGAACTCGCCGCGGCGCCGGCTGATTCGGCGGAAGGGGAGCGGTATCTCGCGGCCATGGCCGCGGCGGCGAATTTTGCCTGGGCTAACCGGCAAGTGATTACGCACCACCTGCGGCTGGAGTGGGAGCGGATTTTTGGGACAGAGCGGAAATTGCGCACGCTCTACGACGTCTGCCACAATATCGCCAAGCGCGAGACGCACGCGACGGAACTCGGGAAAAAAGAACTTCTGGTGCATCGCAAAGGCGCGACCCGGGCTTTTGGCCCGGGACGGACGGAAGTGCCGGCAAAATATCGCGCCGTCGGCCAGCCGGTCTTAATCCCCGGCACGATGGGCACGGCTTCCTACGTGCTCCGCGGCACGGAGGAGGCGATGAAAAATTCCTTTGGCACGGTCTGCCACGGCGCTGGTCGGCGTATGAGCCGACACGCGGCTAAGCGGGCGGTCAAGGGCGATGAATTGCGCCAAGAACTGGAAAACCGGGGGATTATCGTCCGTTGCCGCTCCAATTCCGGCTTGGTGGAGGAAGCGCCGCTGGCTTACAAAGATGTGGAAGAAGTGGTGGAGGTAATCGCCAGCGCCGGCCTCTCGCAAAAAGTCGCGCGTCTGCGTCCGCTCGCTGTGATTAAAGGGGATTAAGCCCTGTGGATAACCCTTGACTCAGCCCAATATGGCGGTTTTTGGCGGATAATGTATACTTCTCGTGATTTTAAAATTTTTTTAATTCCTTAAGTCAGCCAAACACTATGGCCAAAATGACTAAGTCGCAGTTTATCGCCGCCATCGCCGACAAGACGAATATGGCGAAAAAGGACGTGACCACCATGCTGGAAACGATGGTTGCGGTCGCCTACGATACGGTTAAAAAGATGGGCGAAGTGACGCTCCCAGGACTGGGCAAGCTGGTCAAAAAGCACCGCGCCGAGCGGATGGGCCGCAACCCGGCCACCGGACAGGCCATCAAGATTCCGGCCAAGACCGTGGTCAAGTTCCGCGTCGCCAAGGCGGCCAAAGAGGCGATTCTGTAGAATAGCGAATAAAAGCGTCCCGACGTAAAGTCGGGGTCCCGCTCGGCGGGAAATAAGCTAATAGAAACGAATCCTGGAGTCCCTTCCGATGCGCCATCGGAGGGGACTTTGATATAATCTCAGTATACCCGGTAGTGAAACGCCGACAGATTGGTAAACGTCATCTCGACCCGCGCGGAGAGAACTTCAAATCGGCGATAGAGAGTTGAAGATCACTCGACCATCCTACTCCGCCAGCTGGCGGATTCGGCCGGCAGGCTCCGCTCGGGATGACGATGTTTCAGTCATAAAATATCCGTCATCTCGACCCGCGCGGAGAGAACTTCAATTCTTATGCTTGAATTCGTTGCGGAACTGGCGGTGGAGATTCTAAATGCTTTGGGCTACGGCGGTCTCTTTTTTTTGATGGCGGCTGAGTCAATGATTCTGCCGGTGCCGAGTGAGGCAGTTATGCCTTTTGCCGGATTTCTGGTGGCGCGGGGTCAGATGAGTTTTATCGTTGCCGCGGCCGCGGCGCTCCTTGGCACCATCGCCGGCTCCCTGCTTTCTTACTGGCTCGGGCTTTTAGGCGGGCGGGCGTTTATCAGGCGCTATGGCCGATTTTTTTTGCTGGAGGAGGCGCACCTAGAGTGGACTGAACGCTGGTTTGCCCGCTACGGCGAGAAAACAGTCTTTTTG
>SCSU01000034.1 GCA_004299275.1 Patescibacteria group bacterium
CGGGCCTCGGTCGCGGCGGCGATGACCTCGTCATCAGTCGCGTCGCGCCGACCGTAGCGGATGTTCTCCATCAGCGTGCGGTGGAAGAGGATTGGTTCCTGCGGGACGAGGGCGATCCCCGCGCGCAGGTCGTCCTGGGCGACGGCGGCGATGTCCTGCCCGTCGATCAGAATGCGCCCGGCGGAGAGGTCGTGGAAGCGGAAGAGGAGTCTGGTGACGGTCGATTTGCCGGCGCCGGAGGGGCCGACGAGCGCGACACGTTCCCCCGGGCGGATCGCGAGGGAGAAGCGGTCGAGCACGACGCGCGTCCGATGGAAGGCGAACGAAACCTCCTTGAATTCGATCCTGCCGCGCCTGACTGCGAATGTCTTCGGACGACGGCGGTCGCGCACCTCGTGCGGAAGCGCCAGGATCTCCACCATCTCGCGCGCGTCGGCGAGCGCCTCGAAGATGTTGCGGAAGGAGCGGCCGAAGTCCCAGAGCTTGTTGAAGGCGACGAGCAGATAGCTCTGGATGAGCACGAGGTCGCCGACGCCGAAAATACCTCGTCGCCACAGGATGGAGCCGTAGACCAACATCCCGAACTCGAGGAGAATCATCAGCGCCCCCTGGATGGCGAAGATCACTTCACCGCGGTTCCAGGCGCGCGTTGAGAGCAGTCGCCAGCTGCGCAGCACGTCCGCGAGGCGCCGCGTCTCCTCCCGCACGCCGTTGAAGATTTTGACGGTGATGCTGTTTGTGATCGAATCGGATAAAGCGGCGGTGATCCTCGAATCCGCCGCCGCGCGCACCACGTCGATGGCGAGCTTCCAGAGCGATGCCAGATAGTTCGTGTACAGGAACACTCCCGTCCAGACGAGGAAGACGCCCATGAGCGCCGGGGAGCGGAGGGAGAGGCCGATGCTCGTTCCGATGAGGATCAAGACGATGGGGATCAGCCGGAAGGACATCTCGTCCGCGATGCGCTCGAACGCCCTGCTGACGCGCACGACCCTCCGCGTCAGCGACCCAGCGAAGTTGTCGGCGAAGAACGCGTACGAGTGCCCCAGGAGATGATCGAAGCCGGTCCGTTGGAGGTCGGCCATGACGCGCGGTTGGAAATCGCTGTTCACGAAGCCGCAGACGCGCCAAGCGACCCAGCCGATGCCATGCAGACCGAGAAGGGAAAGCAGTATGCCGATGAGCGTCCGTAACGCGAGCCCGGACGGCGCGGAGGTCGCGAGCGTGTCGATGAACGCCTTGAGGAACCACGGCACGACGAGGTCGGCCGCAGTCGCGACGACGATCGCGAGGACGACGACAAGCGCCCGCCACTTGTAGCGGAGGATATGGACCCAGAAGAGGCGGAAGATGTCGCGATTGGAGACGGTCTTCATGGCGCGCATTGTACCACGCGCTCGAGGCCATCCTCGAGTACACGACGGACAAGGAAGGAGAGTGTTTGGGGGTTAGGTCTTGAATTGATACTTTCTAAGTTATTGTTGCTGAAAAAGATAATTCAAGACCTGACCCCATTCACCTGACGTCTTTGAAAAGCTCGAGGAGGCTTTTAAACTATGATACTGTCAAGCGGCGGTACGGATTTATTTAGTTATGAATTTGGCATTTCGGCGCCGGGTAGAAGAAATCCTCGCGGGCACGGGGATTGTCATTGACGGTCAGTCGCCGTGGGATATCCGCGTTCAGGACGAGCGGTTTTATCCGCGCGTGCTGGCCGGCGGATCACTGGCCTTTGGCGAGTCCTATATGGACGGCTGGTGGGACTGCGTGCGCCTTGACGAAATGGTGAATCGGCTTTTGCGTGCCGATGTCCGCTTTCGCCTAAAGCCGACACCCGGCATGATTTTTGATGCTGTCCTCGCGCGTTTCGTAAACCTTCAATCCAAAAAACGCGCCTTCCAGATCGGGCAGGCCCATTATGATATTGGTAATGATCTCTATGCCGTTATGCTCGATTCCCGGCTGACCTACACCTGCGGCTACTGGAGGGGGGCGAGTTCGCTTGACGAGGCGCAGGAGGCGAAGCTCGACCTCGTCTGCAAAAAAATTGGCCTCCGGGGGGGACAGCGGGTGCTCGATATCGGGTGTGGCTGGGGAAGTTTTGCCAAATTCGCCGCTCTGCGGTACGGCGCCAAAGTCGTCGGCATCACCGTCTCAAAGGAACAGGTGTCGCTTGGCCGTGAGCTCTGCCGCGGTCTGCCGGTGGAGATTCGTCTCGAGGACTACCGCGATGTTCGCGGGACTTTCGACCATATCGTTTCTCTCGGAATGTTTGAGCATGTGGGATACAAAAACTATCGCCGATTTTTTGAGATCGTTCGCCGCTCACTCGCCGAGGACGGATTTTTTTTGCTCCACACGATTGGCGGCAAGCGCTCCAGCCGTACCACTGATCCGTGGATTGCCAAATATATCTTTCCCAATTCCATGCTGCCCTCGGCCAAGCAAATCGCCGCGGCCGCGGAAGGGCTTTTTGTCATGGAGGACTGGCACAGTTTTGGAGCAGATTACGACAAAACGCTCCTCGCGTGGCATAAGAATATTGAGTCGAATTGGGGAAAGCTCCGCGAGCGCTACGACGAACGGTTCCATCGCATGTGGCGGTACTATCTCCTCGCCTGCGCCGGCACTTTTCGTTCGCGCCAAAACCAGCTTTGGCAGATTGTGTTTTCCAAACATGGCATGCCCGGAGGATACGTCTCCGTTCGTTAAAAAGTTGGCGGGCGCTGTGTGCAGAAAAATCGAGAATCGCGTGTCTGTAAAATAAAAAAAAACGGAGCATCGGCTCCGTGTCTAGTCTCCTTTGCCTCCATCCGGTTCCGGACACTCCGAGACGCACTTCATGAACGGCTCGCAGTTCGCGTTGGCGAGGCACTCCGAGAGGACGCCTTTGGCGCAGAAACCACTCGGCGCCAGCGCGCTTTCGAGACACTGGGTACAGGCCAGCGGCTCATATTTTGCCGGGTCCGTGCAGAAGGTCGCCGCGCACTGCGCCTCGCAGACTCCTTCCTTACAGCCGCAGGGCTGGAGGAGCTTCAAGAACTCAAGGTGCGCGGCGGGATGTTTCAGGACACAGCAACCCCCGCAGTCGGGCTCTTTGGTGCAACTCTTCGGCGCGCTATCCTCTGCGTTTGCCACATCGTCGCTTAGCGTGTCGGAGAGCTCCGAGATTGCGTCGTCTCCGGACTCGGGAGACGCATCGGACTCCGCGGTGACGTCCTCTGGCGCGTCGCTCCCTGCCGCGCCGCCGTCCTGTGGCAGCGCGTCCGAGCCCGCATCTGACGCGCCACTGCCACAGCTCTCTTGGCAGTTCGCTTCGAGACAGACAGCCAGTGTGCTGAATGGCATGAACCCTTTGGGATAGGTGAGAAGACAGTTCTTCGTACAGTCCTCCCCGCCATTGGTCGCGCTGCAGACGAGAACACAATCCAGGATGCTCTCGCATTCCTTGCCTTCCATGCCCAGGCAGGTCTTGAGCTCAGCGCAACAGTGTGCTTGCGCGCAGGGGTCGCAAGTCGCGCTGCCCATCTCCACACTACAGAGCGGAGCATCTTGGGCGTCGGGGCCGGCTTCCGGCTCCTCGCCTCCCTTGGTCGCAGTGCTGTAGTTGGGGAGACAGCCGCCGAAGAGCGCCGGGATGACGAGATGAATGGCAATTCTCTGGTGGTGGAACGTATCGGCCATTGGAAAAGATCCCTTCCTTTCTCTGCACAGGCAATTCGCCTGCACAGAGGCAGAACGGCATCGCTGAGGCAGAAAGCCAGTGTTTCTGATTTTGGCCTGATTGTCAAGATTCCGCTGGATTAACATTGAAGATTGCAAGATTTTTCCGCACCACCTAGTCAAACGTAATAGAATTTTCGCGGTGGGCGGCGGCGGCCATGACGGCCGCGCGGACCGCGCGGTGGTTCGTAAAATTTTTTCCTCTCCTCGGGCCGCGGCGGACGCGGCTCAAACTTTACCTCGGGCCGCGGCGGCGGCAAACCGCCCGGGAGCGGCGCGCGCCGCAGTTCAAAACGCACCAGTCTTTCAATGTCGCGGACGTCTTTTTGCTGGTCCGGCGTGGCGAAGGAGATGGCTTTACCCGGCCGACCGGCGCGCCCGGTGCGGCCAATCCGGTGCACATAGTCCTCGGCGCGGTCGGGCAGGTCGTAGTTCACGACCAGCTCGATGCCGGTAACGTCAATGCCGCGTGCGGCGATGTCAGTCGCGATTAAAACACGATAACGCCCGGTTTTAAACCCTTGGAGCGCTTCTTTGCGCTGGTTAAGCGTTCGGTTGGCATGGATTTCGGCTGCGTTTGTGCCCTTGGCCTTGACTGAGCGCGTGAGCTTCCTCGCTCCGTGCTTGGTGCGGCTGAAGACGAGCACTGTGCCGCGATACTGCTCCAGCACTTTTTCCAAGAGCCGCGGTTTGTCGTTTTTTTCCACGATAAAAAGTTCGTGGTCAACTCGCTCGGCCGCGGTGCCCGCCGGCGCGACCTCGACGCGCAGCGGCAACCGCAGATATTCGGCGGCCAGCGACGAGATTGCCGGCGGCATCGTGGCGGAGAAGAGCATCGTCTGCCGGTCGCGCGGCACCCGGTTGAGGATTTTTTTGATTTGCGGAGCAAAGCCCATGTCCAGCATCCGGTCGGCTTCGTCCAAAATGAGTATGCGCACGTTGTCGAGCGAGATAGTCCGCTGGTCGAGATGATCAATGAGGCGGCCGGGCGTGGCCACGATAATGTGCGGGTTGCGCCGGAGCGCGGCAATTTGATTATTCATTGAGGCGCCGCCAATCAAGACCGCGGTGTAGAGGCCGAGCAGCCGCCCGATTTTCACGAGCACTTCATCTACCTGGAGCGCGAGCTCGCGAGTGGGCAGCAGTATGAGCCCCCGGCCTTTCACGCCCGCGAGGCGCTGGAGCATCGGCACGGCAAAGGCCAAGGTTTTGCCGGTGCCGGTTTGGGCAATGCCAATCAGGTCCTTGCCCTCGAGCGCCACGGGAATCGCTTTTTGCTGAATCGGTGTGGGCACCGTAAAGCGTTGTTTCTGCAAAATGTCCAGGAGCTGGGGAGCGATACCGAGGCCGTAGAATGTGCCGGCTTGGTTTTGATTGATGGGCATAATTTTACAACCCGAGCCTCCTCGAGGTCGGATCTCCTGCGGAGATACGACCTCTCCCCGGCTCGGGATTAGTTCGAAGAGGTATCGTGAATAAGGATGAAAGAATGAGCGCGGCGACGGCGGAACCGATTGCAGTGGTGGTGAAGGCCGCTTGGAGCGAGACTGCGTCCCAGACGCGGCCGATGCCAAAGCCGCCGAGAATGAGCGCGGCGCCAGTCGCGGCGTGAAAGACGGCGTAAGCAGTGCCGCGGGAATTTTCGGGGACAAGGTCGGCGATAAAGGCGCGGCCAGTTCCTTCAGTTAGAGCGTAGAACATTCCGTAGAAGATGAAAATAGCAACGACAGACGCGGTTGTTTGAAATAAGGCGAAGCCGGCTTCGGCCACGGCGAGGGTTAGCCAACCGCTGATAAGAAAGGGGAGCCGTCCCAACCGATCGCTCCAGACACCGATGGGGTACGACATCAGCGCGTAGAGTAGCGTAAATCCACCGAAAAGCGCGGGGAGCCAGGCCGCCGGCACGCCCGAGTCCGCGGCGCGGACAAGAACCAGCGCGTCGTTCGCCCGAGTGAGCATCGCGATTGTCGTGGCCGCGAGGAAAATCCAAAAGGCGGCGGGAAAGGCGCGCGAGCCGGTTTTGGCCGGATTCTCGGCGCGTTTTTTTTCACGAACGCCGAAAATGATGAGAGCAAGAGCAATAGCGCCGGGGATGGCGGAGAGCGCAAAGACCAAACGATACCCCTCTGGTCCGGCCGCGAAATAGAGCAGGATAATTGAGGCGATGAGCGGGCCGATGACTGACCCGGCAGTATCCACCAGCCGGTGAAAACCGAATGCTCTGCCGCGGATTTCGGCCGCGGCCTCGGCGACCAGCGCGTCGCGCGGCGCGTCTTTTGTTCCTTTGCCGATGCCGTCGGCAAGGCGCAGAGCGGCGACGGCCGGGAAGGTTTTGGCAAACGCGAGGAGCGGACGGGCGATAGAGGAGAGAGCGTAACCGGCGAGGACAAGGAGCTTCCTCTGCCGGAGACGGTCGGAGAGGAGGCCGGAGATGAGCCGGAAGGCGGCGGTCGCGCCGTTCAAGAGGCCGTCTATCAATCCGATCTCCGCCCGCGCCGCGCCGAGCGCGAGGAGAAAACCGGGGAGCGCCGGGGCGACCAAGTCCTGTCCCAAGCCCGAGGCCAGGGCGACAAAAGCAAGGATAAAGGCGTTCCGGGGAATTTTTTGGCGGGCGGACATACGCAAAGTATAACGCCGATATTTGGATGTTGAACATCCCGCGGATGTTCAACATCCCGACATCCGACTCGGCTCAGTAAGGTTAGTTTCCAAATTGTCGCCCCAAAGGCGGCTTTTTGGTACCTGCATTCAACCATTAAGTGCAACACTCATCCTTGAAAGCTTCCGCTGGGGTTCGATAGTTAAGACACTTTCTTGGGCGATGGTTCAGCCAGCGTTCAATCTTCCGCAGATCCTTGTTT
>SCSU01000035.1 GCA_004299275.1 Patescibacteria group bacterium
GGAAAGGAAGACGCCGAGCGGTCGATCGCTTACAAGTTGTAGCCGCACCGCCTCGCGGGCCAGCCGCCGGACTTCGGCGGCGGCCTGGCGGAAATCAGTCAAGTACTCCCCTTCCCTAATTTGCCACCAGCGCTCCGTTTTTATCTGCCCGTCGCGGTAAATCAAAACCTGTCCGGGCTGTAGTTTTTTGATTCCGGCAAACATTGTCCGCGGTCCCGGGACGTAGAGAAAACGAAAATAGAGATTGAGCGCGTCCGGGTCAATCTCGCGCGGCACATCATGCTTTAGTATCGCTTTGATTTCAGAGGAAAAAATCAGCCGTCCATCTTTTGAGTAATAATAGAGCGGTTTGACGCCAATCTGGTCGCGCGCGAGCGTGAGTTCCTTTTTATCACGGTCCCAAATCGCAAAAGCAAAAATACCGTTCAGTTTGGTAAGGCAGTGCGCACCTTCCCGCGCGAACAACGCGAGCAGGACTTCAGTATCGGACTCGGAACGGAATTTCGCGCCCTCTTTTTCTAGCTTGCGCCGAAGTTCTTGGTAATTGTAAATCTCGCCGTTGAAAACGATAGTGAAACGGCCGTCATCGGTTGTCATCGGCTGGCGGCCGAGCGGCGAGAGGTCAATGATTGCGAGCCGGTTGTGTGCAAACGAAATTCCGGGCGCTTCAAAAAAACCCTCGTCATCCGGGCCGCGGTGCCGCGTGGCCGCATGCATCCGCCGCAATGCCTCGGGGTCACTAAAAGTAAATCCATTGATTCCACACATAAATCAAATGCCCGGAACAATGTACTTGGACATTTTGCGGACCAAACCATCGACGCCGTGACGTTCTTTGACTATTTTTTTTAGCTCTTCCCTCGGTTTTAAAACTAAATTTCGGATGTAAGTCGCTACTGTTTCCGGCGAATCGTTGGCCGGCGCGTCGGGGTAACCGATGGCGTCGGCCTGGCCGCGGTTGATGACCGGCGTAAGCCCCGAGTACATTCCCTCGAGCACCGTCTTATCAATCGTCTGCGGCACCATGTTCACCATCACCCGATAACGCGGGTAGATCTTCCGCAGTTCCGGCATCGGCACCGAGCCCATCAGGCGCACGCGGCCGCTGAGTTCCGGCAATTCGGTCAACTCCCGGATTTCGCGTTCATATTTTAAATCGGCGCGCGGGTCTTGCGGCCGGCCGTAATGCGTGAGGGTATATTCCGGCGGCAGTAACGCAAGCGCGCGCAAAACAATTTCCAATCTTTTGGAACGCGAAATCCGGTGCACGGCGAGGAGGTGCGTCGCCGGCTCGCGTTCGCTCTCCGGCAATTCCGGCGTCTCCCAAAATTCGGTGTCAATGCCGTGTCCGGTGACGACCTTGCGCTGGTCGCCCTCGTACTGCGGCAGACATTCTTTGGTCGCCGCGAACAGGCGCTTTGCAATCTTGTCGCCAATTTTTAGCGAAAGCGGCCGCGTGTAGTGCGTAAACCAAAGATAGGTCGGGATGCGCCTCGGCGCCCAGTACCACGCGCCGGCCGCGAGCCAGCGGGGGTTCATGTGCACAAAGACGCGGTCGTGCGGAACGGTCAAAATAATTTTCTGGAATTCTAAAAAAGAACGCCAAGCCGGCCAGCCCTTTTCGCGTCCGAGCGAAAATACGGGAAACGACAGAGAATGTTCGCGCACCTCGGGGGCGACGGCCGTGACCGCAAAACCCGCGCGCGAAAAGGCCCGCGCCCAAAGTGAAGTAAAAGCGAAATCGTCGTCGCGTTCATTAATCTTCGGCGTGATAAATAGAAGCCGCAGCATGTCAGGCGGC
The DNA here is from genome assembly GCA_004299275.1 of Patescibacteria group bacterium. Lineage (GTDB taxonomy): Bacteria > Patescibacteriota > Patescibacteriia > 2-12-FULL-57-11 > 2-12-FULL-57-11 > SCSU01. The sequence goes on from SCSU01000035.1 coordinate 1,802, forward strand.
GATGAGAATATCGGCGATCCGCTCGGCCGCGCGGCCGTCCCAGAGCCACGGCACACTGCCTTTCTTCCATTTGCCGGCCAGCACGCGATCCACCGCGTCAAGAATCGCCAATCGGTCATGGCCAACGACCTCGCTCGTGCCCACTTCGACAGTGATGGGCCGCTCTGTCTGTCCGCGCAAAGTTATACAAGGTACACCCAAGGCAGTGGTCTCTTCCTGCAAACCGCCAGAGTCGGTAAGGACGGCAGTAGCGTCTCGCACTAAAGCCAACATATCAACGTAACCGAGCGGTTCAATAATCCGGACGCCCGACGCTGTCGCGAGCGGGGTTCCCGTGAGCCGCCCGCGCACGCGGTGATGCACTGGGTAGATTAACGGCAAGCGTGTTGACGCTTCGGCCAAAGTCGCGGCAAGCGCCAGGAATGTCTCCGGGCGATCCACGCTCTCTGGGCGATGCAAAGTAAGCACGGCGTAACTCTTCGGCTGGAGTCCCAAACGCACCAAAATATCGGAGGACGCCGCTTGGCGTTCAAAACGGCGCAGAGTATCAATCATCACGTTGCCGACAAAATGGATGCGTTCCGCCGGCACTCGTTCCTCCTGCAAGTTCCTCACGCCGGCCGGTTCGGTGACAAACAACCACCGGCTGTGGTGATCGGTGAACATGCGATTGAGTTCCTCCGGCATCGGCCAGTGGAACGACCGCAGCCCGGCCTCGACATGCGCCACGGGAATGCCGGCCAACATGCCGAACATGGCTCCGGCCACAGTCGAGGTAATGTCGCCGACGACGACCAGCGCCTCCGGCGAGCGCTCTTTTAACGCCGGCACCAGCGCGCTGACGATACTGCCCATCTGTTCGACACGATCCCCCGCTCCGACGCCGAGGTTTATGTCCGGCTCGGGCAATCCCAGATCGCGGAAAAAAACATCGGACATCAGCGGGTCATAATGCTGGCCGGTGTGGATGAGCGTAGCCCGGGCGCCGCGATTAACTAACGCCGCGCGGAGCGGCGCTATTTTCATAAAATTGGGGCGAGCACCGGCGAGGAGCGCGATGTGCTTCATAAGAGGTCTTAATTTACTAAAAAAACGCCGCCACGGCAAGGGCCTGATATAAATTTGAGACGTGAGATGATTCTGTCAGCATCGGCGGAAAAAGGTCGAAAAAAATCCCCAGCCGCGTGAATACGACTAGGGGTTCGAGCTTCCATCGACTTCGACGGTATACGCTCCTCTAGGTAGCGAGACGAAGAAGCACGCCGTTGCGGTAGGTCTTGAGCATGACGTGGAGCTGTTCCCGCTGTTCGGGCGTCGCCTCGAGCTGCCGCAAAAGGTACGCGGCGACGATCTGCGGCCCGCCCTCGTTGAGCGCGACTTCCTGCATCTCCGGCCGGACGAACCCGAAGAACCATTTCAGGAACTGCAGCATGTACGCCTCATACGACCGGCACTTTTGCCGATCGATGGGCACTTCAAGCGAAGTCGCCGTGAGGAACTCCGCGGGGTCAACTCGTCCGAGCTCTGTCCCCCACGCTAGGTCCGTCTCGATCTGCTTGGGCCAGTTCTGCAGCCGTTCCTTGGCCTTGCGCTCCGGGTTGCCCGTGTAGTCCGCGGCGTCCTGGAATCCGAGCACCTTGTCGATGTCGCGCACGATGCCGCAGAGTGCGAGCGACTCTTCACTACCGCCGCACATCTCGAGGGTGGGGTTGGCCTTCCGGGAGTGATGCCTCACCGCACCCAAAAGCCACACCCCCGCGTCCGTCTCGGCGAACAGTCCGAGAATGGGCCGGAGCAGGAGCACACTCTCGTACCCATGCCGCTCGTCGTTGTCGTCGTACGGTATGGGTTTGCGATCGTCTTCGAAGACGATGTCAAATCCATCGGGCCGCGTTGACGCGCGCTTATTCGCCTGCACCATACGCCCGAGGTCGTGTGCACTACAAGCCAGCGCGATGTACTGCATGAGCGGCTCCGTGAGGCCGAGGAGTTCCGCGAAGGCGCATACCTCCGTGAGCGCCTTCCTTGCGTGCTTCGGTTTCTCGTGCTTCCACTTGCTCGACTCAGGGAGCGGCGCGGCCAGCCGGTCGTAGGTGTCGAAGATCGCCGACTGGATGTGTTCGAACGCGTTGCGCGTGAGCCCGATGGCCGCTAGCGTCCGCTCGAAACCCGGGTACTGCTCTCGAAATTTCACGTCTCTGCTCCATGGTGAGAGGATGGAAAGTCGCTGATAGTGAAAGGAACGAAGGAGCGAAGGTTATAGTTGTTTATCTTTTATGTCAAGCATCAGGGACGGTGGCCCTCGGCCAGCGCGCGCCAATTTTGGACAATCATTTTTGCGGCTTCCTCGCGCGATGGAAGTTTTTGAGCCGCTTGCTTGGCAGCGGCGGCGCGGCGGCGCGCCTCGTTGGGGTCTTTGACGGCGGCGATGAGTGCCGCGGCGAAAGCTAACCTGTCCCCCACCGCCACGACCCAGCCGGACTCGCCGTTTTTTATGACTTCGCCGGCACAGCCGACATCGGTCATCACCACCGGACAGCCGGTCTCTGCGGCTTCGATAACGAAACGGCTCCAAGATTCATGGTTTGACGGCAGAGCGCAAACCGCCGTCCGATTAAAAAATTCCGCGAGCGATTTCTGCTCCGACAAAAACTCCACGGAACCGCTGATACCGAGTTTGTCGGCGAATTGCCGGAGATTGCTTTCCTCACCGCCGCTCCCGGCTAAAATCAATTTCGCTTCTCTCTCCACCAGCAAAAGTTCGCCAAAGGACGCGAGCAGCAGAGGCAAATTTTTTCCGCGCTCAAAACGGCCAGCGTAGAATATTGTCGTCCGTTCGCGCTGTTTATCGCTCCCCGCGAGCATCTGGCCGGCAACCGGCAGACGAAAAACTTTACGTTCGTGAACGATGCCCCGGAGCGAGCTCAGAACTCGCTCACTCGGGACACGAACGCTGTCCGTTCGTTTTAATAGCCAACGCGCCAGAACCAGACGAGTTGATCGATGCCACGCTTCCCTCTTCCAATACGGTCCGAAAAAATCGCCGTGGAGCTGAAGTTCCAAACTGGCGCCGCGAGCCCGGGCGATAATCCAGGCGAGGAGACCGGACTCAAACGGGTCTTGGCTCGTGACCACCCAGCCGCGGCCGACAGCGCGGAGGCCTTGCCAAAGCAGGGTGAAAACGCGCGCGGGTGTAAACAATTCCACCGTGATGGCCGCGCCCGCGGCCTCGTATTCCGCCAAGCGGCGCGCCGTGTCGGAATCTTTTGTGAACGCGCTCGCGTCGCGGGTCAACATAAAAATTGGAAGTTGGAAATTGGAGGTTGGAGGTTGGAGGTTGGAGGTTGGAATCTGGAGGTTATCAATAACCGACAAAAGACCGGCCATCATTCGTTCCACGGTATAGCTCGCCGCCGTTTGTCTCGCGGCAGCGGCCAGCCGCTCGGACAAAGCGCTGTCGGTAAGCAACCGCCTGATAGCGGCAGTGAGCCCCGCGCCGTCGTCCGGGCGCACCACCAGCGCGTTTTCGCCGTCTTTGACCACTTCCGCGTTCCCGCCGGCGGTCGTGGCCACAACCGGAACTCCGAGTGCCATGGCTTCAAGGAGCTGATGCGAGAATCCTTCGTAACTGCTGTTCAGAACAAAAACGCGCGAGGCGGCGATTGTTTTTTGAACTTCCTCCCGCGGCAGACGGCCGGTAAAATTGACCGCCCTAAACACACCAAGCCAGCGCGCGTCTTCCTCAAGCGCCAAAAGCAAAGGTCCGTCACCGATAACCGTGAGCGTCGCTCCCGGCACAACTTCGCGGACTCCGGGCATGGCGGCAACCAGCTCGCGCATACCTTTCCAGGGGAGCAGGCGGCCAGCGGTTACAACAGTTGGCAACCGGCTCGATAGGGACGAAAAAGGAGCCGCTGTCGGCATTTCCACCGCGTTCGGCACCACGGTGATTTTTTCGTCCGTGATCCCCCAGCGGGCGACAATTCCGGCGAGATACCGCGATGGCGTGAGAATCCTCGTCGCGCGGCGCGCCACAAAATGTTCAATCTGGCGCAATAATTCCACCCTCGGCCCATAACGCCGATTTTGAAAATCATCCAGCGAATCACTGACGCTAAAACGGTTCTGCCCCTGCTCCCAGGCATAATCCCCGACGACCTTGAGTAGGGACCTGCGCCGCAGAAACAAATTAGCCAGCACGGCCGGCGCGCCGGCGGAAACCGAGTCTTGCGAATAAATGACGTCAACAGAGCGGCCGAGGGAAAAACACTGCCAAGCGTAAACCAGATGGCGCACTCCTGGCGGCAATCCTTTCCAGACAACTGTTCGCTTTACTCCGGCCGGCGCGGCTTCAGTGCGGTGGTCGCCGTAAGTCAGGATGTGCGGCCGCCAGCCGAGCTTGCTGAGCTGCGGCGCGATGGTCTTGACGTAAGTCGCGGGACCGCCGGAGGCGGGCGGGTAAATGCCGGTGGCGAGCAGAATCCGCCGCTCGCGGCGCAAGCGCTCATAGATAGCGGCGAGCTCCTCCATTATCCTCTGCCAAGAAAAATGGGGGACTTTTTCTTTGGCCCGGGCAACGCACGCATCGGCGAAAACGCGGTCGGTGAGCATCCGCTCGATCGCCGCGGCGAGCGCGAACGGATTGTTGGGCGGAACCAGCAGTCCGGTCTCGCCGTCGGCAATCACGTCGGGGATGCCGCCGACTCTGGTGCCCACGCTCGGCACGCCCACGGCCTGCGCTTCCAGAAAAACGATACCCAGCCCTTCCGCGAGCGACGGGCAGGCAAACACCGAAGCGCGGCTGACTTCCGCGAGCGCCTCGGTGTTTGACAGCTGGCCGCGGAAGGCGACAAAATTTTCGAGGCCCAAGTCATGGGAAATTTTTTCTAACTTTTCGCGCTCCGGCCCGTCGCCGACCAGCACCAAGTGCGCTTCGGAATTGGTCTTCCTAATTTCCGCAAAGGCCTCAATCAAATTGTTCAACCCTTTTTCCCAAGCCATCCGCGCGACGCAGACAATCCGGCCGGGGACGCGCTCGCGGGCCGACGGAATCTTTTGGAGGTCCACGCCGTTCGGGAGAACCATGACGTCCAGCTCCCTGGCCGCACCGCGCAACCGTTTGGCGCGGTCCGCCAGAAAATTGCTGATGGCTGTAACATAATCCGGCGAGCGATGAATCCTGGCCCAGAGCCACCCGGGGATTCGACGCTGTTTTTCGGCGCTGTCCAAGTCGCCGCTCTGCAACGTCAGTACTCTCGGGACACGCGGGCGAAGAAGGCCGAAGAGCCAAAGCGCGATTCCGGCGTAGGACTCCATCACGGCGTGCGCGAGCGCTGGCCTCTGCCAGAGCGCCGCGAATGGAGACAGTATTGGGAAGAGATACTTGTCAAAATTCGCGCCGAGACCGAGGCGGACGATGAGCGCACCGTTTTTCTCTTCCCGCCGCGGCAGAGTGCGATTAAGCCGCGAAGTTAAAACAACAAAACGGTAACGGTCACCAAGACGCGCTACCGCTTCCACCGCGAACCGTTCCGCGCCGCTCACGAACGGCTCATAGAACGCGGAAAAAATAATGATGGTCGGTTTTGTCTCCATGCCGCCGCCAGCTATTAGCGATAAGCGATTAGCGATTTGCTATCCCCTATTTGCTATTAACTAACTTATACCAATCAAAAGTTTTGCTTAACCCCTCGTCCAGTGAAGTCTGCGGGCTAAAGCCCAAAAGATTTTGCATCTTGGTGATGTCCGGACAGCGATAGCGCACCTCAACTTCGCGTTCGGGGAGAAATACCGGGTTAAACTCTCGCCCCCCGAGCCGCGAGATTCGCTCGCCGAGCTCCAGTATGGTCGTCTGCCGCCCGCTGCCGACATTAATCGCCTGGCCGTTGGCTTGTTCCGCAAAGAGCGCGCGAATGGCGGCCTCGATGTTGTCGTCAATAAAAATGAAGTCGCGCGTCTGCGTGCCGTTGCCGTAAATGGTGACCGGCTCGCCGGCCAGAATTTTTTTGATAAAAATTCCGACCACAAAACCGTAAGCCGAGGACTGCTGGCGCGGACCGTAGACGTTGAAAAACCGGAGCGAGGTTCCGGGCAGGCCGTAGCGCTTCCAGTAATTACGCACCATGTTTTCGCCGACCAATTTGGTCAGGCCGTAGGGGTCGGCGGCGTTTACATTGAGCCGGCCCTCCTCCCGTTCCGGCAATTCCACCGGCTCGCCATAGGCCTCGGAGGAGGAGGCAAAGACGACTTTTTTGACGCGATGAGCGTGAGCGAGCGCCAGCAGAAATTTGATGCCGTCAATGTCCTTGAAAACTTCGAGCGGCCGCTCAATCACGTTTTTCACGCCGACCAGCGCCGCGTAATGAAAAACGTAATCAATCCGATGGTCGCCGAAAACCGAAGCCAGCTCGTCAAACCGGTTGACATCCGCCAGTTTAAAAGTTAACCCCAGCCGGCCTTCCAGGCGCGCGATATTCTCGCGGCTGCCGGTGGAGAGATTGTCCACGGCCACGACATTCGCGC